>JADYXS010000392.1 GCA_021772155.1 Candidatus Obscuribacter sp.
CATATTGAGATAGGCTCAGTAATCTCGTTTAGCGGCAGAACCGGGAATACTGTTTTCATTGGCTATAGCTCTCGGACTAGTGGACGTGTAAGGCGAAAGAGACTATCGTCAGCATCGCGCAATTCAGAAGAAAGAGAAGACAAGCTTGCAATTAGAGCAGCAATGTCGTTCACGGTGCCGTTTTCACGAGCCATGACCCATCGGCTTGGACTCAAGTTGTAATCTGCTTCTTCAGCTTGCGCACGAGTAATTACAGCCAGTTCGCTGTCGACTGATTCACCCTTGAGAAACATCGCAGCCAGAGGCTGAATGTCTTCTTCCGGTATATAGTTTTTGGGTCGCCCTTTGCGAAGATGCAGGCTAGCGTTGAGCAGTACAATTTTGTCCTTTCGCGCAGCAGGTTTACGCTTACTAAGTATCACGATGACACCAGCTGCACCGGTGTTGTAAAAAAGATTCTCCGGCAGAAGAATGACACCATCGATAAGATCATGGTCGACAAACCACTTGCGGATATTTCGCTCTTTATCCTCATTTTTTGAACCCGAACCGCGTGTCATTGCACCTGTATCGAGGACCACAGCTGCGCGACCATGCTCACTCATACATGCAATTGAATGTTGGAGCCATGCCCAATCGCCCTTTGCCGTTGTAACACCGCCAGTAGTTCTAAAACGATCGAAAGGATCATTGCTGAACAAATCGGAGGCAAAAGGTTGATTCCACATAGGATTGGCCACGACGATGTCGTAGGTGGAGATCTTACCGTCTGAATTTCGAAACTTCGGATTGATCATAGTGTCGCCGCGCGCAAGTTCCATCTCCATGTCGTGGATGATAGCGTTCATCTGCGCGACCGCGTAGCTTTCCGCTTGCAGTTCTTGTCCACTGAGCTTGAGCGGGACTTTGCTTGTCGGATCGAGATCGCGCGCGACAAGTTGCAGCTTTATGAGTAACCCAGCGGAACCGCAAGCGTAATCGTGACAAGTCTCTCCCGGTTTTGGCTTCATAACATTGGCCATCAGAAGGCCCACCTCAGTAGGAGTAAAAAACTCGCCTGCGCTCTGGCCGGAACCTTCAGCGAATTTGCGGAGCAAATATTCATAAGCACGTCCGAGAAAGTCTGGCTGTACATCGGCGAGCCCGAGCCGGTAGCGCGGATCTGAAAATGTCTCGACAACACCACGCAGTTTCGCAGGATTGATATCGCGCTCGCCATTTCTTTCTGCCGCGAAGTCGACTACATCAATTACTCCAGAGAGTGACGGATTATGTTTAACCACCGCGCGAACTGCTTTGGTGAGGTGCTCTCCTACGTCCTTCGGTTTCTCGTTTACAGGCCATTCGTAAGCTTTGCGGTCACTGATTGCTGCCCAACGAGCCTCTGGGGGCAAATAAAAACGGAGCAACGAGTGGTCTGTTTCTGCAATTTCAAGGGCAGTCTCGCGATCATCATATTCTTCCGCAAGTCGGACGATTTCATCATCGAAAACATCGGATAACCGCTTGAGAAAGAGCAAAGGAAGCAAATAATCTTTGAACTTGGCTGCTTCTTTTTCGCCACGGATCGAGCACGCTGCGTCCCACAGCATTTGTTCCATAGGTTTAGTTGAAGGAGCTGCGGTCGTCTTGCCGCGTCGAGGACGAACAACTGTTGTCGTCGGTGAATTTGGCGTTCCATCCTCATCGTTAACGCCCGCCTCCAGTGCAAGAGCAGCAATGGCTTCGACAGCAGCCTTTTGGGGCTGAATAGCGCCACCTTCCCATCGATTGACGGTTGCGAAGGAGACGCCCAGCCGTTCGGCAAGCTGCTCCTGAGTGAGATTGAGATTGGCGCGAATTGCCCTGAGAGTGGCAACAATATTGATGGAGTTTGTCATAGTTGTTATACTGTATAACATATATAACATTAGAGTCAAGGTAGCGGTTTTAAGATTTTGACAGGCTATCTATCATTTGTTATCATTTGATAGCAGGTGGTAACTATGGGTGATTTATGGATACGACTGGATGGCTCTCATTGGATGAGGCTGCGGACTATTTAGGTATGGGAAAAACTGTGCTCTACACGCTGGCCCGCGAGAGCAAAATTCCTTCCCGCAAGGTCGGCAAGAAATGGACATTTGAAAGGCAAGCACTAGACGCCTGGGTTAGGGCAAGCGAACCATTCGAAACGTTCTTCCTAAATATTGAAGCTAACCTCGATGGCGACAACAGCCTCCGCGAACCTCAGAGGGACGGCTATCAACGCAGCTACGAATTTTTTCATGCCGGTAAAAACAACGGCATAATCCAACTTCCAGTAGGGTGCGGTAAGTCTGGACTGGCTGCTATTCTGCCGCTCGGCTTGGCTGCGGGAAGAGTGCTAGTAATCGCTCCAAACCTTCAGATTAAAGACGAATTGTTCGCCGCAATGGACATCACCAATCGGCAGAAGTGCTTTTGGCGAAAAACTGGTGTCTTGCGTCCGGACCAAATGGTAGCGGGACCGTTAGCCTGTACTCTGGATTCCGGCAATATTTCCATCGCGAAAAAATGTCATATCGTTATAACCAATATTCACCAACTGGCTACAAATGAGGACAAGTGGCTTTCACTATTTCCAGAGAATTTCTTCGACATGATAATCGTGGACGAGGCGCACCACAGTGCAGCTAAGAGCTGGGAAAACGCGATGGAGAGATTTCCCAAGGCGAAAGTTATTTTCCTTACCGCAACTCCATTTCGCAGTGATCGGAAAGTTATTAATGGCGAACTGATCTATCGATTTCCATTCAGAAGCGCGATGCTGAAGGGATACATAAAACGCCTCAAAGCAAGTTATGTCGCACCGTCTGAGGTGACTTTGTCATTCAAAGACCAAGCGGTAAAATCCTACACTTTAGACGAAGTTATGGAACTCAAAGAAGATGAAATGTTTAGTCGTGGAATCGCGATGTCTGAGCCGTGCAATCAGCACATAGTGGAAAGCAGTTTGGCTAAGTTAGAGGAGCTGCGTCAAAGCGGCACACAACATCAGCTCATCGCTGTGGCTTGTTCCATCAACCACGCCAAAGATATCAGGAAACTTTATGTAGAACGGGGCTACAGTGCCAACGTAATTCATAGCAAACTCACAGAGGAAGAACAGGAGGAAATCCTTGGGAGATTAAGGAACGGTTCTCTCGACTGCATTATTCAGGTTCAAATGCTTGGCGAGGGATTCGACCACCCAAAACTTAGTGTTGCTGCCATTTTTCGCCCATTCCGTTCGCTTGCTCCCTATATCCAATTTGTCGGACGCATTATGCGGGTGATTGTTCAAAACGACCCTACGCACCCAGACAATGTGGGACACATAGTCACTCACCTGGGAATGAACCTGGACGCGCGACTAAAAGAGTTCAAAGACTTCGAAAACGACGATCAAGCCTTTTGGGATAAGGTCATTGGCGGCGAAGAGCCTGAAGTATCACAAGCCGTCCGTGACGGCTCTACCAGGTTGAGATCCGGTGAGAGAGTTGTGGTTCATGGTGAAATCATTGATTCGTTGTGGGAGGAAGACTTCATTACTCTGGAAGATGCGCACATCATCGAAGATCTCCGGGAACGCATGACTCTTATGGGACTAGATCCATCGCATGTGGAAGAGATGGTTAAGAAGGCGAAGCAGTCAGCACTGCGGAAACACGCTGCTACTGAACCATTTCCGATTTTGCCCCAGAAGCAGTGGGAAGAACTCAAAAGACGCGTTAGCGAGCAAGGTGCACGACTCGCCAAAATACTTCTGAACCACGTCGAACTCGAAAGTGGTGGCACCGAAATTGCCTATAAGTACAAGACCTTGCGGATCATCTCCGGCAAAAACAATTATGTATGCGCGTTGATGATGGTCAATCAACAGATAAAAGACGAATTGGGCACCACTCGGCAAGACGCAAGCTCGGAGGAATTTAAAGAACTCCTAGACAATCTCGACGACAAAATTCTCCAACCGTTGGTTAGAAAACTGCGAAAGGCAAAATCTGATTATGAACAAAGCAAAGCCTAAAGGACCGGTGCCTTCGTTGATCGGAGGAACTAATGGTAGACCAGCTCGGGAGACGGTGAAACAAGCATCAAAATGCTCCCGCTGCAAAGGTGACTTCAAGAAAGGCGATCCATGCATCGAGATCCCAACACACGGAGGTCCGTTTGTAAAATACAAACGCTATTGTGATGTGTGTTTTCAAGCCATTTTAGAGAAAACATACAAGGATCTCGAAGAAGTCAAGGCACTGTAGGTCCTGGCATGCACGCTATATGGAGAGCATAAAAAACTGCGGGGTCTAAGCGGCCTGACTCCCTGGATACCAGCGCTCAAAGACCTTGCCAAGATCATCATTCAGTACTCGCGTGCGAG
>JADYXS010000042.1 GCA_021772155.1 Candidatus Obscuribacter sp.
CAATTGCCCACCTTCAGTCCAACCCTCCTCTCAAACAAGGAACTTTGAGTTCCTTAGTGTGGGCGATGCCAGTTTAGGTGGACAAGGAGCAATCAGGCTCGAAGTATCAGCTCAGGCACCGAATAACGGAAATGGCGCACCACCAATGTATGACCAATCGAAAAACGCACTTGGTGGCGGTGCCTACAAAAACGAAAACGGAAACAGTCTCGAAAACGCTACGGGCACATCTGCACTGCTCGAAGGGCAAAGTAGAGTTCAAGGACTCAATATTCTAAGTGTCAAGTCCAAGTGTGACCGCGATGCAGACAACGGACGTTATGATGTTCTCTGGTCACTAATAGGTCTGTGCAACTGTGACGACTTCTCACGGCCTGCCGTTGACCTCAGGAATGAGGCGACACCAGGCAACAAGCTCGATTGTGGAAGAGCCTCAACCGGCGGCAATCCACAAGAACGAATCTGCGACAACGAGGCTGTAAGACTTTCATTCCAGTCGCCGTTACCCTACACACCACCGCTGAAGGTGGTTCCACTACCACCGAAGCCAAGGTCGCCAATTCCACCGGTGCAAGTGCCTCCAGCACCATCACCTCCACCTCCGACACACTAAAGAGGACTTAGTGCAAAGCCCCGGAGAAATTCTCCGGGGCTTTGTCCTTTTCCCCACAAAAGTCTTGAAGAACGCGACATAATGATCACTTGCATACGGGAATGTAATCATTAGTTCAAAGAGGGTTCGCTCATGAATGGAATGACTAGGTACACAATCCTAGTTCCAATTGTCTTGTTCGCACTCAGCGGTTGTACGGCCGCCAAGCAAGATATATTGACCGCTGCCGATCTGAACAATCCGGTAAAATGCCTCGGAGGCCCACTACCAGGGCTGACTCCAGAAGAGGTTCGCAAATTTCACGTCGGCGAAGTACTTTTCAAAAAAGAATTCACGCCGGAGGAAGGTCTAGGTCCTTTGTTCAACGGCAAAAGCTGTTTTGAATGTCATGGTCAGCCAATGGTTTCCGGTGGCGAGGGTCGTGACCTATCGAGCACCAGTATTTTGAATTACGCCCGGCGGGTTGAAGGTTCTGCAAAGAGCAAATTGCCATTGAAAGAAGTGATCCAGGATCTAGGCAAGCCTGATGTGGACTTCTTTTTGACGCGTGGCGGTCCGAGCTTGCAACGAAGGAGCGTTACCACTGAGTTCCCTAATAAATTTGCCTTTGAGAATCACCTTGATTTCGAGCAAATTCCACTAGAAGCGGAATTGCAATCCAACCGTCATTCACCACCTATCTTTGGTGACGGATTAATAGACTGCATACCTGACGGCGACATCGCGGCTCAGGGGGTACAAGAATCGATGGAAAATCCGGCATTGGCCGGGCGTCAAATTTCCGCAGTTGACCGCTACACAGAGTCCGCTCGGGCCGCAAGATTTGGCTGGAAAAATCAACACATAAACTTGTTCAACTTTACTACCGGTGCAATGAACATCGAAATGGGTCTAACCACTTTCGCAGCGCACACGGAAAATTCAACTGAGCCGCTTGGCGACAATCCTGATTTTCTCAGAATTGCAAACAAGGCAGGGAGTCCCAACGATAAAGGAAAAATTCTGCTGGCCCTGGCATGGTATCAGTCACTGCTTGCACCGGCACCACGAGGCCCTATTACGCCGGAAGTAACGAAAGGAGAGGCAGTCTTCAAGAAGCTTGACTGTGCTTTCTGCCACAGACCCACCTGGAAGACGGCTTCTGAGTGCATATTTGCCGATCCCGAAGGGAAACTGCCTGAGACCAAACAGGTACGAGTGAAAGCGCTTGAAAGCCAGACATTTAGCCCCTACACCGATTTGCTTGTGCACGACATGGGACCCGAACTTGCTGATGGCATTCCTCAGGAAGGAGCGAAAGGAGGAGAGTGGAGGACAACACCATTGTGGGGTTTGCGCTTCAAGAAATTCCTCCTTCATGATGGAAGAACACGCGATTTACATACAGCCATTACAATGCATGGAGGACAGAGCTCGGAATCGGCGCAAGCCTACAAGAAACTGACCCCCGAAGATAAAAATGCCTTACTAGCTTTTTTAAAAAGCCTCTGAGATAAAAGGAGTTGTTTAAATGAAAAAGATCTACAAGCCACTAGCCGCGGCAATTCTTGCTCTGGCAATATGTTTGCCAGTTATGGCGGATACTAAACGAAACCTCGTAAAAGAAGCTGGGGAATTGCGGGCTCAGGGTATCGAGTTAGAGGCTCAAGGCAACCCAACCGCAGCCTTCCAAGCATACTCTCAGTGCGCTGATATTCTGATGCTTCCCGAATACACCAATGCAAATAAGTCGCTGGTTACACAAAGTGTTTGCAATGGTTTCGGCATGCTGCAATCTAGCTTTTTCAGGAAGCGCGACTTCGCCTCTGCGGAAAAAGTTTTGCGCAAGAAAGTGCAAATTATGGAAGTGCTCAAGCAAACTGACAACAACGAATATCAAGGCACTCTGCGCATGCTCGATACTTCTTTGCGAGCCCAGAACAAATCGACAGATCAGAGCATAACGGCAAAATTCAAGGACCTCACGGAAGGAGCAGACAAACCATTTGCCGCTCCTCCGAATCAGCCGGCACCGCCAGCAAGTGATTCGAAAGATTAAATGACCAACAGCCTGAAAAAGTGGATCCGCTCAATTGGGCAGCGGCTGACGTTGTTGACCTGTGCAAAGTTTGCAATTGCAGCAATGCTCGTGGCACCGTTGGCTGTAGTTGTGTCCATTATCGGCTCGTGCGAATTCTATATGTCGCAGGCCGTTTCCAGCTGCAACTGTTACGGTGAAAAGATAGCTCTTGCCAGAATCGCATTCGAAAAGGGATATCAGATAACGGCATACTTATTTCCGTTAATCAACGCAGCATTGGCCGTCCCGATCTTCCTTCTGCCATGGACCCGCGTTCGCATAGTCATATTGTTGGGCGCATTGATAGCCGGTTGTATTGCCTGGGAATCCTACCCGTCTTATGTTGCATTACTGCCCAGTACTGAGGAGCGGTGGTGGAGTCACCCTGTCCGTTCAGTTACGGCTGCGCCTTATTCAGAAATTGCGCGAGTATTCATTGCCCCGCTCCTCGAATGGCGCTCAGGCTGTACCATGGCGGCCTTCGCCTGCACTTACCTCGCTTGTGAAATGATATCATATGCAGTGCGTTTTGCCCGCAGGGCATCCAACTCGACTAAAGTGAAGTCGACCAGATCGGAAGCTGCAGATAGCCTCCCAGCCCGCGCTGAAGGCTGATGTGAGCGCGGTGTATCGTTAGATTCTGCGTCCAGCAGGGAATATTCAACATCAGTTCGTCCGGAGCGCCTCACGTGTACATTACGGCTTGTCGATCGACCAGAAATCAGCGAGGCACCATTGCCGAGTTTGGCCCGGCTCTATTTATTGGCTTCCTGGTGATGTTTTTCATCATTGGATTCGGTTTTTACATTTGTGGTGTAGCCACCGCCTACTTTGCCTGCAGCTTAGCTGCCAGAGAAGGAGCAACTGGTGGCTCCAGGGGACAGATAACCACAGCAGCAACGACTGCGGCGTCAAGAGTTGCCAATGGGGCATTTGGACAATTTGCTCGCCTGCGCGCGCCCGGCGGAGGCAATTTCACAAATAGCCTGCGAGTGCAGTTCTTCGAAGTCAATCCGGCAACGGGCGTGGCTACCGAGTTTGTGGCCGGAAATGTCAATCCTGCGCTGTTCTATCAAGTTCGCGTGGGGTCTAATTACCAGCTGACAATCCCTTTTATGGGTGACATTCGCGGTTCGACTGCCAGCGATAATGTAGTTGATCACGCTGAGGCTCTTGCCGTAAACTGAGATGACAATGAAGAAATCGCATCACCTCACGAATAGACGCTGCCGTGGACAACATCTCATCGAAGTTCTGTGCGGGTTGATTTTTTTGATACCGGTATTCCTGTTCTTGGTAAATTGCGCCTTTATTTACTTTGCTGCCACTCTTTCCGATGGAATAGCCCGCGATTGCGCGCGCGCAGCAGCTGGCGTAGAACCGACCTACACCACCATAGGCAGACAGCTACTGTCCAACTCGGCGCCTAACTTTAACCGAGCTCAAGCAGTTGTGACTGTGGCCCGGACTCGCAACAGAGGATATATCCGCGATTGTCAAATTGTCGGACCGGAAAGCGCTTGCACTATAACTGCCGTTCCTGATCCGTTTCGTGGCGGGCAGTGGCTCGGCACCGTTACCGTTCGCACAAGATTGTCTTACATTCTGCCTGTGTCGATAGCCAATCCTCCGGACGTGCTGACCAACGAAGCTGAAGCACGGTTTCCGCTGACGGTATCGCGCTCGGGAACGGTGAGAAACTTCGTTCGCTAGAATCGTCAAGTCTTAGCGGATGATTATTCTGTCCCCTCGTTCACTGGACCCTGCAGCGCAGTAGGCGTCGTCGAAAGATATCCCTGCCGATGAAGCCTAAAAAACTATCGACCAATTACAGCCCCGTGTAAGCCGCTGATGGTGACTGAGTTTTTGCCTGAGGTTTTACTTGATTGCAGCGCTTGGCGCGTCAATGTCAGCACTTCTTCGATACTTTGGACGTTGGCAGGTAATTCCGCCACACCAAGACTGGCGGTGCAAGGCAGTGCTTTTCCATTGAACACGGCTGGAGATTCGGCGATGCTTGCGCGAATTCTTTCTGCTACACGACCAGCTTCATCTTCTTCCATTTCTATAAGGAAGGCGATAAACTCGTCTCCGCCAATGCGCGAGACATAATCTGTCGGGCGAATTGAGCGAAAAATATTCGTCGCCATGCTCTGCAAAACCAGATCGCCGCCGGCATGTCCGTGGTTTTCATTGACGGCTTTGAAATCATCACAATCAAGCAATATAGCAAACATGCGCAATTCCATACGCTGAGCCCGACTGACTTCAACGCTCAGAGCCTTCTCCAGTCCCCTTCGGTTAAGCAGTTGCGTGAGCGGGTCGATTTGGACCAGTTGTTTAAGGTTGGAGTTCTTTTCGCAAAGAGTGAAAGCCATCTCCTGCAGCCGCCTTTCATAATCGTCGCGCTCGCCAACGAGCTTCTCCAATTGGTGGGTGGCAACCAGCATCAGCACAAACAGAATGAGCATGCTGGGCATTAAAATCAGAGATTTTAACTCTTCCGGAAGGAAAAGGAACCCGGAGGCCCCCGTCAGGAAGGTGACAATGGCAACAATTCTCAGCCGGGTTGCCCAGGCAAGTCCATTCTTGTTTCGAATAGATGCCGGAATAGCAGGCACCGCCACACTCATGGTCATTGGCGGTAAATTCGTATTTGTATCCCTTTGGTCCATATCCATATTCGTTACCCTCTAGTCGGTTTATACCCGCTTTCGCAAAGGAGAGCATTTCGGCAAAAACTGTGGATCGGCTCAAGCATTGCTTATTTCATCAGACAATCGGGTAGATCGCCCTTACGGGAGTTGCCACCTAGCTCCGGGCTGCAGGTTTAAGGTTCTTCGACAAACACAAAATGACGTTTTCAGTCCCACTATCGTACATTCGAATCTGGTGCAACAAGAATCAGGTCTGGGTAGGATTCCAGACGCCGGAAGGCGATGTGTTCCGCATAGATAAACGCGGAATCTATCTGATCTTGCCGGACAAATCGCTTTCGCTGGTAAATCCTCGGCTGATGTTTCCTGTCGTTGATCGCTACCCATGCCTGAAGTCCGAACACATCATGGCTCCCCCGACCAGCCGAACACCGCCAACTTTAAATGTCTATCCGGCAGACACGCAAATTGCTGATTCACCATTGCGTCGAGTCAACCTGGAGCAAATTGCACCGGAAGTCGAAAGCTATCTTTCCTTGCTGACGCACCTGCCACCGATACAGCTCTACATTGCAGTGCGCGCGTACGAGAGCAGTCTGATCAGCTTGCCGCAGCTCAATCGTATCGCAGGATTACTTACGCCGCAGACGACTCTTGCTGGTGTGCTGTTGCAGCAGCGAATGTGCACATGGGAAGACTTGCTATCTGTCTGCCTGGACATCGCTCGCCCTGGGGCTCACGGTCACGTGCCACCACCTGCTGAATACGAGCTTGTCGGTGAGATTATGGTGGCAATTGGTCGCTTGACCCGCACCCAGCTACAGCGCGCGTTAAACATCAAACGCGATGGAGACAAACCGCTTGGGGAAATTCTGCTGCAAATGGGCGCTTGCAAGAAAACCGATATTGAAAATTGCCTGCAAGCCCAAGAGAAAGTAGGTGAAAGCCTGGAACATCGCGTCGGGCTGCTGGGAGAGCTGCTCGTTCAGTACAGTGTGGTGACCTACGAAGATCTGCAACAAGCTCTGCGCATTCAAAGGATCGGACGCCAGCCACTACATGCGGTGCTGATCTCCATGGGAACTTGTACGCAGCATCAAATGAACGAATTCATGACCCATCATCCGCATTATGTCACTCAAGACGGATTTGATGAGAAGGTACTGGCGCAGTATCTGATCTATCACAGGTTGGCAAACAGCAAGCAACTTGACGAGGCCCGTCGACTTCAAGATAAGGGACGATTGGTTTTGGGTGAACTGCTCGTGGAGCTAAAGAAATGCACGCAACGCGATATTGAAGGTGTTCTGGGAACCCAGCAGTCAATCCGCGAAGCAGCAGCCGCCACCGCTAATGCCAACCCTCAAAAGATTGGACAGATGCTAGTCCATAATAACGTGGTGCAATTGAACACGGTCGAAAAGGCTGTCGGCATTCAAGAAAGGAGTCGACAACAATTCGGCGCCATGGTGGCAGACCTTGGGGCATGCTCTCGAGACGACTTCAACGATGCACTGGAATTACAGTTCTCCTGGCGCCAGCGTGTTCGACAAACCGAAGACAAGCTCGGGCAGGAACTGCTGAAAGACGGGCTCGTAGATAAGTCCAACCTCGATCGAGCATTGGATATTCACAGTCGCGCAGGCAGGCCGCTCGGGCAGATTCTTGTCGAGGGTGAGGCCTGTACTCCGGAAACGGTCATCGAGACCTTGATCAAACGAGATGACCGACGCAGAATGGCGTTCATCGAATACTTGAATGAGCAGTCGCCTCCGCTTGAGGATGAACAGCCATCCTTGATCAGCGATGCAGCCAGCGAACCAAGGCCATCGCTGGTCAACAAAATTTCTTCCTGGTTAGGCAAACGCAACATCAACCAAACCTAAGCCCGCAAATGGCGATCGACTCGTTGCCCTTAGTAGCGGAAAAGTGCCGCTCCAGCACTGAAGCCGGCGCCCATGGAGGCCATAAGTACTAAGTCGCCGCGTTTCAACTGTCCGGAATCGATGGCTGATTGCATCGCCAAAGGCAGAGTTCCAGCTGTTGTGTTTCCATACTCATCGATGTTTATCACAACGCGATCTTGTGGAATTTGGACGCGCTCCACAGCCGCCTGGATTATTCTGCGGTTAGCTTGGTGCGGAATGAAGACATCTATATCTTCACCAGTAAGGCCATTTCTTTCAAGAATTTTCTGACATAACTCGGACATCTTAAGCGTGGCGAATTTGAAGACCGCCTTACCGTCTTGGTGTACGTAGTGCAAACGCTTTGCCACAGTTTCTGCGGAAGCCGGCATCTTACTGCCACCAGCTGGCAGACAAAGAGAGTCGCCACCAGAACCATCGATCTCGTGAATGAAGTCGAAAAAGCATCCTTCTTCAGCGGATTTAGAGGGTTGAATCAGAGCAGCGCCACCACCGTCTCCGAAAATTATGCAAGTTTGTCGATCGCTGTAATCAATGATTGAGGACATAACATCCAGGCCAATCACCAAGACATTCTTGTGTGCGCCACTAATGATAAATTGAACACCGACCTGAACCGCATAGAGAAAACCGGAACAAGCTATCGAAAGATCGAAGCCCCAGGCGCCAGTAGCGCCAATCTTGTGTTGCACAAGAGCTGCTGTTGCAGGCAGAACCATATCAGGGGTAATGGTGGCAACGATAATGAGATCAAGCTCGTTTGGCTTGACGCCGGTCTGCTCCAGTACTTTCAACGCAGCCTCGGCAGCGAGATCGGACGTTGTGGTGCCAGGCGAGACAATATGTCTCTGCTTGATGCCGGTCCGTTCTGTGATCCACTCATCGGTGGTGTCGACCATCTTTTCCAAGTCTTGGTTAGTCAGCAGACCGGGCGGCACACAAATACCGACGCCGCTTATTCTTGCCAGCGACACTTTCTTATTGAGTAACTCAGCCTTTGCAGTACTTATTGTTGGAGCGATCAACGGCACGCCTTCTCTCCCGGTTCTTGGGTTCGGATTCACGGCTTCAAATATTGCAGTCGATACACTGCGGCAGCCGAAGCTATATTCTAAGAGATTCACCGCTTGCGAACCCATATTTGTGCTGAAAACCCTTCACGGTGCTTCACTTGCGCGGTTGTTAGGCAAATTTGACCAAAACAGCCGCTGACTGGGACTTTCGGCAGCAATATGAAATTTGCATTAGGTTAACGGAGCGCACCTGGAATTACGTCTAATGAGAATCTTTAATGCCCGAATTGCCCTGCTGTCCGCCCCTCGAACCCCCAGTCTGCTGGCCTGCACAGGGTTTTAACCGATTCGGCGGCTCCATAAGCGAACTTCCGCTGCCTGGCGCGACTGCAGGTTACCGGTGGGGAAAAATTCAGTTTTAAGCAATTTCTATTCTTCGCCGAGCAAGCTTGAGCTCAAAATACAACACCTGTGAGGAACGCACTCAGGGAGCTGCCGTCTAACTTCTCGAGGTGCACAATGATGAGTACTACTCCTGATGTCGTCTCGTACGCAGCGCTACTGCTGGTGATAAACAATCGGTTAAATCTGCCTCGGACAATGAACGAGCAACGCTACTTCATTGATCTGGCTCACGAGCTTATTCGCTTGTACCGGCAATCCGAAGCGGAGGAGCAAGACAGGCACGGGCAGCACAGAGCTGCTTGACCATCTGCTTTGCCAGGAAGTTCTAGGTCAGATAGACTGTCTTGAAAGAGCAGGTACGGCTTGAGAATTTCCTCTACCTTTTGCGGACTGGTATTAACTTTGGTGCTTGTGCTTGACGGATGGGTCGTTCGACCTGTACCGGCACAGGCTGATATGAACCAATCCGATCACGCACTTGCAGACCAAATTATTGCAGCGTATGGTGGAACCCAACATATCGCACAAGAGGGAAGCAAAGCCTATTCAGGAGAAGCGACCCTATATTGCAGTGCCCAATTCGGCAAAAGGAACAGTCATCAGACCAGATCGGTTACGCTGCACTGGCAGGGCTCAAACATTCGCATGGAGCTTGTTGGTGGCGAAAGGACTGTTGCGCTTGGCCGCAACGGACGTGGCTGGATTCAGCTGGGTGACAAAGTGTTCCCTTCCGAGGATGCCGGTCCGCCAATGATTAGTCGGCAGTTGGAGTGCTTGCCGATGTTCTTGCGCAGGCTGGCCGGCTCACCGGCGAATTTACACCCGGAAGGGTATGCGCGCATTGGGCAGGAATGGTTCGATGTTGCATCGTTGAGCGACATCAAGAATGGCCCTACCTATGTGGTGCTGGACAGGACAAGTCACCTGATCCGCAGAATGTTCGGCAGAGCAATCCCTGATACTGCATACGATGACTACCGAATGGTCGGCGGAGCAGTAGCTCCGTTCAAGTATGCGCAGGCCGAACCTCTTGAACCGACCGCGTTAATGCCTGGAGAAAAACTGCCCAGTTCCTCTGTGAACCGCACCGTCTTCCGAAATAATCGTTCCATCGAGCGACCAATTTTAGCCTTTGCAGGTATCAGCGAAACAGAATCTCTACCGGAAACAACGCCTCCGCTTCCAACAAGCAGCGTGCCGATTGTAACTCCCATCACCTATAAACAAGGCCGCCTCTTGATTGCGGGCACCATAAATGGTGCTAGGGCATATTTCGCAGTAAGCAATGAGCCATTTACGACAGTCGACCCGGCGATAGCAAACGCCACCTCGACTGTGGATATAACGCTCGGCACAGCTTCAATCAAGCTATCCAAGCCACATCTAAAAGAGTTCGTCCACTATCTTTCGTGTACCTCTGCTGGATGCACCAGCGGCAGTGCTGGGCCAAGATTTTTTCCGAAACTTTTCGCCAGAGTTCAATTTGCCCAGGCGCTCATTAACCCTTTTCCCAAACACCAGTGTGATTTACACCGGACCGGATACGATTCCCACCGAATCAATGCTTGACACAGATTTGGTTACTGGCGTCACTGCCGCGCTGCCGCTTCCTGTAAGCATAGACGCAGGCGCACCATTTTCTGCGTTCCCACCGATGTATGATACCGTCGCCAACAAACACAAGTTGCCGGAGGGGGTTCGGATACCGCCGCCGATGCTAAAAGAACCGTTATCGATCGATAGCAAAGCAATTGAGATCGGATATGTTCGGCTACCTGTGCTGAACTACGGAACGGTTGCGTTCAAAAAGCCGGTGTTTGCCGTTTCTCTAACAGAAGGCGAAACGATACTACCTAAGGAAAGGTACTTTGGCGTCCTCGGTGCGCGGAACCTGAGGGACAACATTATCCGCTTCGACTACGTGAACAGTCGAATCAAAATTTTCAAACTTGCCGAAATAGAAGCTCGAGAATTTTTTCTCTCTACGCTAGATGATTTGCAGGCTCGGCATTTCGCTACTCCGGAATCCGAGCGCGTTTTGCTATACGAAAACCTCAAGCGCGGCGCGCACGAGACCGGAAACGTAAACGTTGAAGTGCTTGCCCATATTCTATGGACGTGTTTGCCAACTGTTCGACGCGCCCATGAGCATGATCCAATTGCTGTCGGCAACTCGTATGACGAAATGGATCTGAAGGTACAGCTTTCCCGCGACAGAGTGGCGTTTGGCTTATTCAAAGCTTTATGGTGTACAAAAGGCTGTGCTAGATTTGACGATCACGGAATGGTGCGTCAGTTACAAAATGCCGAACGTCGAGCGCCAGAACATCCATACATCCTCACCAGATTGGCAGAGGCCTATATCAACATTAATCAAAGCGTGACAGCAGCTCAGTGTCTAACCACAGCACTAAAAATTGATCCGGGCTTCGAAGATGCTCTACGGCTAGCAGAAAAGTTAGCTGAGCGCGCTGCGGACAGAGAAAGGACAGAGCAAATCAAGGAAGCCAGACAGTTCTACCACTCCATAAAATAGAAAAATTTTTCGCTTCAGTGTGCAGGAGCTGCAATGTCCGCTCTACGAGCACAGCGGCGAGCTCTTTTAACGATGCTCTGGATTTCTTGAGGCAAAGTATCGGGTCAAAGGCTTCGATACAATTCCTTGAGCGTCCATAACCATTAATAGGTACGGCTCAATCTCATGTGCAACGTTAGCTCGGCAGGGGACATAGCGGCTGTTTACCGTTCAGGTTTTAGTTGAAAAACTTCGACTGCAGTGGTTCATGACTTATCGGTTGCGCCACTACATTAGTCAGCGATGCCATCGAGATCTGGCCGACGTCTCTTAGCAATTGCGCCTGTGAAGTGTTGGACGCGATGATTGCCTGGGCTTGATTGATCAGCGAAGTTATGTAATCTCTCTGCGCTTGAATCAACTCCAGGTTCGTGCCCACCCCATGTTGCAAACGTAAATTAGCCAAACGCAGTCCTTCCTGCGCGGCAATCACGGCCTCACCAGTTACGTCGACAGCTTCTTCTGCCGTCAGACTGTTGAGGTATGAACTGCGAACTTGGGTCAAAACAGTAATGTACTGCTGGTTGTACTGCAACATCGACTGGCGCGCCAGAGCCCGAGCGGACATCGAGTTCATCAAGTCAGGAACTCCTAATCCGGACAAGCTCCAATTAATGTCAAAGCCTGCCGTAAACGACTGACTTGAGCTGCCACCACCGACCGCGATGCCGGCGCCGCCACCACCACCTGCCGGGATCACGACGCTGGTTGCTGCTGCGCCGCCAATACCTGCTGGACCCACTCCAACAACAGGGCTGCCACCGACGCCATTACCGGATGCCCCCGTTGCCGCCTGCGTCCCAAGATTGCCACCACCGCCGCTGCTGCTACCGCCTCGATTGGATTCTGAGCGATTGGCTGTGAGGAAAAATTGTGCTGTGGGCATCAACGGCGCCAGGGCGACCTGAATTTGCCTGGTCTGAGCCAGCCTTGATTCGTTAAACTGACCCAGTTCGGGTCGATTTCGAATTGCCAGGTCAGTTAGTTGGGCGATGTTCAGGGATGAATCTACCAGCCGAGTTTCTATAACCTGGGTATCAACTGGAATCAAGTTAATCCCAACATTTATGTTCAGTGCACCCGCTAGCCCAAGGGCAGATTGCCGCAGGGTCACTTCTTGCAACAGTAAACTCTGCCGGTCAAGTGCAAGCTGAGTGGTAGATTGCATAACTGCAAAGTTCGTTCCGGTACCGGCATTCTTCAGCTGTTGGTTCAGCTTCAGCTGGGCCCGAGACACTTCTACAGATTTCAATCTGATCTGCAGCAGGACTTGATTTAGCAGCATGTCGTTGTAGCGTCGATACACGTCGAGCAAGGTATCGTTGATGCTCGCCGAATAAGCAAATTTTGCGCTTTTCATTCGATGGTAATTGACCAGTGCGCCGAAAAATACGCGACCACCCTGAAAGACAGGCATCCGTACGGTATTTGAGAACGTTTTCGATAAGGTTGACGGTCCGCTCTCCGGATACAATCTCTGCACCCGATAAATCATATTGAAGTCCGGAAGAAAACGCCCTAACGAGGCGAAGTATAAGTATTTCGTCGAATCATATCCGGCCTGGTTGATCTTAATCGGCAGCGCATTTTCCAAGGCGATGCCGAGCACTTCGCGCAAGCCGATCGATTGGTTATAACTAGCTTCCAGTTTGATCGGCGGCAGTTTGCCGCGACCAATCGGAATTAGTTCCTTAGTCTGAATAGGTGTGAATGGAATACTCTTATCTTTCAATCGCTCCGCCGGGGTCAAAAGTGACTCAGCTCCGTCCGATGAACTAGCACCGGCTCTTGCGGCCTCGTTTGCAGCGTCGCCGGGCAAAGTCTGATCGAGCGGTCCGGGAGCCGTTAGCTGACCCGCAGTTGGGTCCGTGCCCAAACTTCCGGCACCAGCGGCAGTACCAGTATCGGGAGTAAGACGAGGCAGTAATGTGGGAGCTACAGGCGAGCTTGCACTGCCGGATGCAGCACTACTTGCAGCACCAACACTGTCGGCAGACGCCGGATTGCCAGCAGGCAACGGCCCACGCAGCAATGGGTCTACTTGGCTGGACGTTTGCGCATACGCAGATATCCCCGACAGAGAAAGCACCTGAAGGGACACCAAAAAGACAGCAAGTCGAGAAACAAGACGCAAGAAAGACTCCTAGGTCGCCCAACTATTGTAGAAACATCGAGAAGCGTTGTGATGATAAGGTCTTCATGCGAGTAATCTGAATTTGCCTGCAGCATGCAATTGGCTTCCCGATTGGATCTTGCGACATTCCATGCCGTCGTATCTGTGTCGATACCGCTTTACGTTCAGCTGACAAGATACTGACAGCAATCAAGGGCATATGCTCATTTGACTAAATAGTCTTATGAAGTCTACAGCAGTGCCTGTTTCGTGACTGAGCTCAGCCGTTAACAATCCGCTGATGCCAAGTATGGCGTCCCATTTACCGTCCCCTTGGCCGAAGTTGCGCAGGCACAGGCAGGCCGGTCGCTAGTTTGACGGTCGCAGGTTAGTCAGTGCGCAGTGCCACAATCGGATCAAGGCGGGCAGCCTTGCGAGCTGGATAGATGCCGAAGAACAGTCCGATTCCCAGAGCGACGCAAAAGGCCGTGACGACCGAGCTTGTGGATACCACCGTGGTCCAGAAGTTATTGATTACCATGGAACCGCCCACTCCGAGCAAAATTCCAAGCATTCCGCCGCCTAACGAGAGCACAACGGCCTCGAGCACAAATTGAAGCATTATGTCCCAATAACGAGCACCGATAGCCTTACGAATACCAATTTCG
>JADYXS010000393.1 GCA_021772155.1 Candidatus Obscuribacter sp.
AAGCACCACTTTGGCGAGCACCACACGGCAGCGCGCGAAAAGGCCTTCAAGTGGCTTGACGCCCAAGAAGCAAAGACGACTCGCAGTAGACAAGGCGACACCGCCGATGTGCCCCGAAGGACGACAGACGCCGTTCCGGACAAGCCAGAGAGCCCAACTGTCAAACCCCGTCCGGAATTCGATGCTGCGCGTCAACGTGACATGGTCACGGAGATCCAGGAGCGCGTGTTTGGCGACCGTCCGTTGACCAAGCCGCAGTTCGACCAAATGTTGGCCGGCATGGATGCCAGTCAGAAACGCCTGGCAATCGAGATACTAGAGCAAGCAGCGCCGAACATGACACAGCGGGCAGTTGATCAGCAAATGCAGAATTTGCTGACGCAAATTGACACCACTATGGGCGGTGTTAAAGAGCCGATAATCGTCTACGCATTGCAAGGAGACAGCTCAGCTAATGCCCTGGCATATTTGCTCAAGAAGCAAAATCCGCACAAGCCAATTGAAGTCCGACAGCTGGACAAAGCCGCACTTCAGGACATCGCCGCCAATGGGCCGCCGAAGAATGTTCTCCTTCTGGGAGACCTGTCCCCATTGGATAGCTCTACCAATCAGCTAGCCAAGGCCCAGCGAGAGGCACTCGCCAAGGTCGAGAATCTGATGGTTGCAGACTTATCCGGGTTTGATCGTTCATTGAATATGTACGATTTTGGTGCCAGCAAGCTTGCCGGGCCGCAACTGATGCAAGGCAAACTCAACGAGATTGCAGGTAAGGTGCAGGAGCTCCAGAGGAAGCAACCGGGGCTGTCCAACGAAGATGCTGTTCGGCAAGTATTACATCCTGACTCATCGACCTCAGTGAAAGATATTAACCCGAACGCGAAATTGCTTTCCACCGATTCGGATTTGCCTGGTAAGAAATTGCGCAAGAGCACCGATGCAAGCGACGAACAAAAAATCGATTCACTCTACAACGAGTTTACGCAACCAACATACACCAAGGCCGAGATTGAATCTTTCCTGGCCAAGCTGGGACCTCAGAAACGGGAAATTGCTGCCTATCTACTCAAGGATGGTGTGACAGCGCACACATACGCAGACATGATGACGCAGATGAAAGACCTTCATCAAAAGGTTATCGACCAACTGCCGCCTGGAACCAAACCCGAAGACATCTACATTGTCACAGGCTTGGAAAAGAATGGCAGCGGATATATGCTCAACCACTTGTATCCTAAGGTGACTGGCGTGCCCGGCAGCAACGTCATTTCGGTGACGGAATTGGCGGCGCGCGGACCTGGTGCCATGAACGGAAAGGTGATCGTGTTCTTGGACGACTATGCCTGTAGCGGGCGTCAACTTGCAGGCTTGGTGCGCGACAACGCCGATGTCATCCGAGCGTCCGGTGGCAAACCCGTCGCAGCCACATTAGGAAGCCACGAAACATCTGTTAATCCATGGAAGCTTTACGAGTCGGACTCACGCTACGAGCCTTTACGTGGGCTGGATGTGACAGTCGCCAGTTCGCAGGTAAGCCCGGACTTCTATAAACGAGAGAATTTAGAACAGCGCGGACTGCTGAACTATTTCACCGTTCAGGAAGTCCAAAAAGGAGGCGGAAAATCGGCACTGAACGGTTCACTGACACAGACTGCATTCTTGACGCCTTATGGCGGTCCGAACAACAACATTAAGCTCATCGCGGAATTTGAAGATCACGTACGCAAGCAACGACGTAGAGCGGCAAGCAAGTAGCCTATTTACCAGGGATACGCTCGACCGACCAAGGATCCACCAAGGTTGGTCTATTTTCTGGCAGGTACCAGCCGACATTTAACGGATTATAGTCGCGCATGTAATGGCCGGAGCTTTCGAGATCTTTCAAAAACTGTTCAACTTGGGCAGGTTTTGCTTCTCTGGCGAAGGGTTGCACGAAGTAATTGACTTGCTTGCCGTCAACCATGCGACTGCCGGTTTCGAGAATTGGCAAATCAAACCAGCGTTGACCGAAATTCGGCTCTAAAGTACGCGTGGTGATCTTTAGCACGTTGCCGTCTTGAAGGTGTAAAAGAACACTGTCTGCGCCACCGCCTATCACGCGGCTGACACGCCGATCGAAGCCTTCGAAAGCTTTGGCATAGGCCGGCAGATTATGCAAGTCTTGAAGGTGCGGCTGATTAACACCGCTCAGCGCCTCTGTCACCGTTATCAATGGCACAGGTTCCCGTGGCGGTAAGTCGACCTTTGGCGCGTTCAGGCGTTGCTGGAGTTCCGGATGCCGAGCCAGCGACTCAAAGCGCAGATCAGCCAGGATGCGCGTGAATTGCTCACCGGGGAATCTTGTACCGGCTCTGTCCTTCAATGGGTGTTCAATTGGACGCGGATATGTTTCAGCAAAGGCGCGATCTAAATCCGGATTCTGTTCAAGCTTGGCCCTTATGGCCCGCTTCATCAACTCATGATGTTCCGGACTTCCAAGCTTGATAGTTTGACCTTCATAGACGGTCTCGGTCGCCTTGGATTCGCGGCCAAAGTTTTTGGCGCGTGAACCAGACAGCGCTGCGGCCTGAGCTTGCTGCTCCGGCTGCGAAAACTTGAGCGAAGTATAGAACCCTTCGACCGATGAGTACCAGCGTCCGCCAAGACAGAATGGCGTTTCTGGAAAGTTTGACATCAACTCTCCGACGGGGTCTCCGCTATTGCTGCGAACCTTAAAAGCCGTGGTCTCCGCGGCAGGCTTCAGTTGCGTGATTCGATCGATCACCTTAGCTGGTGCGGCGATAGTTTGTTCCTGGTTCGCTGCCCGTGTAAGTGGTTCCAGCGCGAGCTTTTGTGGGGTTGGGCTGGAAGGCTTTGGCTCAAGGCCAGAGCGCAAGTGTATTGAAAGGCTACGGGCCTGCAGCCCTCCGGGAATGGCGGCGACGGAATCCAATCCTGCTCTGAGGAAGGCTCGTTTAGTGATAGCAACCGCGTCGAAGTCCTCACCATTTCGCTGGCGTTGAAGTTCCTCGAGGGCTCCCGAAGTAAGTCCGAAAGTGCCGCCTGCAACCATGTTAGACACCAGCGGGCTGCGCGTTACCCGCCCACCCATTGCCAGGTCTGTGCCTCTAAGCAAGCTGCTGGAGGCGCCTAGTAAAATCAGGTCGACAGCCAGGGCATTCTTGTTGAACACTGAGTTATGCAGACTTTCGACAGTGGTCGTCAGAGAAAATTCACCGGTCGCCTTGTCAAAATATGAGTGTCGGTCGAATCCCACTTCCGCGGCTCTGGAAGTGATGCCCAGCGCTACGCCTTTCAGGGCATGATCCTTAATTGGCGCCGTAACGGAAAAGGCCTTGCGCATCACAGCGCCTTTGGCCATGCCAAGCCCTCCGTCCAAGAGCTGCGTTTCGAAAGGGTCCAGCGGTTTTGCCTGGTCGAACGCATACGAAGCCATGGTCAAGGGCATGGCGAAACGACCGCGCAGGAAGAGACAGGCTGTTTTTGCAAATCCGCCAGCGTAGGTAGCGACTTCTGTGCGCGTTTCCTGATAGCTTGCCAGATCGGCTTCTGATAATTTGCTTGGGTCGCCTGGTCCGAAGGTCGTGTCGTAGACGCTCGCGGCCGCCAGCCCGAGATAGCTCAACTTTGCATCGTCCGACTGCCCAGGCGCGTCTACGCCCTTAGGGCTGTTCTTTTCGTCGGCAGTGAGCAATTGATCCATTCGTCTCTTTATGCCTGCAGCACACCGGACTTTAGGCCGATTCGGTCAGATTGAGTTTCTCTACTCAAGGGCGATTATGGGCAAAATGTCAGACCACAACAATGGGGATATCCGCATGGAGGTTAAGTACGCGCGTCCGCAGGTCCTCTGATAAGGAACCACTGGCGCACAACGCTGTTGCGTGAAGGCCGGAAAAGAAACAGAAAATTTTCAACGTCGGGCGGCGTTCGAATCGGACGGCGCACAGTGTTTGGGAGCGCCGGCGTCCCAGGCGCCAACAAAAATGCCACCCGATAAATCGCGGTGGCATTAGTGCTATTGCTTGGCTGCCTCTTGCAGGAGGCTCAATATTTCAATACGCTTCAGCCAATCC
>JADYXS010000394.1 GCA_021772155.1 Candidatus Obscuribacter sp.
CAAAACTATTTCACTCAAGCGAACTTCCGCCAGAGCGATCCTAACTGAAGTTCAGGCTGCCGTATCAAACTGGAGCAAAATAGCAGAGGAAGCCGGAGTACCTCAAGATAGAAGCGACCGAATCCGCGACACTCATCGAACATTCACTGTATGATAGACCCTCAGAATTGGCAAATGGAGACCTTCCGGATTGCACTGGAGACGCTACCTGGCCCATCTGTGACTTGATGATTGCAAGGTCAAGAATCTGCTTTTCATCTGGGCCCTTGACCAGAGACTTGTCGCGTTTCTTCCAAGCAGTGATTCCGCCGAGCAGGGACCTCGTTCAGTTAAGTCCGTCAAAAATTCCCACGCAACGCTTTCATTCCGAATTCTTCCGCATATGTAGAAGCAGTGTGGTCTCGCACCGTCAAACTTCTGGGAACCATTTCTACAATTGTCATTTCCACATTTCTATGTAATCCACAAGGCAGACGGACAATGATCCAATCGGTTCCCCCAAACGCTTGAAAAGTGATGCAATGCGGCATTCAAAATTTCATGAGCACTGGCACGGGTCAAGTGACCATTGAGCTATTCAGCAGATGGGAATAACCAGGCAGGGTCCCGAACATCTGTGCTGTTCTCCTTCAGCATTTGCCGTGCTTAGGGTGTTGCCGGCGTTAGATCCTAGCGGAATTGAGCCGCAGGGCATTTGCAATGACCGACACCGAGCTCAGAGCCATTGCAGCACTCGCGATCATCGGATTGAGCAACA
Source organism: Candidatus Obscuribacter sp. (assembly GCA_021772155.1). Classification (GTDB taxonomy): domain Bacteria; phylum Cyanobacteriota; class Vampirovibrionia; order Obscuribacterales; family Obscuribacteraceae; genus JADYXS01. The sequence continues at coordinate 758 of JADYXS010000394.1, forward strand.
ATCCAAAATGCGGATATAAAACTCCGGCTGCAAGTGGTATCGAAATGACGTTGTAGGCGAATGCCAGAAATAGGTTCTGGCGGATGTTCAACATCATGGCCTTGCTGAGATTGAACGCCTTTGCGATGCCTGATAGCTCTCCCTTGACCAGCACAATACCTGCACTCTGCATTGCTATCTCAGTTCCATTACCCATGGCTATGCCCACATTCGCCTGAGCCAGTGCAGGAGCATCGTTGATGCCATCGCCAACCATTGCAACTGTCCGCCCTTCGTCCTGCAAATTTTTAACAGCTGCCGCCTTGTCCGCCGGAAGAACCTCTGCGATGACGCGGTCGATTCCCAGCTTTTGCGCAACGGCCTCCGCAGTCTCACGGTTGTCACCAGTGAGCATCACCACATCGATTCCTCGTCCATGAAGCAAGTCAACCGCCTGACGAGCCCTAGCTTTTATCGGGTCCGCTACCGAAAGATAGCCGGCATAATCTCGGTTTACTGCCACGAACATGACAGTCTCACCACCCCGTTGACGTTGCTGAACATCAGGCATCAGAGCCTGCACGTCGATTTTCAGGTCCATCATCATCGCCGCGTTGCCGACCACGACAACGTCGTCGCCTACTTGTGCCAGTGCGCCCTTTCCGCTCACAGCTTCAAACTCGACCGAGCTGCGAAGGGTTAACGCCTGTTCTTCGGCAGCCCTTAAAATGCTTTGCGCCAGGGGGTGTTCACTGTTTCTCTCAACGCTTGCCACCAAAATTAGTAACTCCTGCTCGGAGCGGTTATCAGCGACGACGTCAATCAGCCTTGGTCGGCCTTCCGTGAGCGTGCCTGTTTTATCAATGACGACCGTGTCGACCTTTTCGAGCGATTGCAAGGTTTGAGCATCCTTTACCAGGATTCCCGCTGTAGCGCCCTTTCCCGTTGCCACCATTACGGACATGGGAGTCGCAAGACCGAGCGCACACGGACAGGCAATGATCAAAACCGCAATGGCCGTTAATATCGCAAAGGAGGATGATGACGCCGGGCCAAACAGCCACCAGGCAGCGAATGTCATTGCTGCAACCACAAGGACAACCGGCACGAAGTAAGCTGCAACGGAATCAGCGAGTTTTTGAATGGGCGCGCGGCTACGCTGCGCAGCCGAGACCATTAGTACAATCTGAGCTAGCAAAGTCTCATTACCGACGCGTTGCGCTTCGAAAATAAATGAACCGTTCTGATTAATTGTGCCACTAGTTACGGTATCGTTCAAACGCTTGCTGACTGGCAGCGGCTCGCCCGTCAGCATAGACTCATCCACAGTACCGTTGCCGTCTCGGACAATTCCGTCCACCGGTATCTTCTCACCGGGTCGAACACGCAACTTGTCACCGACTTGTACTTCGGATGTGGGAATATCCTCTTCGCTACCGTCACTTTGAACTTTACGCGCCGTTTTGGGGGCAAGCGACAACAAAGACCGGACTGCTCCGCCTGTGCGGCGACGCGCGGCCGATTCCAAAACCTGACCTAACTGCACGAGTGTAACGATAACTGCGGCCGCTTCGAAGTAAACGTGGACGCCGTCATGCCCAATGCCCCCGTTCGGAACCGATCCGGGAAACAGTGTGACAAACAGACTATAGGTAAACGCGATGCCGACTCCGAGCGCTACCAGCGTGAACATATTCAACGAGCGGTTTTTTACGGACTCCAGCCCGCGCTTGAAAAAGTCGCCACCAATCCAAACCACGACCGGCGCCGAAAGGGCAAGTTCAATCAAACGCGCTGTATGCCCAGGCAACTCTGCAAACAAGCGCCAACCAACCATGTCTCCCATTGCCACTACTAACAGTGGCAGGGTAAGCGCAGTTGCTACCGCAAGCTTCACAATCGGCCTCTTCAGCTCATCTGCATCGGTACCGTCAAGCGAAACGTCCACAGGCTCGAGATCCATGCCGCAGATAGGGCAGGAACCGGGACCTTTTTGTACTATTTCGGAATGCATTGGGCATGTGAACTTGGCATCCGCCATGGATTCACGGATTTGCTCGTCCGCACGAAATGTCGGTTGCTCAGCCAGCGAAGCTTGCTGCCGTGGGATTTGAACAGGATTTGCTTCTTCGACGGGCAGGTATCTTCGAGGGCTATTGTTGAACTTAGATAGACATACGGCGTTACAGAAGTAATAGGTGTTGCCTGCGTGGTCGCATTTAAACTGAGCTTTATCAACAGCGACCTGCATGTGACAGACAGGATCGATTTCTGTTCGTTCTGGAAAAAACGCTCTCGTGCTCTGGCTTAGCGTGGGCTTCATAATCACCTCAAGGCAGGACACAACCACAAGACGCCGAAGCATCTCTGTCTGTGTCTTTGTGCGATTCCAATTTACGACTCTTCGATCAGCGGACAGATTTCGAACGCAGTCGATGGAGTTTCATGCGGCTTCAGGCGCCACTCTTGCTGAAGTACTCCCAGGTGCGCGTGCAATTCTTGGAGCGTTCGAATTTGTTCAGCAAGGTCTTTTATCTTTTTATCTAGCAAGCTGAGCACTAAGTCACAGGGCAAGTTCCCGCCCGCTTTTATCTCCAGTATTGTTTTGATGTCTTTCACTGTAAAGCCCAATCCGAGAGCCTTCCGTACAAAAGCCAGCTGATCAACGGCTTCTGGTGAGTAGTGACGGTAGCCGGACTCGGACCGAACGGTCTCGGGCAATAAACCCTGGGCCTCGTACCAATGAACAGTTTTAGGACTTATGCCGAATTGCTTTGCAAGCTCACCGACCAAAAGTTTTGGCATGCCGTTTGACCTCCTGATACAAACAGCTTAAACCCTCCAAC
>JADYXS010000395.1 GCA_021772155.1 Candidatus Obscuribacter sp.
AATCGGCTGAATTTCTCCATCGCCAGTGCTCAGCAATTTTCCGGCAGGCCGCGTGAGGCTACTTGCACATTGCAAATTGCCAGTAGCGGGTTGTCGGATCTGCCTGAAGCCGTGTCCCGCAAAACCATCCGCGAAATCAAGCGCCTAAGTCAAAAGCATCGGCAGCGCGGTGACTTAAAGTTCGCCCAACGACTTGACCGATTAACACCGGCGATGCCGCCATAACAAGTTTCGCATGAACTTCAAAACAATCACAGCGACGAAATAGCATTCGAAGCTAAAGATACTGAGTCAGCGGCGGACCAAATATCTGTGCGGAGTCCGGCGCTTTCTGCCTGGTCCAGCGCAACATCAGCAATAAATCCTCGTTCTTGAAATAGCGTGCATCCACCGTGAATGATTGATTGCTCGACGACACGGTAAACTGCTTGGCTGCGGCTTTATCTGAGGCGCTACGCTTTTGTTGAACACCTGTTTCGACGCGGCTGATGTCGTTCCAGTCCAAGATGCAATACTTGTCCGGGCTGTTGAATTCAATCGTTTCATCCGTCAATCGCACCCAAGAATCCTTTGCGATGCGCTCGAGGTCGTTCAATTGGAAGAATGCTACCAAAAATTCAATCGGGTTCCGGCAATTTGCTCGACAATTCGCCGCGCTTCCCTTAAATTCGATGGGTAGCGCCGGTAAGTGCTCCGGTCCAAATTTAGACGAGAATGCAGGCATTGTAAAATAGAGTACCACGGCCAATGTGCAGATATGATGCTGCTCCGGAGAAGCTTCACACTATTGCCTATTAGCAGTCGGTTGAATGAGAAAGGCACTGAATGTGGTGCCCTTCTACGGGCGGTATGATTCGATGCGCCAAGTTTCCGGGATCTCTGCACAGACTGTTGGCGGCCTTTGGGTTCTGGCGCAACCATACTTAAACAAAATTTGGTTGAACGGCAGCAACTGGGCTGGATAGGGTCCGGTATGATAAAGCCGTTGTTGGGGAGGGTACTACATGAACCGTGTGAAAGTGCTGCTAATTGAACCTGATGACGTAGATGCAGTTGTTACGCAGGAAAACCTTGCAGAGGCTGCGCCTGGATTGTTCGTGGTGAGGCGCCGCCGTTTCATCGATGAGCTTATTAATTCAGTCGAGGCGCCAAGCTGCGACATATGTATCGTAGACCTTGACTTTACTAGCACTGACGAACTCGAGCACCTTTCCTGGTTGTGTAACAGCTACTGCGCCGATTCAGCGGTGGTGGTCTATGCGGGCAATGTGACTGAGCAAGAAGGACTTACGGCGACCATGCTTGGCGCGGAGGATTTTTGGATTAAAGGAGACGTCGAACTCGAAACTTTCGCCGGGACTTTGCTGCGCTCGATCGAAAGAAAAAAGCGTGAGAATGTTTTGCGCCGGCAGCAAATGTTGATTCGTCATATTCTTGACAGCATTGCTGATGGGGTCGCTTCTGCGGACCATGCAGGCAACCTGACCTACTTCAACAAGGCGGCTTCGCATCTTGCCGGCATGGGAAGAACAGATTCATTACCAAATTCCTGGCAAGAGACCTACGGTGTATTTCGACCAGACCGCAGGACGCCATATCCGGCGGACGAGACGCCCCTGTTTAAAGCAATTCAAGGGCATCCTGTAGACGATGCACATTTATTCGTGCGTCATTCTCTCCTGCCGGAAGGGCGCCTACTGAGCCTCAATGGACGTCCTTTGGTCGATGAGGGCGGTCGTAAGATTGGTGGTGTCGTTTCTTTCAGAGAAGTGTTCAATGATAGTGAAAACTGAATTCGACGCACTTGTTCGAAGGGGCAAATATTGGTGCTGGCTCACATTGGGTCCATGTAGAGGATATATCCGACTTTTCCCTTTAGTGACTCGGCATAGCTCGCGCAGCCAATGTAAATGGACGTTATAGTCAAATGGTGAGTTGCGCATCATGCCACTATATTCAGTGCCGCTGTAGAGAACGTTTCCACAAAGGCTGATGTCGAATGAGTTGTCGGCGAATGGCAGGTTCGGTAAACCGCCTGCTACGTAGCGCCCAGTTTGTTTTCCGCCCTACATTAGGTGAATTTCTCTTTTCGCAACAAAAGCGCAACAAGTTTCGGTCATATTCATTCCATCGACTTTCGTAGCGATACGGGAGCGAACACACAAGATCTCTAAGTCCTGCTGGCAAAGCGGACTAGCGTTTAGCCTGGTCAATTAGACCGTCGTGGTATCTCAGTGCCACCGCTCTTTTGCATGTTCATTTCCTTCGGAGTGAGCCTGAAATGCGGTGTGGCTGCAGCAATTCCTGAGATTCAGTTTCATTCCAATGGAGACAGATAACGTGAGTGCAGACATTACAATCCAGAAGACAATATTTGCCGGGCGGGTCCTGCTCATTGGTTACGGCGGCGTTGCTAAATGTCTGACGCAGTTACTGCTCAGACACATAGATATGGATTACTCCCAAATGACGATCATCGATCCGATCGATTATCGGGCCGAAGCTAAGGACCTAATTGAAGCCGGCGCCACATACAAACTGATCGAAGTCACCAAAGGAAACATGCTGTTTGTCTTCGACGAACATGTTGGGCCCGGTGACCTGGTGATAGATCTGTCCGTAAATGTGGGGACACTTTCCGTCGCCAGCTGGTGTTTTCAGAACGACGTCATGTACATCAACACCTCTGTGGAGGAGTGGGGAATCAGTATCAATAACCACAGCTGGAGCGAAGATACTCTCTACAGAAGGCATGTGGAACTTGGTGAGCACATGAAAATGCTTGGCACGAATGGCCCGACGGTCATCGTCGAACATGGATGCAATCCTGGTCTGGCAAGCCATTGGACAAAGCAAGGGTTGGAGGACATTAGCACTTGCATTTTGCAGCTACCCGTATTAGCTGCAGAAAGACGAAACGCTCTTGAGGTGGCTCTGGACGCCGGTGATTTCGCCAGCATGGCCATGCTCACCGGCACCAAGGTTGTCCACATATCTGAGCGCGATACGCAGAAAATTGGGCGTGCTCGCCGATCTGGTGAGTTCTTAAATACCTGGTCACCGGATGGCTTCTACCAGGAAAGTCTGGCAATGGCAGAAATTGCCTGGGGCACGCATGAACGAACGCTTCCTGAAGATTCAATTCAATACAATTGGGGTCCAGGCAATCAAATTTCCATCAGCCAGCGAGCGCTAGATGTTACTGCTCGGTCATGGATTCCTTCCGGTGAAATAGAAGGTTGTGTGGCACCGCACGGTGAGGCTTTCACTATTAGCCAGAAGCTCACCCTAAAGAAAAATGGGCGTGTGGTCTACCGCCCGAGCGTCTACTTCGTTTACTGCCCGAGCGAGGTCGCAGAGCAGTCGTTAATGGAATATGCCGATACAGGCAAGGACAGCCCTGATTTTTGCAATGTCATGACCAGCGAAATTGTCAGCGGTGCTGACGAGGTCGGCGTCCTGTTGTTAGGTCATGACCTTGGCGGCTGGTGGACAGGTTCCAAGCTGAGCATCGAAGAAACGAGAAAGCACGTCCGCGATCAGAATGCGACGGTGCTGCAGGTTGCAGCCTCGGTGCTTGGTGCCATTGCGTACATGGTCCGCAATCCACGACGTGGGTTCTGTCATGTTGAAGATCTGCCCCATCGTGAAATTCTCGCGACAGCATCGCCATATCTTGGTGAGTGCATCTCGATGCAATCCGATTGGATACCTACGCCGGCGCAAGCGGGTGGACAAGCTTGGCAGTTCGGCGATTTCAGGACGGGCGCAAGCCAGCTTTCGCAAGCTGTCGGCATGTAAGGGCAGCGAATCGTTCAACTCTTTTCTTAAATAATGAGGTAATCTCGATGAAAACTGCTCACAATGTTTCACAGCAATCTACGCTAGCTGAAACTGACTTCTCTCATTTTAGTCCGCGTGCGTATTTGGATGAATATCATTGTGATTGGGATGAGGAAGACGAATTCCTCATGGCGTTTCTGCACGATGTGTATCAGTATTTGGATCCGCAAAGGACGCTGCTGGAAATTGGTGGTGGTCCCACAATTCACCAGCTCATCAGTGCCAGAAACAAGGTTGAAACAATTGTTTTTGGAGAATACCTGAAAAAGAACCGCGTCGAGGTGAAGGGCTGGAGAGAGGCTCGTAAAGGTGCATTTAGTTGGGATGTATATTTCGAGCATGTGCTGAAGCTTGAACGTAGATCTCACGAACAGAGCATTTTGGAGATGAAGAAAACTTTGCGCCAGAAATTGCGCTTCATTGTTCCGTGCAATATTCTCGAAGCTAGACCAATGCCCTTTATGCCGGTACGGAATTTCGATCTTGTATCCGTTCATTTCTGCCCGGAGTCGATCACATCGCAAGAGTCAGAGTTTGTTGCCGGCATGCGGCGCGTTATCAGTTTGGCTAAACCGGGCGGACTCCTCATTATGTCGTTTCTAAAAGAATCGAGCATGTACGCTGTTGGTAAGACAAATTTTTGCGCTTTTCCGCTGACAGAAGCCAAGTTGAAGCAAACTCTGGCTGCTCTCGATTGCGAGATTTTGCACATGGCGCATGGCCCAGCCGATCCGACACGCAACTACTTTGGCACAATCTCATTGGTGACTCAACGTCGATGTGCTTCAGCGCTGCGGGTAGTCTGAGGCGGTATCGCCCGTGCCACCACAGTATTTGTAGATGGATTTTGATTATCGAGGTGAAATCGTGATTGATCTTTTATTTATGGCCGCCGTTATGTTAACCATGATTCTCCTACCGTCAATACTGGCTCTGCGAGGCTTTCACCAGAGAGGAAGGTATTTGATTAAGAGGAAAGTAGGACCGACTTACTGGGGAGTTTATAGTTGGGCGAATGCCACCGATGCTCGAAACGAGTTGCTGATCGATTTGCCTCAGCCTTCGCGGTACTCTGACCACGCCTATGGGAGCGGCCGGTATGCCAGCGGCAAAGCGGTTAAAAGCGCTCGAGGCTGAGTGTTCCGCGTGCTTGCAAGTGTATGTTGAATTGTCCAGTCTCTATGTTTGCATTTGTCCTGGTAGTTTCAGGCGATAGCCAAATCCATGCACTGTCTCGATTAAATCTACATAGCCCAGTGTGCTCAAGGCCTTTCGTAATTTGGCCAGGCAAGATCTAAGCGCCACTTCTGAACCGTCGAAATCTGAGCCCCAGACCCCGGACAGCAGGGATTCTGTGCCCAGGACGTGTCCTGGTCGTCGCATGAAGAATTCCAGCAACGCCAGCTCCCGTGGAGGTAAGCGCAATGAGGCGTCGGCGCGACTGAGCGTGCGCGCGTCCATGTCGACCGATATGTCGCCTAATCTGACAACCTTTTGGACATAACTGGACGGTCTTCTGAGCAACGACTTGACTCTTGCAGCCAACTCCCGGAAGTCAAAAGGCTTCGTCAGGTAGTCGTCGGCACCAGAATCCAGTCCCTTTTCCTTGTCAGCGATCTCGCTTTTGCTGGTCAGCATCAGGACCGGTTCGGTCTTTCCCAGCTTACGGAACAGTGTGCATATCTCTATACCGGTCATACCGGGCAGATTCCAATCCAATATTAGAAGGTCGTAGGATTGATTTCGCACGAATTCACTGGCGTCTATCCCATCATGCGAAATTTCGACGGCAAAGCCCAGTGCCGTCAGGTTGTCTAAAATCATCTGGCTCAAGATGATGTCGTCTTCCGCTAGGAGAATTCGCGCCATAGCTCCTTATACCAAGAAAGTTTTCAAACAACACCGCCAGGCTGGAGCGGGATCGAATGTTGCTGAAACAAGACAAATAGGCAAGACGTAGCGGAAGTAGAAAAAAGACCGATAATGGGCAAATATAGATCATAGGCAATCCTTTCGTGTACGTAGGAATATGGGTCTTTTCGCTCTACAGTTGCGCTGTTTAACCACTTGCTTGGGCCTCACACTTTTGGGCGCTCCGATTTTTGGCATGCTTCGGGCCGCAGCAGCTGCCGAAAGTGCCGAAAGCAGCGTTCCCAGCATGAAGCTCCAGGGGCGCGCTGAAGTCCAGCAGGACGTTCGCCGAGACAGGAATCTGGAGGCGTGGCAGGCCAGCCAGGCCTACCGGTGGGGGGCGATGTCCCTGGACGTGGGCAATCTGCCGTACGCAGCAGACTGGTTTAAAGTCGCTGGTGATGGATTTGAAGCGTCCATTGGCGAAGGGAAGTTTTTAGCAGATGCGCGCTTTGCTGAGGCTCACTCGCGCATGATGCTCCGGCAGGGGGCAAAAGCGGCCCCACTTTTCGAAATTGCTGCCCGGCTTTTTCGGAAGTACGACCCAAACAGTCCATTCCTGAAAGCGTCACTAGCTGCTCTTCAGCGATTACCTAAGCCAGGACCGCTGCAGGCGAAGATTGAAAAGTTTGAACCGACAAAGCTCAACTTGATTGCACTGCCTGGCCAAATCGACAAAGTTGGGCGAGACGTTCCGCTCAAATCCAAGATTTCTAAGTTCGAAGACGGCACCTTGTTAGCTTCTTTGAAGGACGAACAGTTCTTCATCGGGGGCAAGAAACGACTTTTGAGTCAGGCTGCGGCGTTGGACATTGGGGACGACTACGTAAAGAAAACCATATACAAGGCATTTTTGAAAATGACTTGCTTGGAAACGACTGCACTCACCGGCAACTACGAGACCGCCACGAGGAATTACCAGGCTCTGAAAGCGTCCGGAAGGCCTGTGGCAGTGGGTGCAGCGGATGATATAAATACGCCTGTCGTGACCCTTCTGCTTAATGGAAAAAATTACATTGTTCCGATGGACCTGCCTGGTATCGATCGCACAAGTAGAAATGTGCTTTTGGTGACAGATGGGCAAGACGTTCTTGCCATTGATCCGCGGACGGATGACACGTGGAAGCTTATTGCCACTTTTTACAACCAGCGTGGCGATTTCAACTGGTGGAAGCTCACGCACACCAAAAAGCGCTTTACCTAAACATCGGATGACTATAGTTTTCTGCAGGCACTGCTTCGGTCGCGACCCTTTGCGCACCCTGTCGATGACCTCTATAATAAATGTGCCACTGAGAAATTGAGGATGGGTTTAGATATGGGCAAAGAAGAAAAGCCGAAGAAAGAAGAAAAAAAGAAGCCTGCTAAAACTCAAAAGGAAAAGAAGGCTGCAAAGAACGAGAAGAAAAAGAACAAATAACGAATCATGGTAAGTGAACGG
>JADYXS010000043.1 GCA_021772155.1 Candidatus Obscuribacter sp.
AAATGGATCCGTCTGGATACGGGCTGCAGTTCGACTCTGGAGTGGGTGGCCGGCGAAGTTCCGACCAAATCCATGTCCGGATTCGATCGCCTGGTAAAAGTAGGCTCCGTGCAAATCGAAAATGCACGGATCTTCTCGCGCCGACTCGAGATATTTCCTGGCGAAGGTGGACTGCTGGGCAATGGACTGTTGCAAAAATTCAAGCTGACCATCAATGCCAAGAAAAACATCGTCTGGCTCAAACCTCGACCAGTGGTGACAGTAACACGCGCTGATTGAGCCGCAGGTCGGCTCCACTTATCACCCACCTTTGCCACCACATCTCAACTCTAACCAAGGAGGCCAACGCCATGAGCAAACTTATTCGCGTCGGTCTGATCGGACCTGGCACAATTGCGGACCAGCAATTGATCCCGTCGTTAGCCAGCGTCCCTGGCTGCGTCTTCTGGAGCGTACTGAGTCGAAGTGCAGAACGAGGGGCATTCTTCGCGCTGAAACATCAGGCAATGTCACCATCACCGGCTCACACCGATCTGGCAGCGTTCCTGTCTGATCCAGAGCTGGACGCAGTGATCATCGCCAGCCCCGATAAGGCGCATGCCGCACAAATCATTGCGGCGGCGCAGGCGGGCAAACACGTGTTCGTCGAAAAACCGATTGCCACCAATGCGGCCGATGCGGTCAAAGCCGTTGCAGCTTGTGCTGCGGCATCCGTCAAGCTGGCCGTCGGCTATCACTTGCGCTTTCACGCCGGACATCTGGAAGTGGCCAAACTGGTTCATTCCGGTTCGCTCGGCAAACTGCATCACATGCACGTTCGCTGGACGTTTCGGGCCGAGCCAAGCGATTGGCGAGCTTCCGAAGAAATGGGACGCTGGTGGTCACTGGGCGCTGTCGGAACGCACGCAATTGACCTTGTGCGCTGGCTGATGATTCCATCATGCGGCGAAATCGAGGACGTCCGGTGCATTACCACAAACAGCGTCTACGGCGGACCGCACGATGAATCAGCGGTTGTAGCAATGCGTTTTGCATCCGGAGCCACCGCTCAAATCGTCACCAGCGTGCTCTACCGATCGCCGCGCGTGATCGAGATTCTGGGCGAATCCGGTGATATTCATTGCCGCGGCACGCTTGGCGCGCACGGCAGTGGGCAAATCAGCGTTAGCGGCAAACCTCTCGAGTACACACCGACCAGCCCTTATGCCGGCGAACTCGAGAACTTCATCACGGCAGTTCGCACCGGAGCGGCAGTTGCCGTGGACGGCGAACATGGTTTAGCCAACGTAATCGTGCTCGACCGAACGAGTACCAATTAAAGAAAGCAACTGCAATGACCGAACCAGCAACCAAAGACTCTTTCCGAGTCGTCCACTACCGGGGAAAACAGTTCACCATTCCAGTGTTTTCCACCGAAGAGCCGATCGTCTTCACTCCTGACGCAGCGCTGAATACCGTCGCGATAGACAAAGGTTCGCCGGTGATTCAGATGCTGAACACCGACTGGGATCTGCGCAATTTCAAGACTCCGCGTCGTCCGGTGTCGCTCGGCATCCTTCCGCTGGACGAACAGGTGTTGATGGCAGCCAGTCTGGGCGCACCGCGTACGCTCGACTTGCCAATCAAGTTCCCCGGCTCGAACATCATGCGCATCCCGCGAGCACTGGCTCAAGCCGCACCAAGCTGCCGACGCGCGGCCAACTTCGCCATCGCCGCCAACCCGCAGGGCTACTTCAACGCCTACTGTTACCTGACGTTCGATCAGGGAATCGTTCAGCCCGGAATGCTGCAACGTGAAGCACCGTGCCATGTCGACGGTTTCCAGGGTGCTCGTTGGAAGCCGAAGAAGCGCAACAACTTCTCGTTCACGGTATCGAATGTGGTGCCGACCGCGTACTACATCCAGCCCTTCGACTTCGACGAGCTCGATGAAGCCGTTCACAACTTCTTCTGGGAGATGAATCGCCAGGTGGCGCTCACCAACAGTGAATTCGCCTGGCAGCCTGAGGAATACGAACTGACGTTGATGGACTGCTACAGCGTCCACCGCGGGATGCCCGTGCCCGGCAACATTCCGCTCTTCCGCACGTTCGAGCGCATCTCCTTCGAAGAGCGCATCTTCGACCGGCTCGGCAACGCACACAACCCACTGTTCGACTACGACTGGGAGATGGTGCCCCGCGATATCGAGGAACTCAATCTGGTCGCCTTCGACCCGACGTGCGACCCTTCCTTGCGCGTATTTCCTCATCAGGATGCCGATGGCAAGCCGCTCCCGAAGGGGCAAAAAACGCAGCCGAAGTTGAAGTAAGGCAGTCCGAGCTGGTAGCCCGGCTGTCCAAGAAGCTGCCGCCAGCGAACCGCTGATTGGCAATCAATGAGCGCCGGGAGTTGTAGGGGCGTCGCCATCGGCCCCCTCCATCCCAGCGCTTAATCACCTGCTGTCGAACTGAGTTTGACGCCAAGGAGACTCTATGAATTCCACACTTGATTCTTCGGGCAAACCGGCCTCGCCCAAGCTCTTCATTCTCTTCACTGTCCTCACGCTCATCCTTTGGACGCTGCCTGGGGTGAACATCCTGCTTGCGCCGGTGTCAACCTTCGTAACCACGCTGCATGAGATGGGGCACGCGATAGCCTGCCTGGCCACCGGCGGCTCCGTTGTCGGCATGACGGTCGTCAGCGATGGCGACGGGCATGGTGGGCTGACGATGTGCCAGGGCGGTTGGCCGCTCATATACACGCAGACCGGGTACCTGGGAACCGCTTTCGCCGGTTGCCTGTTGATCTGGTTCAGCAAAAGTCGAGAGCGTGCCAAAGCAGTGCTCATCGTGCTCGGCATTGCCATCGGCGTGTCGAGCCTCTGGTTCATGAGTCAGACGATTTTCACACTTCACCGCACCAGTGAAGGAGCGTGGAGTTTGGCCTTCGGTCTCATGATGGCCGCAGCCCTTATTGTTGCCGGCAGCAAGTTGCGCGCTTCGCATGCTCAGATGCTGCTGACTTTCCTGGCCGTGCAGACGGCTCTAAACGCCCTCACCGATGTGCTCGTCCTCATCGAGCTGTCGTGCGGCTTCCAGGTGTCAGCAAGCTTCAGCGATGCCACCAACATGCAGAAAATGACCCACATTCCGGCTGCAGTCTGGAGCGTGTTCTGGGGACTAACCTCACTGGTCATGCTCCTGCTCACGGTCAAGTTCACTTACTTGCGCAAGTCACAACCGGCAGAAACGAACTGAGCCTCTGGCACAAACCATCGATTCTGTAGCGAGGGGCGCAGCGCAGGAGGTACTCCTTTGGCGCCCCTCGCTAGAGCAGATCGCCATAGCAATGGCCGACTTTCAACCCTATACGACGTCACCAGGACCGAGAGTTGGCTGCAGAAGCACCATTCCTGTCTGTGACTGCCAATACGGTTCCTTTAACAGCGCCAGCAGAACTGCGAGCAAAGAACTTGCTCTTACTTCTGCTGGCGCTACTTTTCAGTCCTCAGCGGACCTGGAGACCTTTTGTGAACGACAGCACAGGCAGCTTGGCGGTGCGGGACAGTCCTGTTCCCATCCGAAAGTATGCATTCCGTCCAGATTTCGTCTTTGGAGCTTCGACTTCTGCTTACCAGATCGAAGGCTCCATAGGCAAAGAACATGGCTGCGGCCCTTCCATCTGGGGACCTTACTTCGAGAAACGGCCTCATCTCGAAAGTGGTGCCATCGCCTGCGATCACTACGGTCGCATGGAAGCCGACGTTCAAATGATGAAGCAACTTGGGCTCAAGGCCTATCGCTTCTCCATTTCATGGCCGCGCGTTATTCCCCTGGGCAGAGGCGCCATCAACGAGCAAGGTCTGGCTTTCTATGACCGGCTCGTCGACACCCTGCTCCGCAACGGTATCGAGCCCTTTGTCACCCTCTATCACTGGGATCTTCCCCAGGCGCTCGAGGACAACGGCGGTTGGTTAAATCGCGACACAGCCGCGGCTTTCGCCGAATTCGCGGCAGTGGTGGCTCACCGGTTGGGCGATCGGGTCAAATACTGGGGCACTCTCAACGAGCCTGAAGTGATCGTCGCCGGCTACACCGGTGATGGTCTGGCACCGGGCTACAGCAATCCGTCACTTCGAGTCAAGGTCGCTCACAACTTGATGCTGGCTCACGGCCTGGCTGTCCAGACCTTGCGCGTCATCAGCAAGGAGTTCAAGGTCGGCGTGACACTGAATCTGGTGCCGGCCGAGGCAAGCAGCGCCTCCAATCCAGCAAGCGTGGCTGCAGCAAGAACGCACTGGTTGAAGAACTATGCGCTCTACTTGGAAGCGATTTTCAAGGCTCGCTATCCGGAAGTTGTCCTTGCTGAAGCTACCGCCACAGGGGCAGAAATCCGCAGCGGCGACATGGAAGTAATCGCTCAGCCCATCGATTACCTGGGCGTCAATTGGTACCTTCGGCATGTGGTTGACGAAAACGGCCGCATTATCGACAACCTTCCTGGTGCGCTAAACACGCTGATGGGTTGGGAGATTCAGGCGCCTGCGCTTACCCGCATGTTGGTGGAGATGAACGGCGAGTACAACCTGCCGCCAATCTACATTACCGAAAACGGTGCAGCGCTACACGACGTATTTGAAGCGGGTCGGATTGCGGATGTCGGTCGCATGACTTACATCCACGACCACCTGAACGCACTCGAGAGTGCTAACGCCGCAGGAGTCGACATCGCCGGCTACTTCGCCTGGAGCTTGATGGACAACCTCGAGTGGTCGCTCGGGTTTGAGAAAACTTTCGGCATCGTGCACGTCGATCGCAGCACCCTCAAACGAACCGTGAAAGACAGCGGTATCTGGTACAGAGACATGATCAAGGCAAACAAAAGCAGAAACTTGTTTTCTTGTTTGGTTCAACTGCTTTGCCCCAGGTTTGCGGCCAAGTCCACCTTTGCCCGGCGGAAGTGATTGCCGCAACCGCGCAGTGTTGTACTGGAATGGTGTCCTTGAAGGAAAAGCTTGCACCAGTGATGGTGCAAACTTTTCTCCTTCTCTGACACCGGCCACAGCAACTTAGTCAGGTTCAAACCCTGGCATTGTACGAACTCAACGTGGAGCAATCTGTCGAACCTAAACGTTAATCGACGGATTCCACCCTTTGCTGCTGGCATTTTGCTGGCGGCGCAAACACCTGTTTTGAAAGATTCACTATGCGAAATTTCCTCTTGCTCTGCCTGTTCGGCGTCGCAACACTGGTTGCCTCTAAGCTGGCGCCCATCCTGATGATTCCGACCGGTATCGGTCTGGTCGTCTTCTTTTGCCTTGCGCTCAAGCAGAATCACCAAGCCGCGAAGGAAGGCAGCAAGCAGATCAACGACACCCACGTGCAGTTGCGCAAGGAACTTACCGAGGTCCAGATGCTGGCCCTGTCTAAGCTCTCCGGCGCCGATGACGAACTGAAGAACAAGGTGGTCGAGCTTCTGATCGCAGCCGGCTGGCACCTGGGCAATCCGCACACGAATAGCCGCGTTGTCTACGGATCGAGCTTCTTCATCAACTGGAACCGTGAAGGGATTGCTCTGGTCGCTCAGGCCAAGCAGCTCATCGACGCTTACGCCGCCTCGAAGTAGCAGTAGGCGTAGACAAGCATTCCAGGCTGCTTCGAAAAGCAGTGGGAACATTCTCCGCGGAGAAGTTTCCACTGCTTTTTGTTTTTGGCGCATGCCTCTAAAGATGACGCAGGCGAGATTAAAACCCTCTGCCCTGCGTTATCTTCTTGAAAAATGGGTAACTATATAATATAGATATCCCACCCCACA
>JADYXS010000396.1 GCA_021772155.1 Candidatus Obscuribacter sp.
ACCGGTGGCACGACTGGCGGAACGACCGGTGGAACGACTGGCGGAACGACTGGTGGCACGACTGGTGGAACGACCGGCGGCACTAATGGCGGAACGACGGCTGGAGGAACAACAGGTGGAAACGAAGGTGGTAATACCGGGGGAAGTGGCGGGGGTGATGGAGGCGGCAGCGGTGGCGCAACTGGTGGCGGGTCTGGTGGTTTTGGCTCGGGCGGATCTGGCACAAGCGTTGGCGGCACTGGAAAAGACACTAGTGGAGGCAGTGGGAACCAAGGCGGTAGCACAAACGAGGGCTCGATCCGCCTGTCAAATCAATCGTCGTCGTTAGCTCCAACCGATACGCTATCTCGATCTTTGGGCGGACTTGTTGACAATGCAGATGAGCAGTCCATACCAGCGCGCGGACGTGTTGTGGCGACGAGTCCCTGTTCGGCAACATTTTTGGACAGAGGATTTAAGCATCGTAGCTTTGTCCAAGGAATTCCTGGAACTCTCTACGAGGTTCCGACAGAGGGTACGGTGCGATTAGTTCAAGGAGAGATATTTGTAGCTGCCGGCGAACTTGGTTGCCACATCCAAGTTGTCGAGGTAGCCCTCGATTTGAAGCCCTTCGCTATGGTAGTTGTGCGTTCTGACGGCAACAACACCAATGTTGATACGACAGTGATTGACCACGGCGCAAAGGGTAATCAAGTGATTGCAACGGTGCAATCAAAACAAATTGCGTTGACCAGCGGACAGGAATTGACTGTCAAATCCGGTGCTAATGCTGCGAAGGATGAATCAGGACGATTTAGTTCTCAACGCAAGCTAGTAAGCAATGCCTATCAAGACCAGGGTTGCACCATTGAGCAAATTTCTGTTCTCGATTGGCTTGAGCGCCATCCCCTGTTCCAGTGTCGAGATCAGCGTTTAGCACAACGTTGGCCCTATGCTCGACTAACGCGTCGATTTGGTAACGTAGGAAACACACCAGCGGAGCCGAAAAACGTTTCCGCTGGCCGACTGAGAGCTGTCTCGAATATCGAGTCAGTCGAACCGGAAACAGAAGCATCCAGCCAAGATGTGAATGGTGCTCGAGTTATTGCGCGATCCGCCGATACGAAGTTGGATCCGGCTGGTTGTTCTTCTTGCTTGAAATCTGAACAAAAGGCGCGATATTCGTTACAGCACGGTGAAGTGCTCTTGCAGTCGCTGTCCGATATTGAGCTATCAGTTCCGTCCGGACGCATATTAGTCAAAGATGGTGCGCTATTTGCGGTTGCCGTCGGAAACGAATATTGCAAGGTCATGAATCTCAACGACCATCATCGCAAAAGTGTGAGATACGTGACTGGCTCTCGGTTTGTTGATCTTGGTCCTGGCGAAGAAGTCACATTCTGTCGAGGCGATGCCTTAAGCGCTATGAAACATGTTTATCGGGACGGTCTGGCTCGCAGAGACATGAAAATAGTCCAGTCGTCCGACCAAGAGCAGATTGTCGTCGCGGACGTGTCTTTGTTCGACGTAATCAACAGGCATCCAGAAGTTAGAGCACTCAGAAGTTCAAAAGACGAACGGGACGTTGAAGCATTCAAAGGATTGCAAAAGACTGCCGCAGCTTTGTTCGTCGTAACCGGTGCAAGAAGAGGACCATACACGACGGACCGTCGGGCCCAGCAGGCTTTTGGTCGCTCGGATTAGCAAACACCCAGGAGGACTATTTATGTTCGGTTTCGGCGATTCAAAAAAAACGGACTCGGATCGGGTTCCATTGGATGGAACCCAGCGTGCCCGATTAGTCAACATGCGCTTAAGTCGCGTAATCGGTTATGAACCACCGCAAGATCTGCTTTCCAAAGTTCTGCAGAATCCCGGAAGATTAACTGATGGAAGGCGAGCGGTTCAGTCTGGGGTTCAACGCTGGTTTAAGCGAGGGATGGATGATTACGCGCCTCGAAGTCTGACCCCGTTTGATGATGACTATCAGTACTGGGATGACAACGGCGAACGAAAGCTACGGGTGAATCGGTAATGAAAAGAAAAAGCTCAGGTGGGTCCATTGTCGAAGCAGCGGCAGCACTCACGGTAATACTTCCAGTTGTTGTCTTGCTTACTTTCGCAGTGGTTGAAGTCAGCTATGCATTCTTGCTCAAATCATCGTTGTCCCAGGCGGCCAGGCAAGCTGCTCGTGATCTGGCTGTCGGGTATGGGAGGGATCCGAAGGTTGCAACAAGCAGGTCGATGCAAGAGCAAATGGCCTTCGACCAAGTCCGTATAGTCAACATACTCACCAGTAGTGCTCAGTTCGAAGATCCTGTCTTCAACACAGCGACGACACCACATACGGTGGCGGTAAAAGTGAAATATACGTCAGGGCAGTACGGGCTCCCGGTTTTCCCGAATCCGGATCCACTAATGATTGCTAACAAAATCAATATCTTCGGTGAATCAACCTACAGACTTGAATGAGGTGAGGATGATGTATTCACGACCATACAGAAATGAATCCGGATCGCTCGGAGCGCTAATGCTCGTTGCTTTGATCCTGATTGTGGTCTGCGTTGGTGCCTTGGCCACAGATTTCGCTCAAATGCTGGCGGTTAAAAATCAATTGCAAAATGCGCTCGATGCCGGCGCGCTTGCAGGCGGTCAAGACCTGTGGACCGATGTTGCTAAGGCCGAGTCAAATGCGTTCGCGGTGACAGCCCAAAACGTGGCCGATAACCGGCGCGTCAGTAATCAAAGTCCGGGAGTCAAAGTTCAAGTCGCAGTCACTGCGCCTGTAGCGCCAGCTACGCCAGGAAAGGTTGTGGTGGATGGAACCATCCAGGTACGAAATATTCTGGGGGGGATCCTCGGCCGCCACTATGATACGGTCACCGCGCATGCTGCGGCAGGCACGGTGGGCAAGATCCAGACTGTTAATGCTGATCAGGCATTTCCTCTTGCGGTTAGCTACGATAGTGTCCCTGCTAATTTTGGCGCACCAGGCAAACCGCTCTCAGCGATGCAGGTCGGTGACATTATGTATTTGCACTTCAATGCGCAGAAGTATAAGAATGCGGCCTGGACCTCTTTAACTCACCCTAAGACAAGTCCTTCTTATATCGACCCTGGCATCAATCAGGCCATCGGTCTCGAACCAGTGATTCCAGGCTATTTACCGTCGGTCTCAATAGGTGACCAGATAAATTTGACGAACGGAGTGATCGGCGAAAAGGACCTGGCTAAGTCGCCGCGCTACAACGCGTTAATTGATCCTGATAGGCCACCATTCGTACTGCCTGTGATCGAAGGTGAGCCTCCATTCAATCAAAGCAGGAAGGTCATTGGCTTCATCGCCTTCAAACCAACCGGCGTTATTTTGGGTAAAGGTGGCGGCCCGGTCGAAACGCTAATTGGAACTCTTGAGCGTTCGCAGATCCGCGGTGTCAGTGGACCAGGCTCCACAACTCCTGGCGCAACATCACTGCTTCCTGGGCCGATTCAATTGATCGAATAACGAAATCTGGTGGTATCACTTTTGGTTGCATCGACTCCTGTTTACATCGTTTTCACGCCACTTTAGGCAGGATAGATGTGTACTAAGCAATTCGGTCGCAGGTGAACATCATGTATCAAACTTACCGAACACCCAGAGGAAGGGGCGTCTTTCAGCGTACGAGACGAGGACAAGGCATCGTGGAGTATGGCGCTGTTCTGTCGTTTGTTGCCTTGTTGATTGCAGTCGTATTCGGAACTGCCCAAGGGTCACTAGCAAATGCACTATCGCAATCATTTAGCAGCATTTCAGGTGCCCTCACCACGCTCAATAGAGCATCGTTAAATCCCTGATGTGGTCAGTTTGTTTTGATTGCGAAGCACCGGATATGGTGCAAACAAAAGAGCCCGGGGTTACCCCCGGGCTCTTGTATCAACTATTGTTCCTTAGTAGTTGTCGTCGTAAGGCACAACGTATTGTCTGCCTTGGAAAAGGCTGACATGGCTGCCGTTGTGTGGGCTCGGATAGCCCATGAAACCGTGCCATGCACCGTAGCCGAATCCGTGGAGAACGCCGTAGGCGGCACCACTAACTAGGCCGACCGGACCACCGGTCAATGCACCAGCAACAACTTCGTAGGGACCATCTTCATTGCCCAAATTACGAGCGACCATTTTGGTACCACCAATCGCGCCTTTGATGGCGTCTTGGAATGTAGCCGTAGGCACATCCCAAATGACGGCAGTAGCCATACTGATCAATCGGACAGGGAAATAGTAGATTTCGTACTGAACGCGCCAGTCTTCTGGACGTTCAGGATAAGCAAAGCAAGCACTGACGGTGGACATCATCGCCATAGTTGCTAATAGGGCACTCAAGAAAATTTTGTTCCGCATAGTATTTTCCTATCTTTCCGGGGATTTGACGTTAAACGTCGAAACCGTTAAGACTATTTCTCCTCCATTGTGATGAAGGACCAACGGCTAAACGGCTTTTCGTATCCCCGTTTGAATCCACCAAGGAATCCATAGGGAACACCATGCGCAGCGCCTAGAACGAGGCCAACAGAACCGCCGATTGGAGCGCCTGCAGCTAACTGGGCTTGACCTTTTTCGTCGCCGAATTTCCCGGCAACGTGTTGGGTACCTTTCAACGACCAGTGGTAACCGTCGGCAAGCGGCTGGGCTACAGCGCCTGAGACAATTCCACCAGCCAAACCGCCGATTAAGCGGACTGGGGATTGGATGACCCAATTAACAGGCTTCGCTTCATAGTCCAGAGCAAAAACAGGACTCGCAGCAGAAGCCAAAAGAGCAGCCGAACACATAACTCGGAACAATGTTGACTTTTTCATCTACCTCACCGATCTTTCTAGCGTCTGACATCACTGCCAGCCGCAAAGGAACAGACTCTTATTTGTCTTCGTATTGAAGGACTAGGAATGATTCGGTGCTGAACGGTTTTTCCCAACCGGTGCCAATGCCGTGCTTAGCACCGCGAAGAGCGCCTTCCGGGATGCCCCAGACCATACCTACTGGAACGCCGATAACGGCGCCAACTACGTTTTGCTCAAACCCGTGCTCATCGCCGAAATGTGTGGCGAGTGAACGCGTGGTCCGGCGTGGCATGTGCCACAACGAGTCAACGATGATTCCTTGTGGAACATCGACTATCATCGCCGCGGTTGAGCCTAGGAAGCTGGCGACGCCGCCCAACGTATCGTTAGCGAAGCACGGCGTGGCCGTACCAAGCGCGATAAATGAGGCTAGTGTCAGAACAACTGATTTTTTCATTTTGGTTTTCCCACCTTGGAACCGAGGACAGTATTCCCGTCCTCGGTTAAGTGACAGCTAGTTTGTATTCGTCGACTCCACAATTACTCTTCTTTGAAAGTAAAAGCATCCTTGGAGAACGGCTTTTCGTATCCTGTTGCAAGGCCATGCCAGCCACCATCGAAGGTGCCATAGGCAGCGCCGCCCAGGATGCCGAATGGAGCGCCCACCAGAGCACCCGCCCAGTTTTGGTAAACACCATCCTCGCTACCGAGTTTGCCGGCTACCCATTTGGTACTCATTTGAGCTCCCTTGACACCATCTTTGACGGCACCAAGAGGAACACCAACGACTAACCCAACGGATGAACCAACTACGCGTACCGGGAAGAAAACGATATTTTGGAAGGTATCGTCGCTCGAGGTCGCGGTATCGGCTGCGAAAGTAGGAAGAACCAAAGCGCCGACGAGAGCCGAGGCTAGCATGAAAGAGGTCGCTAACTTTTTAAACACTGTTGTACTCCATCATCTCTTAGCAATCTTTTTGAACTATCCCTGGACCTAGCTCGGCCCTAAAGACAGTCCAATTTTACTGATTTTCTTCGCAAGGTCCACAATTGTTTTTGTTGACAAAGGTGGGGCAAAGATGTCGTATTCCTCTACACTGCAACGTTTCAGCCTAAACTACACCCTATAAAAAGATTTTGTTTTTTCCGCAACGTCTAAGGAGTAGGTTAATACAACATACTTCTTGTATATCTAATCGCTGTGAAACTGTCTACAGCGCTGGGGCTCAGCGGATGACCTTATTCTACAAAATCACATAAAATCACAATAAAAAAAGTTGTCAGCAACAGATAAAGCTCGAAATTGTCAAAAAATGGCAAATTTAATCCGGAGAAATGACGATGATATCAAGCGGAAAACAGGCCACGGTGCGGGTTGCTCTTGTCGGCTATGGACTTGCCGGATCCGTTTTCCATGCACCACTGATAGGGTCAACACCGCATATGGTGCTCAAGGCTATCGTTACCAGCAATCCTGAGCGAAGCAAGAACGCAGTGGCGGATAATCCTGAGGCGAAAATCGTCACCAGTATCGACGATATTCTTTCAAATGCCGGGGATTTTGACCTGGTGGTTATCGCGAGTCCCAATAACACTCACTTTTCGATGGCTACGCAATGTTTGGAAGCTGGTCTTGCGGTGGTCATCGACAAGCCGATGGCAACCACATACGAAGAATGCATGCTGCTTGTCAACATGGCGAGAGAAAAAAATCTACCGTTATCGGTTTTTCAAAACAGGCGTTGGGACGGCGATTTCTTGACGGTAAAGTACCTGATCGAGTCGGAGCAGCTCGGCGAAGTTACGCGTTTCGAGTCGCGATTCGAGCGTTGGCGCCCAACTATCAGACCTGGACATTGGCGAGAGTCAGGCGGGCCAGAAGATGCCGGCGGCTTGCTCTATGACATTGGGAGCCATCTTATAGATCAAGTGACCTATCTATTTGGCAAACCGCATTCTATTTATGCAGAAGTCGATTTCCGAAGACCAGGCGCGAGGGTCGATGACGACGTGTTTGTAGCACTTTCATTTCCGAACAACCTTCATGCGCATTTGTGGACAAGTGTCATCGCATGTAGTGGCGGTCCAAGGTTTCAAATCTTCGGTACCAAAGGCACTTACGTGAAGTATGGTCTTGACTCGCAGGAAGCAGCGCTTCGCAATGGACATACTCCCACTGAATCTACTTGGGGCAGTGAACTTTCCGAATCGTGGGGCAATCTGACGACCGAGGAAGGTGGTCAGAAAGTGGTTAAGGTCATTCAGACCGTTCGTGGCGATTACCCGGCGTTCTACACCGCAATGAGGGATGCCATCATCCATGGTGCCAACCTTCCTGTGAATCCAGAAGAATCGGCCGAAGTCATCCGTATTATTGAGCAGAGCAGAAAATTTGCTTCTGAAAAAGCTGCGGCAGTTAGCGTCTTGTAAGGGGTTTTGTAAGAGGGGAGGGGCTTGTCCCCTCCCGTGGACTGACGCGTAAGTACACCACCCACCGGCCGGAACGGTCGCAGAAAGCGGGCCAGACGTCCGCGCTCCCCGGACATAGAATGGGACGGTCAGCGCCTCCACCAGCGGAACAAACGACTATTTACGAACTTGTTGTACTGAGGCTGACTTGCTCTGTGCTGAGTCCAGCGTGCTCGGTGCGGTGCCACTTAGAGGCGCCACGACCAGAAAGGATGCGCAGGAACGAGATTGTCACAACGGGCACCCAATGGACGTACAAATATGTGTTCACTTCCAACGTGTGGACAATGGCTCTGAAAACTGGAAGTTTGCGGTAAATGCGGACAGCGATGAAAAGGTTCACTGCGGAAATCGCGCTTACTGAGAAGGCGATCAATATCAATAGCCGAGCGTGCGTTTCGCCGCCGGTAAGGAAACTGATGGTTTCGCTGATAATCTCCAGCGTCATCATCGCCGGTACGGCAAATTCAGATACGAAGGCCAGGATGTCCAACCGCTCCACAAGCGAAAGTCGCGTGGGTGAGTTGAGCGGGAAGATGTAGTCCAGATAACGGCGAATGCTTCCTTCGGCCCAGCGTTTGCGCTGACGCAACAAGCCTTTGACTGTCGGGACGGCTTCCTCAAATACGTGTGCATGCGGTACGAAACGGACGTCCCATTTCGCAACGAGCAGCCTCATTGTCAAATCAAGGTCATCTGTAATCGATAGATTGTTCCAACCACCGACGTCGATGAGCGCTTCGCGCTTCATCAGTTCGCCATTTCCTCTTAGTTCGACGGCACCCCCGATACAGTCCCGACCCATTTGGAAGTAGGTGTCAAGAGCGTATTCGGAAGCCTGGCATTCGACCAAGAAACCGCTTTGATTCTCATAAATACGTTTTTGGGCCTGGACGGCACCAATGCCATCCGGCTGAAGGACCGGTAGGACTTTTTTGAAGAAGTCAGGTTCCACGAATGCGTCAGCATCAAAAACCGCTACAACTTCCCCTCTGACCACAGCTAAAGCTTCGTTGAGCGCGGCTGACTTGCCAGGGCGTGAGCCGGGAGTGCGGGTTATAACTTTGAGTCTTGGAAACTCCTGCCGCAAGTTTTGCAGAATTGAGGGCATGGCATCGTCGGAGCAGTCATCGACTATCCAGAGGTAAAACTTGGAGTAATCCACTTCAAAGAAATTTCTGATGGTCTTTTCGATGACGCGAGATTCGTTCTTGGCCGAAATTACGATATCAACCCATGGCTCCCAAGAGTCAGTTTCGTTAGGTGGCTGCTGACCCTGTTTGGCAATCCGTTTACGCCATTTTCTCTGGGCCATAAGCAACCAGATGGAGTGAGCAACCATGATCGCAATCGTCACGCACAGCAAAAAGATCAGCGCTGGCCAGGGAATAACCACGTCGATGACTTTCAATGCAATCCAAGCTGCGATTGTCAGTCCGGCTAATAAGATACGATTTCGCATATTTTCGGCTAATACTCAGCCATACCAACGCTAATTTCCGGGGATTCGGCGCAGAGCTTTTCTCACACCATAACCGGTACTACTTAAGTGTAATCGAAACCGCCAGTTGTCATCCAAGCGCAATAATTAATTTGAATCTTGGAAAAAATCCGGGAACCCGGTCTTTTCTAAGCCACTGAGTCAGTATTGGGCTGCTTTTCGACCCTTTTTGCCCGCTCCAAATAATAGCAACCGGCAAGCATCGTCGGAATACCTATGATAAATAAAGTCGTCGACACGCCCCCCGGCAGGTTGTCAATCAACACTCCGGCCAAAATTACCGGAATTGTGGATGCTGCAGACATGGCAGTGTTTTGCGCTCCGAACACCTTGCCACGTAAGTCTTCCGGCACAACTGCCTGAAGGGCTGCTTGAGTCGGTACAGCGACCAGAGCGCAGGATCCTCCGGTCAGCATAGCCAAAATCAGAGGCACGCTCATCCAGGCGCCGTGCCAGGAAAGGTCGGGGCGTCCGATCGCGGGCCAAACAAAGTGTTGAATGAATCCTAGACCACCGAGCGAACACATAAACAGCCCAAGTAGCGTGAAGCCGGTATACACCAAAACATTAGTGTTTTTCTTCTGCCCATAATGACCCACCCAGAAATTGCCGATGCCCATGCCCACACCTGCAGCGGCAACGATGTAACCGAACTGAAAGGGTTGAATCTGGAGAACCTGCTGCGCCAAACCGACGGCAATGATATTCAAAGTAATAATGGTGCTGAACAGGATAGTGATCTTCATGATGGCGCGGAAGACCATGGCATTGCCCGAAATATAAGCCAGGCCGAAACGCAGTTCTTCCCACCACGCTTCTCGTTCTGTGGTCTTTACGTGGGTGTCTTTGATGAAGACAAGCAATAGCGCGGCAATCCCGAACAGAGCTCCCACCGCCCACGGTGCGTTGTTGACGCCGACGTGCGTGATGATCGGCTCGCCGATAGCGAATCCGAATCCCAGGGCAATCATCATGGTTGTGAAAAACAACGAGTTGGCAGCATACAGCTCGTTGCGTGACACTAATCTAGGAATTGATGCTGTCTCTGCAGGACCAAAAAATTGCGTACTAACGGACGATAGAAAGGCGAGGCCGAAGCAAAGCCATACGTTGTGAGCGACCTGAGGAAAGGCAACCAGGCCAATGGCTAGACCACGTAAGACATTGGAAATTACCATCACCCATTTCTGCGACCAGCGATCTACATAAACTCCAGCTATGGGACTTAGCAGTATTGCCGGAATGGTAAAGGCTACATAAAGCAAGCTTGTCATAGCGGCAGCGCCAATCTCAGCTAGCCGACTTTGCAGCTGGGCGGCAGTTAGAACCGCAACAAACAGGACGAAAACTGCGCGGTCCCCGAACTGAGAAAAAACCTGAGCAATCCACAGCGTCATAAACTGCTTATTGCGAAATAAGGTCGAGAACCCGGCTTCGCCTTGTTCTTCAGGTGGTTGATGTACTGGTGTTTCCACGAACTTGGTTAGATCGTGTCTACCGGAACTTCTTCCGCCATGACACTGGTCTCTCCTGCGTCAGTGAAAGCTTCCGCCACTCCTCGCTTACTGTTAGCGAAGAAGTCAGTAATTTCTTTGATTTCCGGCAATGGCGGAACTTCTTCTTCGATGCGGGTGATCGCTTGGGTCGTATTGAGACCGTAACGATAGAGAATCTTGTACGCTAACTTGATCGCGGCTCTCGTTTCAGGTTTCATCTTCTGGCGACGAAGTCCAATCACATTGACTCCACGGACCACTGCCGGCCTGCCGTCGCAAATCGTAAATGGTGGCAGATCAACGCGAGAACCGGTCATGCCACCAACCATCACGGAGCGCCCGACTCGGACGAACTGGTGGAAGATGCAAAATCCAGAAAACACTGCATAGTCACCAACTTCGACATGTCCGGCAAAGCAGGTATTGTTAGTGAGAATGACACCCTTACCGATTTTGCAATCGTGGGCGACGTGCACGTAATTCATCAAAAAGCTCTCAGCACCAATCAAAGTTGACCGTTCGCCAGTGCCTCGGTGTACGGTTACGTATTCGCGAATCGTGACGTTATCGCCGATGATGACGCCGGTCGGCTCGTTTTTGTATTTGAGATCTTGGGGTTCAAGACCGACTGCTGCGCCGGCGTATATACGGCAATTTGAGCCCACAATCGTGTGTCCGTCGAGAACTACGTGAGCACCAATTTTGGTGCCTTCTCCCACAGTTACATTTGGTCCGATAACGGCGTAAGGCCCAATTTCTGCCGCTTCGTGGATTATGGCTCCATCTTCGACAAGGGCGGTTTTATGAATGGTCATAAGTCACCTTCAAGTGAATTAGGTTGGGTCAACCATCGCGAATGAAATCTCACCTTCGCAAACTAGCTTGTCACCAATTCTGGCGATTGCGTGCAGCTTTCCAATTGGTCCGCGGATCTTGAGCAATTCAACTTCCATATCAAGTCGATCGCCAGGCTGTGCCATAGATTTGAACTTGAATCCATCGATGCCAGTGAAGACACCGAGTTTTCCCTTGTACTCATCTTTGACTAGAATTGCGATGCAGGCAAGCTGGGCCAAGGCCTCCACCATCAAAACACCCGGCATGATTGGCTTGAACGGGAAATGCCCTTCGAAAAATTGTTCGTTTGCAGTCAGGTTCTTGTAGCCTTTTGCGGCTTTACCCGGTTCAATTGAAGTGACGCGATCGACGAGCAAGAAAGGGTACCTGTGTGGCAAGATTTTCTTGATTTCGCTGATGTCGAGTCCAGCCATCGTTGCGGTCATACGAAAGAACCTCTTGGAAATCTCAAATGCAGTGAAAAGATTATCAACAAACCGCACTGCCATTCTTTCAATTCGGCTCATCTTGAACAAATCAAGACAATCTACACTATGCTGACGATCTTTGGAGCACTCATGGAAACCTTACCTGCAAGCCAGTCTTCGAATTTCGCGCCTACCAAGAACAATTTCGATCGGCGATTTTCAAATGCCAATGCCACCTCACAAAAAATGGCGGCCCGGCCAATGGACCTGGAAAAAATTGCCGCTGGGGTTCGGCTGCTCTTGGAAGGCATCGGTGAGGATTTGGATCGGGAAGGATTGCTTGAGACACCTGACCGCGTTGCCCGGATGTACGAGGAGCTAGTTTACGGAACCGGAATCAGCCCTGGCACAGAAATTACCTGTCGTTTCTCAGAAAGTACCGATGAGCTTGTTTTGGTCAGAGACATCCCCTTCGCCAGCTTGTGTGAGCATCATTTAGTTCCGTTTATCGGAATGGCGCATGTTGGATACATCCCCAGTGGAGGTGTAATAACCGGACTTTCAAAGCTGGCACGCGTGGTAGAGCTGGCGTCCAAGCGCCTGCAGGTGCAGGAGCGCATGACCACTCAAATAGCCGATGCTATTGTCGAGCAACTCAAACCGCGCGGCACTGTTGTTGTGCTTGAAGCAGAGCACCTCTGTATGTCGATCCGCGGGATCAAAAAGCCTGGAAGCAAGACTGTGACTTCTGCTGTACGTGGTATTGTGGCTACTGATCAGGCGACCAGAGCCGAGGTAATGGCTCTTATAAATCGAGGGTAATACATGGGCACGGATGAGTCCGACAAGCTGAACAGGCGCACGTTCTTGCTTGGCTTAACAGGACTCGGACTCCTCTCTTGGAACTTCGATACAGTACTTGCCTTTCAACCTTTTCAGCCGTTTACTTTCGCCTATGTCACCGATATCCACTTGTGTAATGACGTTGCTGATTCGTATAAGTTGACCCGTGAAAGCCAACTGTTCCTGCAACAACTGGTCAAAGAACTAAACGCCGAAAAGCTCGATTTCGTAGTGTTCGGTGGGGACCAGGTTGAAACCATCGGTAAGGACGAAGTCAATTGGCAACTGTTTTTGGACGTCCTTCTAGGGCTTAACGCACCGTGGACCTTCATTC
>JADYXS010000397.1 GCA_021772155.1 Candidatus Obscuribacter sp.
AAACGGATCGTTTCGAGCAAGCAAGCCGCGGGAGCCGGCAAGTTTGATCAGCTTTTGGAGCAAGTCTTTCACCGGTAGTGTGCTTTCGGCGAAATCAACTTCTTCTGCAATCAGGAACATTACTGAACCAAGCAGCACCCGTGCCTCAACGTGCCCTAGTTCGCTACTGGCTTGAATGGCTTCAAAGTTGGCAGGATCGACTCTGCTTTCATAAAGAAGCTGGTGGCAAAAGGGACCAACATTGGCCTTCAACGGCTTGCTGCGCTCGTCTGGCAAGGTTGCAGCTGCACGAATGAGATTCAGCTTGTTCCCCGCATCGCCAAGGGATTCAGCGCTATCTACCAGGTTCCGGACATTATTTGCTTTGGTATTGAATTGTCGCTTAAGCTCTGTTTCTGCCACGTTGGCAGTTGGTTTGGTTGCTTGCTCGAAGCGCTTTTCATAGTAGTCCTGCACCTGTTGGCGCTTTAACTCGACGCCGAAGGGAATTAGTTCGAGAAAAATTGATTCGAGCCCTTCCAATTGCGATTGGAGAAACATCAGTTCTTCCTGGGTGACTGACAATGCGAACTCCTTCGTCTGCAAATGACCGAGCGGCTTAGTTTTCGTACAAAATTCTAACTATCTCATCGGCAACTTCGTCTGGCTTTAGACAAGATGTGTCAATTTTATACCCCGCTTGAGCATACACGGATGACCTTTGTTCAAGAAGATCAGACAACCGATTTCGTAGCTGCTTGTCAGCTTCCCCTGCTTCCCGGTAAACGAGCAGTGGGCGGTCTGCGTTGGATTTTACACGCTCTATCAACACTGATAAATCTGCGTAAAGAGCAATCACATTACCGAGGCGCTTGAGCCGTCGGAGGTTGTCGTTGTAAACAGGCAGTCCGCCACCTGTAGCGAATACAACCTTCTGCCCTGCTAGTTTCATCGAGTCCAACTCGTCCAAGAGCCGGCTTTCAAGTAGTCGAAAGTGCGCCTCGCCATCTGTGGAAAAAATATGAGAAAGTTTGCGAGACTCAGCTTGTTCGATCAATTGGTCTGTGTCGAAGAATTGGCAACCGAGTTTCTCGGCCAAAGCCTGACCACAGGCTGTCTTGCCGGCTCCAGGAGGACCTATGAGAAAAATGCGTTCCATGGAAACTGACTAAAGTGCCTGTGCCATTCCTGCCTTGCGGTAGGCCTCTTCAATTTTAGTCTGTGCTTCTGTGAAGTTGGGATTCAATGCCAAAGCTTGCTTAAATTCACGAACAGCCGGCATGTAGCTTTTAGTCTGAAGCAATACCGAGCCCAGTCCGTAATGCGCCGAAGGCATGCTCGGCGAAAGAGCTACGGCCTTCTGGAATTCGTACAAAGCCGCTCCCCACTTACTTTCCATCGAGAACAGTGTGCCCAGGTTGTTGTGGGCTTTAGCATTGCCCGGATTGCTGGCAATTGCTTGCGATAAGACCTGAGCCGCGTCCTGGGTCCGGCCATTCGTCGAGTAGGCATTGCTGAGGTTGATTGCCGCTTCCGTCAATCGGGGCTCTAGCGCCAGTGCTCGTTCGAAGGCTTTTACTGCCTGCTCATGTTGACCTATCATCTGGTAAGCCAGTCCAAGGTCGTTTTGAATTTCCGGGGAGCCGCCATCCTGCCGAGCGGCAATCTCGAGTTCGTCAACTGCCAATGCCGGATTGCCGCTCAAGGCCAAAACTGTGCCGAGCCGATGATGGGCCATCGCTATATTGGGATCCTGAGCGAGAATCCGTCGATATTCATCTGCTGCCGGTTGCAACTGTCTTGATTGCAGCAAAACCTCAGCTCTGGCAAGATCTCTGGCAATCTGGGGTTTCAGCATCGTCGTTCTGCTGTTATTAGCTTGAGCGTCCACAGGAGCATTGTTGAACAGCACCCCTTCTTTGTTAAGGAGGTCGAGTTCGCTGATGACTTTGTCGTGCTCGCCGCGCTTCTCGTACACACGTGCAAGATTGCTGTGGGCTGCCGACAGGTCAACGTTCAGTTTGGACGCATCCAGAAGTGCCGAGCCCGCCTCTTTGGTTTTGCCTGCGATTCGGAACTCGCCAATCTTGGCATTGGCAGCAGTAATGCCTAATCGTGACAAGCTGACGGCTTTTTGAAAATACTGGCAAGACTGTTCGGCGTCTCCCAGGCTTAAATACACCAGACCCAAGCGGTTTTGCAGGGACGGATCGTCAGGGGACAACTGAACTTCTGCTTTAAGTTGATCTACGGCCGCTTCCAGCATCTTAACTTGATCGGCTGGAGAGGCTACTGAGGAAGGCGTTTTTTCCCGCTCCCGATCTTCGACAACGTCCATGCGAGAGGTCATCTGGCTCAGCCAGTTTTTACTGGTGGTTACCACCTGGGACACATCCGGAAAGTCTGGTCCGGGAATCCCGAGGAAACGCAGCGGAAGAATTGGCACGGCAGCTGCCACAGCTACGGCTGACAGGATCAACCAGGCGCGTGTATGAGTTCGTCTTGGTGTAAACAGGGTAGCTTGTGAGTTGGTCATCTATGGTGCCGATACGCCATCAATATATAGGGCAGATTAATGGGGAAGTCAGGAAGAGTCAATACGTAATGTCCGAACGTTGCGCATTGAGCTGAAAAGCTGATAAATTCAACCCTGCACAAAAAAATGTGCGAGTATAAGCGTCGTTAGTTAGCGAAACATAATCTCAGGCCCATGAACGGAAAAGAAAAGATCCAACAGTTTTTAAAAGCGCCGGCCTTCGCCGTCATCGGAGCCAGCGACGATCCGTCGAAGTATGGTCATAAGACCTACATGACGTATTTACGCCATAACATGAAGGCTTATCCAATCAATCCTCGTGTCAAAGAAATTGAAGGCAAGCCAGTATTCTCCAGCCTTGCGGATCTGCCGGAGCCAGTGGAATCGATCTCGGTCATAACACCACCTGCGGTGACAGAGAAAGTCGTAGACGATGCCATCGCTGCTGGTGTCAAAAATGTTTGGATGCAGCCTGGTGCAGAAAGCACCGCCGCAGTTGAGAAAGCTGAAAAGGCTGGAATCAATGTGATCCATGGCGGGCCCTGCATTCTAGTCGAACTCGGTTAGACGCAGCTGTGGGAACTTTATCGCTGAAAGGGAGGGATTGATCCCTCCCGGGTTGGCTATATACAATCGTTGGTTCCTTGCTGTTTGGCAAAGAATGCCGCTTTAGGCGGATGGCGCTCCCAACCATCCTGCTGGAAGCTTTTCATCGGCTGCCATCGCAAATGTCTCTTGGTAGAAAATGTCCTTCAACAATGACAGAGCTTGCTGACGCTCCGATACAACCGGGCATTTCTCTGCAATGTAAATGAGTTGGGTTCTGGCAGCCAGCATCTGTCCATTCTGAAGGTATGCAACCGCCAGATTCGTGCGGCAGTGCCAGTTGTCCGGCATGTCCTCCAACATTGAAGAAAAATAGCCAATAGCATCTTCAAACCGACCGCATTCTAGAGCGTCCAGTCCGTGTGCCATATTTTGTTGGGAAATTACGTTCATCGTCGACCCTCCAAGGTACTCAATTGGTTGTCATCCTTCTTCTTCATGGTGGCAAAAGTGCAGAGCGCTCGGTGCCTAGATACCTCTAGGCACAATCAGAAGCCAGCCACTCTTGCTCTGTCAATGCGCTGTTTCGTCCGCCGGTGGTTCGTCTCTTTGTGGGATCAATTTGATTTCGTCTGCGTTGAACTGCTCGATAATGAGTGATTCATCCTCTGCGAAATCATTGGTGCACAGGCGTTCTACTGATGTGTCGATCAACTTCTTGTCGATGCCGCCAATACGTAGTTCCATTGCCCTTCGCGACATCGGTTGACTGCTCATCGGATCCGTCCACATGTCCTCAGCGGTATTTCGAATTACATGCCGCGTCCACATTTTTTCGTATTCCAATAATGATGCTGCTTCGCCATTAGCAGTCAGCTTCACGAGCACTTCCTGATAGAATACTTCCGACGCCATATCACTATCGCGCATGGGTGAAAACCAGTGGGCAAAGCCTTTTCTGTATGAGTTTCTGGTGTCTTGAGTTGCGTTCAACGGAAGGTTGGTGCGGACTACATTTTCCCTCTCTTGTTGTTTGGTGCGCATACGCACCAAACGCTTATGCAGTTCGTTAACTTCGGAAGGCCGCAACAGCTCACCTTCAACAGTTGTAGATTTGACGAGATCCCAAGCCTTGGACAACATCTTTCCCCCTTCTGCGCGATGCGCGAACATGCGCTTCGTACAGGTTTCGATCCGCCTACAGCAATGTTCGATCTGCGCATGGTCAGATGCGCGTTTCGTGGTGTTGCATAAAATTGGTCCCAACCTCAGGAATAGCACCGGTTGAGCCGGTTAGTAAAGAGGAGCAAACCCCAGCAAATATCCGCCTTCTAAGGGGAACTTTGGCGGTGGCGGCTGCAAGTGTTGATATTAAGATCTTGCCTAAGCGGTAAAGCTCCGTGTGCGGATTAGATTTGCGTCCATCAGACCGCTGACAATAACGAACACAGTCACTATGCGTAGTCCAGGGTAGTGACGTGCAGATGGAAACATGCAGCCATCAAAGCTCCGAATGTGCGTGCCAGGTAGGAACGTCATGCCGACCAGCTTTTCTGGTGGCACAATGTCGGAGTCTGGGCGAAAGCTTTGATCATCGACCAGACGTTGATTTTTGTGGATGAATGACTGGCGCGTGCGATTTTTTCACACAACTACGTGGTGAAGAGGCGTTCGATTTTGTTAACAGATATTGCCTTGTGGTGCTTGACCGCGAGTGTGATTTAATCGAACGCCGTTTGGTTAGCTCGTATGACACCGCTAGCTGGAGATCAAAATTGATCCTACTTGGCTTTAAAGTATAGGATTAAGAGTCCCACGCTGCCAATCACTATGTTAGGTAACCAAGCCGCAAGCATGGGATCCAATCGTCCGGATTCACCGAGGGCACCAGATGTCGATACCAGCACGTAGTAGGCAAACACAACTGCGGCACTATAAACCAGTCCGATGTTGCTTCGGCTTCGCCGTGCAAGTAGACCTAATGGCGCGCCGGCCAAGGCGACGATCAAGCATGCCAGTGGTTGTGATAACTTTTGGTGGAAACGCACAAGCAAATCGTTGCCCAAGGCGTTGGAAGCCTTAAGCACTTCCATATAATTCCAGAGCTCGATCATGCTCATGTCTTTTGGTGCCACTTTCTGCGTCTCAAGCGCTGCCTGAGCGTTTTTGACCCCGGGCATATTTAGCTTGTCGAACTGCATGATCCGCGTTATATCACTATCGCCGGCCAATGCATAGGTCCGACCCTTCTCCAGGATCCATTCGCCGTGGTTCCATTTGCCGGTGGCAGCACTGACGATCTGCACGAGCTTGGCGCGGGTGAAGTCGAGAATAATTATGTTGTGGATTGATTGCCCATCATGGTGCCCAATATAGAACACTCTGTTGAGCGCCATATCCTTGCCGCGTTCCATATAAGTGAAATTCGCCGACCCAGCAGGCATCTCACTTTTATAGAGGGCGACGAATTCCAATTTCTTGGAAGTTCTGTTGGCAATTGGCACCACATATTCGTTGATGCCAAAGCTGACGATGCTCGTGATGATACCGAACATCAAAGGTGCCACCATGATTCGATAAAAGCTAACGCCACTGGTACGCAGAGCGATAATTTCCGAATCTCCGCTCATGCGGTTGAAGACCAGCAACGTACCGAGCAATACACCGATAGGGATTGTCATCACGATAATTGCCGGTAAGTGCAGACCGATGATCATCATCGCCAAATTTAGTGGCACACCGGCTTTCATGATTAAGTTGAAAATGGTTTTGAGCTGGTCTGCACCGAACCATACGCCCGTTACGATACCAACGCCGAACAGCAAGGGCTGCCAAAATTCGTTTGCAATGTAGCCGTCGAGAAGTTTCCAGCCGAAGGAAGATCCCCACTGTGGACCTTGTTCCGATCGCTCCAGTTTACTTCTTACTGGTCGTTCTAGCTCAGCTGTACTCATAGCGAGAAGTCCTCACCGAGGTATTGTTTCCGTGCAATTGGGCTTTCGGCCACTTCTTGCGACGTGCCTTTAACAAGAATTTTGCCGTGATCTATTAGATAGGCCCTGTCTGTGATCTTCAGGGTTGCTCTCGGGTTGTGGTCGGTAAGCAGCACTCCCAAGCCCCATTCGTCACGCAGCCGGCGAATTAGTCTTTGAATGTCCGATATTGAAATCGGGTCAACTCCGGTAAATGGTTCATCGAGCAGAATGAATTTGGGCTCGTTAGCCAGACAGCGAGCAATTTCTAGCCGGCGACGTTCACCACCGGAAAGCTGTACGGCCATGGTGTGCTCGAGGTGATCCAGACCGAATTCTCCGAGTAAAATTTTGATGCGCTCTGCTTGCTCTCTGCGGCTCATGCCACGCAGTTCAAGGACAAGGCGTAAATTGTCCCAAACGGACAATTTACGGAATACGGAAGCTTCTTGCGGTAGATAACTGATGCCTAGTCGCGCTCGCATGTGGATTGGCATTTTCGCCAATTGCGTGTCATCCAAGCGAATGCTGCCCTTTTCAGGCTTAACCAGCCCGAGCACCATATCGAAAGATGTGGTTTTACCGGCACCGTTGCGCCCAAGTAATCCGACCACTTCGCCCGGGTTTACGTGAAAGCTTACGCCGTCTACAACTCGTCTTCCGCCGTAACTCTTTTGAAGATTCTCAACTAGTATTGTCATCTGGTTGGGTCAACTCTTGTTGCGCTGAGACTGTTGCCGCTGCGACGTGCCAATTGCGTTTCGGGCGCCTTGGGTTGTTCCTTCGTTGGCTGCAGTATTAGAGCTTTGGTATTGCCTGTTGCGATTACTTTCTTGTCTTCCATAGTCATTTCTATACGATCAGCAATCCAGCGTTTTCCAGGTTGGCTGATTTGCGAACGTCCAGTGAAAACAATCCGCTCGGTTTTTCCCTCTGCGTTTTTCACAAGGATGGCGGTAGGTCCGGCACCGATGGTGTCCTGGTAAAAGACCCGGACATTTCCGTTGGCAGACATCCGCCCGGTTTCGCGGCTGTAATCTTGAGAATCAGACGTGATTACAATCACGTCTTCCTTCGGTTGTTGTGCAGTTGCGGTTGCAGCATTCGCCGAAGGCATACCTACTGGATCTTTGAACCCGACCGTGTTTTTAGGTTTGACACCGCCCTTACCGTCTTTGTTTTCTTGAATGACGGTGGACTTAACGTGCCCGGTGGCTTGCAATCGCTTGGTGGCAAGTGAGTAGGTCATGGTATCGGCCTTGGTGCTGTTCTTGCCTTGCATTGCGTCGACGTTGCCTGTGAAGACTGCTGCTTCAGGCTTGCTGTCTAGGCCGTAGATCAATTGAAGCTTGTCTGCTTTGACAAAAATTTCACCGTGCTGAACGCGAACATTGCCCATGGCTTCGAATCGGCCGGATGCACGATCGTATTCTTGCCTATCCGAGTCGGTAATGATTTTTTCTTGCTTTTCCGGTTTAGCGGACTTGTCTGCTTTGCCAGAGGGCTTTGATAAGCTGCTTAGCTCATCGGCAAGCGATGCTTCCTTTTCCTTTTGTGCATCAGATTCCGCTGTCGGGAAAACAACTCCGCTGGGCGCGTTAGTTGCCACCTTAGGCTTTTTAGCTTCATCTCCACCACTGGATATGACTTCTGAGTGCGCATGACCGGTGGCGATAATTTTGGATGTCAGGATCTCAAACGTGAGCGTATCTGAATCGATCTTGTTAGTGCCCTGCGTTAAGTGCGGGTGTCCGGTAAAAATTGCCCTTTGGGGATTTCCGGCCGCATCTTTAAACAAAGTTGCAAGTGGTGCTACCACGACACTATCCTGGTAGGTGACTCTAACGTTGCCTTTGGCAATCACTTGCCCTTCGGCAAATTCCTGTTCGTTGGCGCGAATATCGATCGGTCCCGATGGTGCGGCTGCCGGTGCCTGTGCCTGGACACTTAATATTGGCACCATCAATGGTGTCAATGCCAACAAACTAATCAGGAAGCTTTTTGCGTTTCTCATAGCCAAAATTCCGGGGTCCTACTTCATCACGATTTCTGCGTGTGTATTGCCAATAACTTTGAAGTCTTTTGGTCCGGATGACAGGTCAGTCAAGCCTGATGCTGTATCTCCGGTCACCTTGGCTACTCCGGGCCAGTCGATGATAACACCACCTGAAGCCAAGAACTGATTCTTTTTAATTAATTCAACCACGTTGGCTATGAGCTTCGCTTTGCCGCCCTGGCCCTCAGCCACGACTTTCTTTCCGTCTCGAGATTGCAGTTTGACGTACTTGGTTTGTTGGTTCGCTTCGCCGAAAGGAGCGGTCAGGCGCATCTTCAGTTCTCTGGTTGTCGGATCGAAATATTCGACGTTCACTTCAACTAGCTCGATGTCCTTATTGTTGGGCATCACTGTCCCTTTCTTCGCCACAAGTTGCCAGCGGATGCGGTTCAGATCGTCAATTTCCTTCATGGCGTAATTTTCAATAATCGTTTTTTCGTTAACCGGATTGATTTTCTGTTCCTTCTTATACGCGTCGACTTCAATTTCTGCCAGGTGTTGCGAATAGAAGAATAGCCAGGCAATGCCAGCCGGAATCGACAAAGCGGCCAATAACTTCAGCAGATTTTTGTTAAAGACCATCGATGCTTGAGACGCAACGGACATTAATGTTCCTCAGTTACCCAGAGCGCGCAAGGCGATGGCCTTGGACACGTGATTGATCGATTCTTTAAGATTGCCTTGCTTTAGATAACCTTCACCAAGGAAGAAGAACGGTGCTGGATTGTTCGGATTGTTCGCTGCAACGTGGCGCCACACTTTCATGGAGCCTTCTAGATTGCCGGTGTACTCGGCTTTCAGGTGAGCGCTGTAAACAACAGACCAAATATCATTTGGCTCTGTTTTCAGAATCTCGTCGATCTG
The DNA here is from genome assembly GCA_021772155.1 of Candidatus Obscuribacter sp. Taxonomy (GTDB): domain Bacteria; phylum Cyanobacteriota; class Vampirovibrionia; order Obscuribacterales; family Obscuribacteraceae; genus JADYXS01. The sequence goes on from JADYXS010000397.1 coordinate 8,954, forward strand.
GCTCAGAGCCTTATCGTAAAAACCTTTGATTTGCGGAATGTCTGCCGGGTCTACTTTCTCCAGCGCAGTTGGAATATGCGGCAAATCGCCGGGATTTCCCTGACCCATAACCATCGAAGCTACAGACCCTGCAATGGCAGCAATATTGCCCGAACTTAGCGCCTTACCGATGTCCTTGCCTGAAGTACCGGATTTGGTGGCACCTGTGGCAGCACCGGATGTGGTGCCGTTGGCCAGTGCTTGCGCTTGCGCCGCGGCCCCAGCTTTCCATGCCGCTACCTTTCGAGAGTGTCTGCCGAGCAAGTAAGCTTTCATGTAATAGGCCCAGGCCAATCCGTATCTAACTTGGTTGTCTTTGGGGTAACTGACGAGCATCTTTTCGTAAGACGCGATCATTTTGTCGAAATAGGCAGGTCCACCCTTAGACTCTGCTAATCTGCGAGCACGCTGAACTTCTTTGAGCGCTTCTTCTACACGGCTGGTGCGCGTTAGGGCGATGGCGAGGATGAAAGATGCTTCCGGACTGTCGCCATAAGCAGCTACTTGCCTACGAGCCAGATCGATGTCATAAGTGGCAACGATGTCTTCTGTATCTGTGGATGTCTCAAGACTCTGTCCTGGCTTCCACATAATTTTGGGTGCCGCTTCTTCACTGGCAGCAGTGGCAGGGTCTGCTGAGCTGGCAACTGGGTTGGCGACGCTTTCGGCGGCTGGAGCGGAAACACTACTTGCCGGTGTCGCGACCTGAGTCGAAGTAGTCGCTGCTGTAGATTCTGCGGTAGATTCTGCTGCAAGTGCTGGCAGAACGTTGACGCTGAAAATCGCGCAAAGCAGTGCGGATGCGATTTTTTCCGACGGAAGAAGTGTGTGCATTGTGACCTTCGTGGGATGGCAACTCGAAAGATGAGCTTTCTTGAATAAAACGTGCTATGCCCGGTTGCCGAAAAGGCTGATTGGGTCTAGTTTGCGTAGGTTGCAATTAGATCGGTCAGGACATGATAGCAGACGAACAAATATATTCCGAGGTTGCCAATCGGATCGTAACGCTACCTGAGAAAGATTTCGCATGAGACGATTCTTGGCAACTGCTACTTATGTCGCCCATTCAAAATCAGTGGCGTCACTTCGTGTAATCCGTTGACGATGTGCCGTGGCGCAGACTTTTGCAGCAATTCACGTGTATGGATCCCGGTTGTAACGCCGATAGCGTCGACACCGGCACTGCGTGCCATGTCGAGATCGAAAGTGCT
>JADYXS010000398.1 GCA_021772155.1 Candidatus Obscuribacter sp.
AAATGAGTATTAGTCTCGGTAACACCGTCTATGGTGGCGAGCTTTTCCGCAACGAATTCACCGAGCTTGCGAATATTTGGACCTTCCACAACTACGCGAAGATCACGATCACCTGAGACTAACCAGACGCTCTTAACTTCCGGGAATCTATAAATTCGGCGCGCGACAGCTTCAAAACCTACATCCCGGGCCGGCTTCACCTTAACGTCGATGAACGCCACGACATTCTCGGCTCCCGTTTTCTCCCAGTCAATAATTGTCTTGTATCGCTTAATCACGCCCATTTGTTCGTACTGGGCTATCGCTGTGCGAACTTCCTCAGCAGACCGACCGGTCATCTTCGCAATCTGTTGGACCGTGGCGCGAGCATCTCTTGCCAGAATACTTAGAATCTCATCCGGTTTTTTAGGCATGGAGTGCTCACCAGTGCGTGTCAGGCAAACTATGATAGCAAGGATGCTCCACAATTTGATCACGCCTATGTCTGCGCAGGCCGCAGAAACCGTTAAACGTCGATTATTCCCTGATTAAGCTTGCGCTGGCAGGAGAAACTCACAGAAAGCTTCAATCTTCTGTGCTTCGCCGTGCAGTCGAACTGCAGCACCTTCAAAAGCGCGGACAACAGCATTGTCATACGCACTTACTTGCACCGAGCCATTTGCCTCAACGACAGCATTGCCGTGCGCGATAATGGTGGCATCTTCGGACGCCAGGATGCAGGCGTTTGCTTCAGCATAAACCTTTGCTTTACCTGCGGCTTTGACGAGCGCAGAATCGCGAGCAAAGACTTCGGTGTTCTGGCGAGCACTTACATGCACGCCATCTTTCGCTTCGATAACTGAGCGACCGGCAGCCGAGATAGTCGAGTTGTCGCATCCAACAACTTCGCAGCAGCCTGTAGCATCAACTGCGGCGCGACCATAAGCTTCTACGCGAGCGTCACCGCGCGCGGTGACACAGGCACGTCCAGAGGCAATGACAGTCGTTTTATCCGCACAACTTACTCTAGTTGAGTCTTTAGCTGTTACCTTGGCATTGTCGAGAGCGCGAACGATGGCATTTTCGCTTGCAGTTACCCGTACCTTTCCCGAGGCCAGCACGGTGGAATCACCGGCAGCATCTACTTTAACTTTGCCGGAGGCAAATACCGCAGCCTTTCCCGAGGCAATGACATGCACATTGCCACTTGCTTCGACGAAAGCATTGCCGTCAGCTTGAATTCTGGCATTGCCTGATGCACGCACTCGCGCGTTCTCGATAGCCACGACCTGCGCATTTCCTGAGACCAAAACCTTGTTGTTGCCACCAACGACGTGGTAGCCCTTAGTAATTTCTGCACCAAACTGTTCTTTGTCGGATAAGGCACTCTCGCATCGAACGATGACATCGTCTCGCTTTATCGTTTGCACAGTCTTGCCCTCACCGTAAACCTGAAGCCCAGTTAATCTATAGCTTCAGCATAAGAGGAGACGGGAAAGTCCATCTATCTAATCCTGTTAGGCGAATGTTAAATGTACGTAAACGACCAAAGGTCTGAACTTTATAAGAACCCGGGCATGCGGGAGTTTATCGGACGGACAGAGTATTCAGAGGAATGAGTCGGCAAAGTTCAACATTGTCTCGTTCCGGAGGATCAAGTTGATCCATCAACCACTCGTGTCGTTGCTGGTGGCAGGTGAAGATAATCACCTGGTTGTGACGGGCGATGCTGTTGATCAGGAAGCGCATTATTTTGAGAAACCTCTCGTCATCAAACTCGCTAAATGGCTCGTCCAAAATTATCGGAAGCGCTTTGTTATCAGATAGAAAGCGCAGCACCGCCATGCGCGCCAGCCAATGAAGCTGCTCTCGCATGCCAGTGGAAAGTTGGGCATTCATCTGCCATTCGTTCAGAGCTTCTTTCTGCCCCTTGCGGCGCACAGAAAGACTCAAATCTGCATCGAACTCGATACTCTCGTATTCGGTGCCCAAGTGTTTCAGCATCTCTCGTGTGATATCAGTGAGTTTGTCGCCCCAGACAGAATGATTTTCATCAGACAGCCGCAGGTAGGTGTCTCGGGCGAGCAAGAGCGAAGTGCGTTGATTGCTAACGAAATTAAGTTCCCGCTCGATTGCCTCCAGATCCTCAAGAGTTTGTAGATAATTGTCTTGATAGTTTTTCATCGCCGCCCGCAGCTGAACGGTCAATTCATCCCGTTCCCTGCGCAGTTCTTCAACTGCCAATCGTAGATCGGCCATGTCCTTACTGTGAGCGCTGGCCATCGCCTCGCCCATTGGTGGCGGCATTTCAGCGATGGACGGATGGCTCAATAGCAACTCTTTAATGCGTGCCCAGAGGTCCGAGCGTTTGATTTCAAGCCGTTCTATGATGCGCGACAGTTCAGAAGGAATGAGGTCTGTTGTCGGGTCACCCTCAAAGCGAATGAGCTCATTCTTGTTCAACTCCCAACGACGATATCCAACAATGGCATCGGTCCATGAATAGTAGCCATCTTGCACGTCACTGAAAGTCAGTCCGGCACGCTGGAAGTGATCGCAAAGCCGTTCCTCACCATGTTTGACCTCATCAGTCAAAAATTTCACTTCCGATTGGCGATGGTCCAGAACCTCAGTGGAAGATTCGTTCCGGCGCCGCGCTGCATGAAATTGGTTGATGGAGTCGGCGAACTGGAATACGTCCTTAGAATTGATCTCTTCCACCGGCCGCTGGCCCTTAAGATAGTAATCGACAGTTTGCTGCTTGATCTTAGCTACGTGCGCTTCTTTGCTGAGTATCATCTGGTCGAGGACGTCCAATTCCTTCAATTGCACCGCCCACTTGGTGTACTCCTGCATGTGCCGCACAAGCTTCGTTCCGTCCGTCAAACTAGCCTTGCGCGCCAGACTTTCCATGCGCATTTCGAGATCAACAATCTTTGCCTGCAACTCCTGCACTGCAGAATTTTGCTTTTGCTCGTCAGATCTGGCGATGCGCTCATCGTGAATCCGATACACTGCTTTTATGCGCTGCGCTCCGAAGAAGCAAATGCCGGCGCCTACGCAAGACAACACGTAGAGGATCAGCACAATGGCAACGCGAGAATCCGACAATCCCAGGTGCTGACTATTCGTCAAGTAGATGAAACCGGCGAGCAGCAGCGCTGCTACGCCAAGGCTCGGCCAAAAAATCATTCTGGTGGTTGCAACAAAGGTCTCTCGTTGATCCAAGACATCTTTCAAAATAAAGCGAGCACGCTCAACCAGACGTTCGCATTCATCGGACCTTTCTCGGGACCCGACAATCATCGCGTGATAAGCATGAGCGTCGTCTAGCTCCTTAGGCTCCAGGCACAGCAACGAATAGCGAATGTCTGAGAGTTGATTGAAATCAATACCGAGCTTCTGTACTCGCATGGATTCATCTTCGCGAAGTCGCCTTGTCTCCTGCAAGTCTGCAGTTATATCCTTCAAAGTTCGTGCCAAACTAGAAAGAGCCTGGGCATCATCGACAGTAAAGTGTTCGAGCCCGTCAGCGCGCTCGCGGTGCTCGAGATCGTGAATTTGCGTTTCAACGGATTTCGATTGAATCTCCGTTTCCAGCCTGCGCAGGTCATTTAACCGCGACTGACGGCCAATCCAGAGCTCCTCCACATCTTTTTGTCGCTCAATCGGGAAGTGCTCAAACTTTTCGTAGGCTTTTATGAGGTTCTGAACTTCAGAGACTCTCACAGACTTTTCTTGCGCTCGACTTAAGTGACTGTCGATATCAGCAGTTTCCAAACACAAATGGAAATACTCGTCGGCAGACAACCGCTGAATTTTTTCCTGCAGTCGACCGTCAACTTCGGACAAACGATCGATATCTCGACTGCAGCCTTGCCTGTCATCTTCTAAATGTGCCAGCTTCTCTGCAAGCGAATCGCGCGTGTTTCGCAGATTCTCTATCAGATCAACTGCTACTTGGGTCTTACCGCGAAATGGAAAGTGCTCCAGAGTGTCTTCAATGCGTCCTATAGCTTCAAAGACACTGGCACTGTGGCCTCCGGAATCGGCCATGCTGAGGAGCAGCGAAGAAAGGCTCCGATCGCCGGCAAATGGCGCGTGATCAAGCTGTCGCTGTCCGATCAAGCAACAGCTTTGGAAAAGACTTCGCGTCAGCCCGGTTAGTTGCAAACCAAATTCATCAGCGGCGATAGCTTTGGCGAACTCCGATGTGATATCTGAATTGGCCTTGCCCAAGTCTTTGCTCAGGTCTAGCACCTTAAGCGAACGCTCTGAAAAATTGCGAATCAGGCGCATGTGCCGATCGCTGGTGGACAGGTCAAGTACCGACTTGAAGGCCGCACCGGAGAGCGGTTTGCGCTCAATGCCCGGTCTTGCACTAGTGATCGACGAATCCCATACAGGATAGCCAAACAAAGTTGCCCAGATGGATTCGGCAATAGTCGACTTACCATATTCGTTGGGCTGCACGACAATGCTGAGCTTGTTCTTGCCAAAATCTATTCGCTGTCCGGTAAGGTTACCGAATCCGATGAATTCGAGCCGCTCAATCCACATCCGGCACCGTCACCTTCTTTCGATTGAGTGCCTCAAGCCCATAATACAAAGCGTCTTCGATAATTGAGGGTGTAAGCTCGGTATCATACTCGGTGCCATAAGCAGTACCACCGCGAACCTCAGCCTTGACTTTCAAATCCTGGAGGAACTGAATAAATCTCCCTTCTGTCGTACGCGGATCCATTTTGTCCAGATAGTAATCAGGACGAGTCCGGTCCTCCATAATCAGGTGAAAGCACTCTCGAGCCAATTGCTGGGCACCGAGATCAGGCGCGCTGCCAGCCGGATAAATGCCGCTGAGGCATAGATGGAGGAGGTCACCAGGGTCACTGCCGGAAGCCGCCAAGGCTTTCTTGATGTGGTCCGCGACGTTCTGCGCTTTTATCCCGTTTATTTTTACGGGCAATGAAATGATTGAACGTTTGTCCGAGACTAACTTCTCGAGGCTGGCGTTATAACCAGTTCCGTTGGTCTTCCTCGTTAGTTGAACCCAAAGAGCGCAGCGACTGCCGAGCTCTTTTAACGACCGGCCAATCAATGAACCGGAGGCGGCACCGCGAAGGTTTCCCTCGTTATCTAACACTTGAGCAAAATTCGGCATGCCACCAAATGCGGTGTAGGCTAATTCTTTATCGGCAACAACCTCAGCCATCTGATTCTGCGTTTCCACAGTCTTAAAACCAATCAAGCAACGGTCCTTTGCCGCTCCAGCAGCTTTCAAACCAGCTTTTTGGCCAGGAGCTACGAAAAATACTTCCTTCCGAGCCGGAAGTTCCAACGCGCCAGTGCCTGTGGCAGACAGAATGCACACGTTTTTGCTCCATGGTCGAAGTGCAAACGCCGAGACGACATTCGGACTATAGAAAGATTGCGCATTGAGCGGGTCGGAAGTGCCCGGATTAATCAAGACCGGTATGTCACCCAGCGACGCAAAAGCATCGACGAGTCGTGCAACTGTTGCGGCAGTCACGCTTTGGCTGTCCCACAAGTTGCCGACAACCACCAAAGCGTCAGCGTGACGGTCTTTGGCAATCTGACACTGGTTCAGGATCGCTTCGAAAGCCTCACTATTGCGCTCATGCCGCTTCGATGCCGGCATGTCCATGTCTTTGAACGAAAGTCTCGCGTCCAACAGAATGTCGGAAATCTGGAGGAAAGAGAACGTAATCTTCTCGTTGGACATCCTGAAAATGCACACTAGCAAGAGGGCAATCCAATCAATATTTGCCCGGCGCCCAGTGCTTTCAATCCAAAAGTGGCAATTTGTTTGCCCGAGAAAAGCCCAGCGTGTGGCTTATTCGACTAATTCCAGTACCGTGGCAATCCCTTGACCGACGCCGATGCACATGGCGGCAAGGCCGAGCCTTTCCCCTCTTCTGCGCATTTCGTATGCCAGCGCCATGATGATGCGCGCCCCGCTCATGCCAAGTGGATGCCCAAGGGCAATAGCTCCGCCATTTACATTTACTTTGTCGAGATCGAGATCCAACTGTCTGACGCAGGCCAACACCTGGGCGGCAAACGCTTCATTCAGTTCAACAAGGCCGATGTCCGAGACTTTCAGCCCGGCTCTTGCCAAGGCCTTTTCCGAGGCCGGCACCGGTCCCACGCCCATACAGGCCGGATCAACCCCGGCCACAGCGGAAGCTCGGAAACGAACTAAGGGCTTAAGACCGAGTTCTTTCGCCTTCTCGGCAGACATAACCAACATCGCAGCGGCACCGTCATTGATACCAGAGCTATTGCCTGCCGTTACGGAACCTTCCTTCGAGAAAATCGGTTTCAGCTTCTTCAAGTCTTCTATCTTGCTATCTGGACGCGGATGCTCATCAAGCGAGACGATCAAGGGATCGCCTTTGCGCTGGGGCACCGAGACTGGAACGATTTCGTCCTTGAATCGACCTGCCGCCAAAGCCTGACCATACTTGTGTTGGCTGGAAAGGGCAAATTCGTCTTGATCAGCGCGGTTGATCTTGTACTTCTCAGCCACATTTTCTGCCGTCTCGCCCATAGAGTAAGGGTGGTGCAGCGCCGACAATTTCTCGTTGACGAAACGCCAGCCGAGCGTCGTATCGTAAAGCTTCATATCACCGCGTGGAAAGCCAGTTTCCGGCTTGCCCATGACAAACGGTGCCCGGCTCATTGATTCGACCCCGCCAACTACATAAACATCACCATTGCCGGTTTGAATTGCCCGGGCCGCTTGAGCGAACGCTTCCATGCTTGATCCGCACAATCTGTTTACCGTCACAGCGCCTGATTGTTCAGGATACTTAGCCAGCAAGGAGGCCATTCGCGCGACGTTGCGATTGTCTTCGCCGGCCTGGTTTGCACAGCCGAGGATCACATCTTCAATCAAACTAGTGTCAAACTTTGTGCGCTCAGCCAAGGCACTAAGTACAAATGCCGCCAGATCATCCGGGCGTACATCCTTTAGACCTCCGCCGTAACGACCAATCGGGGTTCTTAGTGCATCAACGATGACGACATCTTTCATTCTTTCAATTCCTATCGTTTCGAACGGGTAGAAGGTGGTGCAATCCAAAACTCATTGTCATCCGCCAAGTCGAGCAAGACCTCGGCCGGAGTGTTCTCATTTCTAGCTGCATACTGACGAACAACCGGATCGCTGTCTTTGGCCAGAGCGCTGAGCACAGCAGCCGATGCGCTAGGATTCGAGGCGACGGCTCGCCGCACGCGACTTTGCTCGTCCTTTACCAGTGTATCCAATTGCCCGGACCTTATCTGGGGATTGGCTGCAGCAGCGGCCCTTACGACGGCATCTTTATCAAGAGCGAGCTTACCAATAATTTCGGCTGCAAGAGCCGGCTTGACGGCCACAGCTGAGCGAATGCCGGGATCCCGGTCCGTAGCCAGTAAGGCCAGCACATCTCCTGAGGTATTCTCGCCAAAGGTCAGGAAGATTTTCATCGATTGATCTGCTTGCTCCGCTATGTGTCTCATAGCCTCGGGCGGGAGGTCTTTGCGCGACAAGAGCGCCAGTCTCAATGTCTCATCTGGCTCGTTAGCTAAGACGAGTAACGTCTGCGGAGAAGTTGTCGGATTGCCAATCAACGCCATCAAAACACGCGACGACAAATCATGTTCCAATGAGGTAAGGACATCGATTGGAGCGTTGGAGTTGGAAGCAACTGCCTCGCGAACCAGATCACTTGGCTCGGAGCTGAGTTTTGTCAAAACATCGGGCACCACGCTAGCACGCGCCAGTGCCTGACGCACCTCCGGTGCCGAATTCGCCATGAGCACAATTGCTGTTTCTTTGGAAATGGCTTTGTTGGCAGCTAGAGCAGATAACACGAGATAGGATTTGTTTTCTAAGAGCTTCGCTTCAGCTTCTTTGGAAATCCCCGGAGAACTGGCAATTATTTGAGCCACTCCGAGCGCGTTGTCACCGGCCAGTTCGAGCATCATCGCTGCATCCAGCTTGGAATTGGTGGCAACGGCTGAGCGCACCAGCGGATCTTTATCTTTGATCAGCGCACTTAAGAGAACGCCGGGAATCGACGGATTAGTGGCTGCGGCAAAGCGAACTTTGTAACTGGTATCACGCGCCAGCAATTCAAGCACACTTTTGGAAGTGGACGGATTGCCGGCGACTTCTGCCCGCACTTCCCAAGCTTTATCCCGAGAAAGTTTGGCCAATGAATCCGGCTTAGTAGATCGGTTACTGGCTACTGTCGAACGCACAACCAGGCTTAAATCTGATGCCAAAAGATCGAGCGCATCAGCCGGCGTTGCGGCATTACTTGCAACGTAGGATTTAACTCCCAAATCGCCATCCTGAGCTAATATCGCGAGCATCTCGCCAGACATTTTGGGTTGACGGGCCAGGAACGTTCGCACTAACCGGTCGCCAACCTTGGTCAGCCTGGTCACCACATCCGGTGGCGAGCTTGGATTCCGTGCCAGGGCAAGCAGCAAAAACTCAGTCTGATAGGGAACATTGACCAATCGGCGCAATATATCCGGTGGTGTGTTGGGGTTAGAAGCAAGCAACTCATACGTTGTCGGCTGCTGATCGCGGGTCAGGCGCATGAGAATACTTCTATTGGGTAACACCTTACGCTGCAGGACAGCTTCTCGTACCTCCTGCTCCACGTCCGCAGCCAGGCGATCTTTTAGCTCATCGCCAAGGTTCGGATTCCTGGCAACTGATTCGCGCACTTTATCGTGGCGATCCCTGGATAACTTCGTAAGCACAGCCTGAGACGCTGCCGGGTTGGCCGCCACTGCAATTCTCACATGCGGCAGTGGTGCCGACGAGTTCCACGGAAATGAAGGTAGCGCTACGGACGTGGCCAGCGCTTCTGCAGCCATAACCATTTGTTTGTTGCTATTAACTGCAAAAACTGCCAAAGCAGAGCAAATAGCAATTCGTCGAAACGTGCTCATAAAAGCGCAACCTCCACGCAATGCGGTGGCAATTGTAACCGCTTGATTGGGTGGACGTTGCCATTTCGTTATCAGGGGCCGGGTGGCTGCCCTTTATAAACCAGAGAAACGATATCGCGCAGCGCGTGGATATCTACCTCATGGCTGCAATACTCGATGTAGTTAACCTGCCAGTCCTCAAGCTGTTTGACCACTTCGCTGAGCGACAACTGGGCCATTCTTGCCAGCGAAAGGTCGACACCAACTTCTCCGCTTGTGCCAATTTGGAACATGCGCGCCTTCGCGGAGTAACCCTGGCTAGCTTGCAAACTCAGGCGCAACAGAGCATTGCTGCGCTCAGTGCCGATGAGATTCGCCACGTTGTAAACAATTGATTGGAATTTTTCCAATGGTGCAGTTAAGTCGACAACTGCCACCTTCACAAGATTGTAGTGAAGCAAGCGCATGATAGCGGTGGCGGCATGGGCGGTTGTGATGTCGCCTGCTTTCTTAATCGTTTGTAAAACTGAAGCCAATCCGTCGAACTGGTTCCAGAGCCGCTGCATGATGTGAATTTCCTCGGCAGTTAGCGGATACGACTCCACCGGATCGATCATGTTTCCGGAACCAAACAGATTAGTTTTGTCTTCCACCTTTTCGACAGCTGTATCACCAGCCTTGGGAAGCCCCTTCCAGGCTTTTTCGATGTTGTCAGATGCTAACGCCGAATCAAGCAACAAGTTGTCGACCGGTCTTGTGACTTTGCAAGCGTCATCAGCCAGATCAGATGGAGCCTGCCGCTCAAGGAAAACAAAGATCCCTTCTTTCCAGGTCGAAACAAATTCAACTACTGCTTCATTGCCGCGAATCTTACCCTGCCTGGCTTTCAGAAGCTTTCCTTGCTCGAAGACGGCGCGGAACTGTATGTCTTTGTGCTCGACAGAAAGTACACCGGATTCCCGATTATTCGCCAGACTCTGCAAGACGCCCGCCGCTTCGGTGCTGCCCAAGTGCCCCACCAGAGAATGCACTTTCAATTCTTGATCTTGATCGACGAAGATTCGCACTTTCTCACCCTCGCCACCTTGTCCGTAAAATGCGTGGTCCTGCAACGCAATTTCCAGCTGCCGAGAGGAAATGAAACCTTTGGAAACGCACAAAGCGCCAAGGCTCAGACGTTCCGAAACCTTGCTGTTCGCGACGGAAAAAAATAGTCCATCCAAGTGATCTTGAGTAATCAGTCGAGACTCGAACAAATACTCCTTTAACTTGAATGGCAATTTGTTGCGGAAGCAGTGCACAAGAAAGGGTATCTTGGCATAGAGTGGATATATAGCACCACTTTGTTCTAACGCATGTAGCTCCGCATCCAGCTCGTCAAAATTTAGCTTTTTACTTAGCTTGTGAGCAAGGGTGGTAATTGGCGTGTAATTATCAATGGCTGCAAGCACTATATTTCGGCGGGTGGGTGACTCCATTCCAACTTTCAACTTGATACCAAAAGTCGTCATGACAGGAATTGAAGACATCAAGATCTGTTCGGAAAGGTCATTGCTCTCTTTGCTGATTTCCGTCTTAGTACCCAACGTCAACTGAATCTGCGTGCCTAAGTTAGGTGCGTAATCGTACACCTGAGACAGCGTGTCAAATACGTGGAAGGCCAACTGACCGACAATTGATTCGCGGATTAAGGCTATCGCTTTATCGGATTTAACGAAGAGCATCGCGCCCTGCAATTCCAGCACGATTTTCGCCAGAGCGGCCGCTTCAATCAACGTCTCGGCGACGAACAAAAATCCACTGGTGGTGCAATCGACAACGACTATGTCAAACAAGCGTTTGGATTGGGACAACCCGGTCAATTCGTCAAGGAAGTCCGGGCCGAACTTTAGCGAAATGACATTTTCCTGCAAGGCATTTTCAGCAAGCCGAGCGGTGCGCTGTTCACGGTGGTCTGCAGTTGAATTGCCAGTTTCGAACAAGGTTGTTTCCGATTTGAAAAAGCGCTCAGCATCAACCTTAACTATGCCACCTGGAAGATGGCATTAACCAATGGCTGTCATATGTTGAGGCAATTGGCAACGACAAAGTTCGGGTGGCGCAGGGCGCCGACCCTAACCTTGTCCCAAATATGAACTAGCCGCCGAGCAATACAACCTGGTCGTCCAGCGTTTTCAGCCGGGAGTCCGCTTCCTTGAGAGCATTTTCCTGGAGCGCGACTTTATCAGCAGGTGCGCGCTTCTTGAAATCCGGATTTCCCAAGGTCTGCATGAGCTTATCGATTTCCTTCACTACGGCCTGGCGCTGCTCCATCAACTTAGCGCTTGTCTTCTGAATGTCGATTAATTGCCCCAGCGGAAGAAAGATAGTTGCACTTGAGACAACAGAAGAAGCAGACATTGGCGGCTTGGTGCCGGCTTCCTGGATCATCAAGGAGCCCACGGAAGCCGTCGACTTAATGTAATCACGGCATTCTTCCAGCGTTGCCCGCTCACCAGCATCGGAGCATATGATCAGCACTTCCGCCTGAGCTTTCCTGTCTACGTTAAACGTCTGCCGAATGTTGCGAATAGACCGGACTACGCGGACCATCAGCTCCATACGCTTGTCAGATGCTTCATCCATCAAGCGATCGTCCGGACGCGGATAAGGCGTAAACATAATCGAATCCATCTCTTCCAGATGCATGTGGCGCGGCAGCTTCTGCCACATTTCCTCGGTTATGAACGGCATAATCGGATGCAGCGCCCGCGTCAAACCTTCGAAGATATAGAAGAGAATGTTGCGCGTCTGACTTGCCGGCTTTTCGACAGCAAGATCCAGCTTGGCAATTTCCAAATACCAATCGCAAAAAAAGTCCCAGATGAACTCGTACAATGCATCACTTGCTTCTGTGAAGTCATAATTTGAAAGCTGCTCTTGCAGCCCGGACAACAGCACTGTGTAACGATGAAGAATCCAACGGTCGGCCAGACTGGTTTTGGTTATGTCTATCGGTTCAGGTTTATAACCTTGAAGTTTGTCCAACACGAACTTTCCGGCATTCCATAATTTATTTGTGAACTTCTTGTATTCTTCCAGCCGTTCTTCGCGGAAACGCACATCCTGATCGCCTTTGACGCCGACAGATGCAAACCAAAATCGATTGGCATCGGCGCCATATTTGTCGATCATAACGATCGGATCGATGGCATTGCCTTTGGATTTCGACATGCGCTTTCCATCAATCGTCTGAATCACCGGGTGAATCAAGACGTGCTTGAACGGGATCAGCCC
>JADYXS010000399.1 GCA_021772155.1 Candidatus Obscuribacter sp.
ACTCAATTAGCCTGCAAATTGTTAGTCTACTAAAAGTGTCACCCGGGAAACGATAGGCAATTGTTCCGGCGCCAACGCAAAGCAAACCGGCACTCTTGAGTCAGCCACTATTCGAGCCCCGCTCCGTTTTCCACTTAATCCGTATCTGGCGGAACCGGTCGCGCTGTTTCGCCAAATTTTTGCGCGTTTGCTCTCGTTTTGCTCTCAGCCACGCATATTGCTGTTGACGGGCCTTGTACCAGGCAAGCACCGAGCGATAATCCTCAACTGACTGCGGCTTTGGCTGGTGCGATGTCGTCAAGTCGAACAATTCTTTGTCTTCCAACGCATGTGTTCTGTCTTCTGCAAGCTGGAACAATTCGGAGCAGTCGATGCCGAGAATCTCCGTCAATCTATTCAACGTTATCAGGTCGAGGTCTAGTTCGCCTGCTTCCACACTACGCAAGTACTCTGTAGACAGGCCAATCACGTCTGCAAGTTCAGCCAGCGTGAATCGTTGTCGCCAACGTAATTCCGCAAGTTGCTCACCGATAGATCTTGCTAACATATCTTGCCGCCCCCGTTCTTAACTGGCGTTCTCATCAATCAAAATGACGAATCCATTTGGATGCTCATTGCTCCGTAGGCTGGAGATTCTCACATCACAATCTATCGCTCGCCCTCGCCGATTTACAGCTTTGACGTTTTTTTGGATACACTCATCAACCTGCAGGCCCTGGCGAAAAATCTCGTCTAGAGCATGAACTGGGAAACCTATATCGAGGGAGTTGAAGGGCTCACCTTGTACCTCCTCACTGCGCATCCCCCACAGCTCTTCGGCTCGTGGATTCCAGACTAGCACGTGTGCTGACCTGTCGAGGACAATGATGGCGGAGTGAATACTGCCGAGAATTGTTTGCAGAAAAGTGTTGGTGTCATTTGCCTCCGTCATAAGTGATTGCAGTTCCTGGCTTATAGTTTCCAATTCCTCATTAGCCGAATGCAATTCTTCATTGGTAGTTTCAATCTCTTCGTTTGTAGATTGCAGCTCTTCGTTCGTTGTCTCCAGCTCTTCATTTGTGGACTGCAGTTCTTCGTTTGTCGCTTCCAACGCCTCATGAGCTGATCCCAGATCATCGTACAAGCGATGGAATTTACTGCTGTTCTCGAAGACGATCGAGCAGCCTGTATACACTCCAGCGAGCTTAAGAGGCGATACTTCTACGTCGAAATACTGAAGTTCTTCTCCGACCATGCGTGGAAGTCGATGTTGGGTAACGGAGTGATCTTCATCTCTTGCCTTGTCTATCAATGAGCGCAACTCTACCGGACGATAGGAAATTTCTAGATCGTGAAAAGGACGGGCTATATCGCTAGGAAGTATTCCCAGCATCGTACGAGCCTGCTCATTTGCCAATGCCAGCTGCCCGTCTTGGTTGACGACAAGGTAGGCTTTTACAATAGATTCAAATGCCAGATGAAATAGCAGTGCCCGATCGCCTGGGTAATGTTGTTGCTCTGTAAATTCAGGTTGTGTCATGATCGAAAGTCTATTTTTAAAGTCAGAACGAGACACCTTTGAAAATACTCTATGCCTTATGTCGACTTGAGTAAAGAGGGTGGAATGGCAAACAAGCATTTCGGCCTTTCCAAGGAACAGATAACCTGAATTCTTGAGGCCGAAGTGAAAGCGCCGAAGGATGTGTGCCTGGGTATCACTGTTCAGGTACATTAAGGTATTGCGGCATACGAGCAGGTCCATATGAGAAATAGGGGCATCTTGCATCAGGTCGTGCCGTCCGAAAATAACCGCCCGACGGACCTCGGTCCGTATCGCGAATCTGCTTCCGTTTTGGACAAAGTAACGCGCCAGATAGTCAGCGGGCAGTTTGGCTACATCGCTGGCCGAGTAGATGGCTTGGCGCGCTTCTTGCAGGGCTTCTTCATCGATATCAGTGGCGTAGATTTTAACTCGGCGAAGAAATTCTACCTCTCCCAACTGTTCGCACATGATTATTGCCAGGGTGTACGCTTCCTGTCCGGAGGCGCAACCGGCGCTCCAAATACGAACAGTCCCCTCGTTTCCTGCGTGCAAAATCAACTGCGGTAGGATCTGCTTTTCGAGATACTCCCATGTCTCCGGGTCTCGAAAGAAGGCAGTTACGTTTATTAGAATCGTATTGAAGAGCGCGGCAAATTCTGTCGGGTGCACTTCCAGATAGTCAGTGTATTCCGTGAATTCAGTGATGTTCTGTGTCAGCATCCGTTTGAGCACGCGGCGCATGAGACCGAGTCGCTTGTATCCGCTGAAATCAAATCCGCGGCTGGTTTTGAGATAATCGAGAAGCGCGTCAAATTGTTGATCCGATACCGAATCAATCATCATCGCGATTCCGGTAGCAGGGTCGGGCTGTTACTGATGATTAAAACAAGACCGCTCTCGGCTGCAGTACCATGAGTGGATACTTGCACGCGACACAAGATATCCTTACCGCGTCTATTGAGAACTTTAAGCTCAAGTTCCTCATATTTTTTTCCATCTGCCAGAAACTTCTCCAGAGACTTAGTCAATTCTGCAACCGGCAGACCAACGTCTAGATCAGGGAGCTTCGATCCGCAGGATTCTTCGCTGCGCAGTCCGGTCAACTCGACGGCTCCACGGTTCCATATCAGCACGGTAAGGTCCTTGTCCAAGACTATGACCGAAGATTGAATGCTTCCCAAAATCGCCGAAAGGAAGGTGTTGGTTTGTCTGACCTGTTCGCTCAGAGTACTTTGCTCAGTGTTTGTTATCTCAAGTTCGTTGTTGGTGGAGCGAAGTTCCTCGTTCATAGTTTCGAGTTCTTCGTTAGTCGATTGAAGCTCTTCATTTGTGGTCTCGAGTTCTTCGTTTGTTGACTGTAACTCTTCGTTGGTGGTGATCAGTTCCTCTTGGGCCGATTGCAGCTCCTCATTTGCAGTCTGCAATTGCTCATTCAATGCAGTTAGCTTATTTTCCAAGTCCTGCTGGAGCGTGACATCGACGTACTGAATGCTGACACCGACTCTTTCGTCACGCTCGACAAGAGGGCAGACGGTCACCTCGAAGATGCTGGTACGAGATGCCACGGTGTGCTTGACGCGCGGTACAGTCACGTTACGATTTTCTCTTTGCGCAACATCAATCAGAGTTCGTAACTCCAATGGACGATAAGAAAATTCTAGATCCTTCAGCGGTTTGCCGATGTCTGCTGAACTGATTTGGAACATGCTGGACGCCTGGGCGTTAATTAGAGCGATAATTCCAGCATTGTCCACGACGATATGTGCTGGAATAGAGGAATTGAAAACCATGTCTAGAATGGCCGGGGCTTCGTCTGTCACGGTATTACTGGAGTCAATAACGCCTACCGGCGCGCGCTCCGTTCCGATGCTATTGATCAGGCAAGTAGGTGGCTCCATGTGATCGAAGCCCAAGCCTGGTAACACGCGTTCGCCCGGAGCGACTAGCAGAAATCTATTGGCGTTAAGGGAGAAGCGCACTCTTGCCAGTGCTTGATTTTGCTTCCCTTCATCAAGGCGAGAGAGAAAATAGCGGCAGGAAATTAAATCCATCCGGCCAATCGGGGCATCAGAAAGCAGCTGATGCTTGCCGAAAACGATAGAACGTCGAAGATCGGCTCTGAACGTCAGACGCGGTCCCTGTTGGATAAAATAGCGATGTAAAACTTCGTCTGGTAATCCCGTCAGTTCCCCAGGCTCATAGCTAGCTTGCCGCGACTTGATGAGGTTGTCCTCCGAACTATCGGTGGCAAAAATTTTGACTCGCCGACGGAACTCATCGGCTCCCAGAGCCTCGCTAAGGAGCACTGCAAGGGCGTAAACGTCCTGCCCTTCGCCGCATTGCGGAACCCAAACGCGTATCGTTTCAGGACCCTGGGCCAGTGCCGGAACTATCCGTTCGCGTAAGACCTCATAAGTTGCCAGATCAGAAAAAATTGTATTGCGCGAAATGAGCGCCAACAGTTCATTGACCTCCACTGGGCGGGCTTGAAGTAAATCAATGTACTCAGAATCAACCGTTAATTCCAAATTCTGGAGTCGGTCTGATAGAGCTTGGTAAAATTTACCGGCGCCACATTCTTCCGTGTCGAATCGACGGTTTTCTGACAGGAATGCTGATACGGATTTAGCCGTGGCAGAAAGTAAAGGTTCTTCGATCATTGGTTTTTGTGTATTACCAGTTGGTTCGCTTGATTATCGGTCCGCCGGAATTGGTGGTGGTTAGGAATCGCCTGCAGTATTCCGTGGGAGTGGCCGACTGGCGGCGGTTTTGAAAGAATGCCCAATTTCGTCCATTATCTCCTGTTCCATTTCGTCTGCAGTATTTTTTTCCGCACCGGTGTCCACCCGCATCATCTGGATTAGGGTCTCCGCTTGTTCCGTGAAATGACTAGCGTCGCTATCGTGGCGTTCAGCAATCTTGGGATGATTAGAAAGGCGAAACCGTTCCGCCAGCCTGCGGCTTAGATCGGAACGCTCCCTCAAGGCCCTTAAGGCAGACCAGACCGCTCGGTCAAATACCAGCAATTGTTGATCAAGCAAATTTTGTGCTGAATAGGCATGTCCGACGCGGCAGCCGAAACGAAAAACGCCACCCTCGTTGATTTCCCATAAGGTACCGCCGCAATCAGGACAAGCGAATTCCGCACGATCGCCCGGCTTGGCTGTTGCTTGACAATCGCCTTCCAGCGCATCCACGGAGGTTTCCGTTGCCTCCAGTTGAATTTGCCTGGAACTTTGATTTGTCTGTTTGAGGAGGTCTGCTACTGCCCGTCCAACTTCATCGGCCGTGCAAATACAATCAACTTCGTCGGCTTCAATTGCTCTGTTGGGCATGCCAGCAAACAAGCTGGCTGCCGGCGCCTGCACGAAGGCTTTACCGCCGGCCAATTTGATCGCGAGCAGACCTGCAGCCCCATCATCAAGGGTTCCGGACAATATCACTCCGACCACACGCTCCCGGAACGCTGAAGCAGCAGAGCGAAATAGCGGATCAATTGCTGGGCGTGATCCGTTTTCGCGGGGTCCCTTGGTCAGAACAAACCGCTGATCCTGTCCAACTAAGAGATGAAAATCCGGAGGTGCCACATAAATACGTCCAGGCTGAATCTTTTGCCCATCAACCGGATAGGTTGCGGCCAAAGTTTGAGCGCGGCTGAGGATTTGCGGAAGCACACTACGTGCCGTTGGGGACAGGTGCAGCACGACAAGAACAGCAGCGTCCAGATCCGGCGATAGACCAGCTACTACGCGTTGCAACGCTTCTACACCGCCCGCTGAAGCTCCTATTACAACTAATTTGAGCTGGTCCACAGTGCTTCCTTCTTCTTTACAGCTGGCAGGCGAGATAGGTTGTGGAAGGTTCCCTTGACGGTAATCAGAACAGCGCCCGAGACGATGAATGTTACACCGTCCGCCTGACTGCGCGCTATGTGTTTTAACTGAACGTATATGGCTTTTGGGGCCTCATTTGATGACCGACGGTTGCTTAACTCGATGCCGGTCAAAAACTGGATAATCACTCAGGGCAGGACGCCCGAATTCGTACTAGTTCTAGATGGCTGACTCGAAGCCACTGCTTTATGTACCGTTTCTCGAAAGACTCGCGACTTTCTGGATGGAGCCATTACAGTTTCGTTTATGTCATCATTGCATTGGAAGCGACGGAATGCCTCAGAGATAGGCTGGACCATATGTTAAAAACCATCGGCTCGCAAATTGCTGAATTGCGCTGGCGGAAAGGACTGAGTCAACATCAACTTGCCATTCTCGTTGACTTGGGCGTGGAAGAACTCGGCGACATTGAATGCGGTCAAATGGATCCTGATCTTATTTGCATTTGCCAGATCTGCGCCAATTTGGAAATCGAAATGACAGAATTCTTTCTCCTTGTTGAACGAAGGTTCGAACAACAAGAAGAGCCCGTTCAATTCGATCTGGAACACAGACCAGACCGACCGCAAACTCTGGAGCAATACAGGTTTTCGGCGTTATGGTACCAGCAGAAAAAAATGCAATTTGATTGGATTATCAAAAAGCGCAGCAAGCAAATCGAAGCATTTAGGAATCTTCGAGCGCGGTCTGCTGGGCTGCGCGCGCAGGCTGTTGAGACCATGAATCATTCTTTTCACCGCTAACATCAAATTATGATGGGCTTGCCGATTGTGCGGGAACGACGAACTGACACCGCCGTCAGCCTTCGTCAGTTTACGAGCGCGCCTCGGATGCGGCCCCGGGCGGTGTCCTTTATAGTACTAAAGGTGGTATCAAGTAGTCATCCGTACTTGAGCTCCAAAGTAGCGGGCGCAGGCTCGCATTTACTAGCTTCGGAATTGCCTTTCTGGTGCCCTCAAACGCCCATTTGACGCACTTTCGCATGCTCACTGTATATAACATGAGGGTGCACAGAGCCCGATAGGCGACGCAATCTGGCTATAACCTCGCTGGGTGGTCAATACCGAGTTTCAGCGCTATGATTTAGTCGGCACTATACTATTTGACATTTCGGTTAGACTGGATGGAGAACACCTTTGTCGAGCTTGAATCCCGACAATTAGAAGGAAAGCGGCAACCCAATGACTTCAACTAAAGTCCCTACACTTCGAATCCCGGAGAAGAAACGGGCACTGGTATTACCGGGCGGGGGCGGACGCGGAGCTTACCAGGTTGGAGTGGCAAAGGCTTTCCTGGAAGTGGGAATCCATTTTGACATGATTTTTGGCACCTCCATCGGCGCCATCAACGGAGTGATGATGGCGCAGGGCAGCATTGAGCGGCTCGAGGAATGTTGGTGCAATCTTCGACCTTGGGACGTTTTTAAGCTGCCGTCTGCTCAGCAAATTGGACGCATGGTGTTCGGGCATAAACTCGGTCTACTCGACACCGCTCCGCTGGAAGAAATGCTCAGGCGTGAGGTGGATCTAAAAAAACTCAAAGCAACTTCTACATCCGTAGGGTTGTTTACTACAGACCTGTGTTCGCTCGAAACGAGACTAATCACCATTGACGACATTATGTCCAACAACGAGTTGATCGATGTTCTCATGGCAACCGCAGCGGTGCCTATTGCTTTTCCTCCCCGGCAGTTGCACGGCAGCGGTCTCTGGGTCGACGGCGGACTGGTCAGAAATACTCCGTTGCGTGCAGCAATTGATCGCGGCGCCGAGGAAATATTCATGGTTTTGCTTCATCCGGAGCAAGTGAACATTTGTCCGACAAACATGTGGCAATTACTGGCCCGTTGCCTTGATATCGTGCTTGATGCTTCAGCGCGCAAAGAACTCGAAATTGCTCAGCTTTATAACCGATTGATTGAACAGGGGTCTGAAGAAGCAGCGGGGATGCGCAGTGTGCGCATAGAACTTTTCCAGCCACGCAAGGCCGTTAACATAACGCTGTTGGAAATTGATCCAGACTGTTCTAAAAGGCTGATTCAGCAGGGCTATGAAGATGCCATGGACCATCTGGTTACTCTGTTCCAGGAAGAAGCACCGGCTCGGGCTTCTTGATCAATCCAATTGCAGCTGCTCTGGCATATGCGTAAAGACTGGCGTGAAAGCTCAGCAGCTGCCTGATCAGCCTGGACAAAGGATGTGAAACTCTGTTGGCAAGAGTATTCTGGCGCGCCGTCATTACGCACAAAATAACAGAGCGGTCTTGAAGACCGCTCTGCTCCCGGCTGAGGGAAAACCTATGTAACTACGAACCTTGTGCTGCACGGACAGCTGCGAAGGCATCCGGCATGCCGAATCCGAAGAACGGTGTCCAGGCACCGCTGCTGGTGCGTGTAGCCGTCGCTCTCATGATGTTTTCAACTTGTACGTTACTCAGACCTGGGTTGGCTCTCCAAACCAAGGCTGCGATTCCGGCGCAGATTGGGGATGCAAATGACGTACCGTCTGCTGCGACAGAAGCACCGGTTCTATCAGTAAGGACGATGCCTACGCCAGGCGCTGTGAAGGTTACACAGTTGCCCCAGTTCGAGAAGCCTGCTTTGTTGAGGCTCGGGTCTACGGCGGAAACTACGTTGCAGTAGTTCATGACACCATTACTCATGTGAGCGCTGTCGTTGCCGGCAGATACGAACAAGATACCGCCATAGATATTGTGGAACGCCTGGAAGTAAATGTGCATTGCCGGATCTTTTGATGGATCGGTCATGCCGCTGTAGCTGATGTTCACGATTTTAGCGCTGTGCGTAGCCATTACGTTTAGCAGACCAGCCATCACTGAGAGGTCATCTCCCAACGCTGTGCTATCGTCGGTTATTTTGTACGGCACTACAGTTGCCTGTGGTGCAACCCCGGCACCATTATTCATGTTATTGCTAGAAGCACCGGCAGTAGTGGCGACCATTGTCCCGTGTCCGGTGTTATCAGTGCGGGCGCCTGAACCGACGGCACTGTCAATTGCGCTTCCTAGCGAAGCCAAGCCAATGTCTAATGCTGCCGCTATGGCTAATGACCATGCTTGTGGTGTGTGTGCGTTATAACCTTTATCGGTTTTTCCATTCAGGTCGGTGACAGTTCCCTGGCAGCCACTGTCGAAAACCGCAATTTTTGCGCCTGCACCTTGTGTTATGTCCCAGGCTCTTTGCGCACTGACAGCTGGCAAATGCCATTCGCTGGCGAATTGCGGATCATTTGGTACCAGCTGCGCTCGATGTGCGTAGTTGCGTTGTACTACATTGAAGTCTTTTTTGTCTTTAGATAGTTTCGCTTCTGCAAGGGCGAGTTTTCCCTTTTCGGTTTTTACGATCAACACTTTGAGCGGTCCTTGACCCATTGTGCCGATAACGGTGCCGTTGGCTTCTTTGAGGGCTTTTTCAATATTCTCGTCTTCCGCTTTGGCATTTGGCATGACGAGCAAAACATCTTTCATATAGTTTTCGTTCGGTTCACGCACCATTGCGGGCAGCTGGGCAGGGGCTTTCAAAACTCTGCCGCCATCTTGACTAAATGCTGGAGTGCCGACAATGGAACTCAAACCAATCATCAGGCTCAAGCCGATACCAGCTACAAATCTTGCAGAGTTAGAAGGTTCTTTCATGAAACGTATCCTCTCAATCAATATGGGTTTGAAGTGTGGTTGAGGGCGGGGAGTGGGTGGGGGATTCCTCGCCTTGTCTGGATTCATGACGACAGCGTTTTTGAAATTAGGAAAAGATTGATGAGTTTTTTATCCGAACGGGAACATTTTTCCGAATTCGCCCTCATGACAAAGCCCCGGGCGCGGGGGCGTACCGGGGCTTTGTGTGACCAATGATCTATGCGACCTAGGGCTGGCGCATAGCGGTGGGTATTCTAATCTGGTAGTTTCATATCCAATTAATTGACTGTCCTTGTGAGCATTTCGGCCAATTCGTAATTGCTGATATAACAAAAACTAGCCGTCCGTGTCTTTTGAACGAAGTCACGATGCTAATTTCGGCGACGCGATCCGCAGTTCAAGAAGCCACCAGCGTCGTCTTCGTTGTCATAATCGTCAGCATCACTGCTGCGGTTTTGTTGATCACGAACTCGCGCTAAATCCCATAGGATCGCCAATGCCGTGGCCCTGTCTTGATCTTGCGCTTCTTGCGCCAATTCCGCTGCGCGCTTATATAGATGTTCTGCTTGGACTAACCGTTTTAGACTTTCCGCGTCGGCGGCCATTTCCAGAAGTGCCACCAACATTCGCCCTTCAGTGAATACCTCAAAGGAAGGTTCATCCATATATTCGATGTTATGGTTAGACATTGCCTTGTCCCCTCGGTGCATCGCGTCTCACTACAAGTGATACAGCACTGAGCCCTAACAATTCAATTGGAAAACTGCGCGCCAGCCTGGTTCCCAGATGAAAGCCCTGGCGTGGAAATTTGGCCAAAGCATAAGCCTAATTGCTTGTGATGTTCTGTATGGACGGCTCGCGAGCCGCCCCTACAACATGCAATTCTAATATTGGAAGCCGTTCTTACGCAGGTGGATCATCGGCTCAGCATCTGCGTTCAGCAATTTACCTGAGACAACTCTGGCCAAAACTACAATGTGATCGCCAGCCGGAACGATCTGTTCGACGACACAATTCAACGCCGAGATAGCATTGGCGAAGGCAACTGCTCCTTCTTTGTTCTCGGCAAGTTCCAGTCCGATAAAGCGATCATCTTCTGCGGATTTTGAAGGGCGCGCGAAAGCTTTGAAGATATCCATGTTTTGCGCGGACAACACGTTAACTGTCAAAACGTTGTTCTGCAAGTTCTGAACCAGCGGCCGTTGACTGTTAATTGCAATCGTCACAAGCGGCGGCTCGAAAGCGGCTTGCGCGATCCATGTGGCGACCATGCCCTGTGGTCCGTTGTCGGTCTCCACAGTCACCACAAACACTCCGCTGGCAAGCCGGCCCAATGCTTTTCCCAACTCATTGCGCAATTTCGTATCGCCTTGCTCAGCCGTGGCTGCAGCATCAACGCTATTACTAGCCACCAACTTAACCTCCTTGCGCATGTCATCCTGCATCGTTGATTATATGGGCGTTCAAGGACTTCTGCACTGTAACTTATTTTCAAGCTATGGGGGCTCATCCCCGGAGCGCTGGCTTCCAACCTGCATTGTGAAGTAGGGAGCTGCCATGCATCGCCCGGGTGGCGGATAGCGCCACCTCTACAAACAGCAGCGATCCCAGGTAATAGGCCAACCCTACAGAAGCGAGGCCAGGCCGCACGCGCTCAGGCCTAACTGGCCTCGCGAACAGCGTTGGTTGGAGTGTTTAGCTCGATAATATCTTGCTCGGAGTGTGGGTGGCTCCGCAGGTAGGTTTTTCTTGCTCTTGAGGCGACATATGGATTCTCATCAATTGCCAGTCGTAAGAGGAACTCCCCGAGAGTTGCGGAATTTTCGGCCAGCGCAAAGCGAACGTCTGGGGATGAGTCACTTACCAAGAGCTCAATGTATTTATCAGTGACCGCGGCATTTTCCGTCAAAGCAACGCGCACTTCGGCAATTTGGTCATGGATGAGTTGATCGACTAGATCCCATGGAATAGCGGGATTCTCAGCAACTCGTCGTCGTATTTGGATGTCGGCGTCCGCTGCCAACACTCTTAAGACTGTCTCGGGTGTCCACGGACTTCCTGCAGCTATGTAGCGGGTAAAAGCATTGCTGTCGTTGAAATTGACCATCTGTTGGCTCTTTTGGTTAAGAAACGCCCCATGATTCCCTCATCAAATCAAATCTAATGACAACAATGCAACAGGAAAATTGCCGCCCTCATATGCGAAGAGTGGCTTGGATCTTCATTGAATCAACCATTCGCGGTATAGTTGGAGCGTCCCCAGTTACGGCACAAATCTGACGTGTCCACCAACCCCATATTGTTAGTTGAAGATCGCGACTCAAATCGCATGGTGGCACTGTTGTTGCTGCAAAAACTGGGGTTTGGTGCCGACGTCGTTTCAAATGGGCTGGAAGCGGTTCAAGCTGCTTGCAAGCGAAACTATCAATGCATTTTGATGGACGTACAAATGCCTGAGTATGACGGCTTCGACGCAACGCGGGCAATTAGAGAAGCTGAGATCAGCACTGGTCGGCATACCCCGATTATTGCTCTGACTGCTCTGGCGATGGATGGTGACATGCAGCGCTGCCTGGACGCTGGTATGGATGACTACATCAGTAAGCCATACAACTTGCAGACGTTGAAGGAAGTTCTGGCGAAGTATGTGGCCGCGCCCAACGAAGTTTGATTTTTCAGTTTTTTAAGTCCGATGTTGTTCCAGCCAGGTTCGTTTCGCCAAGCTGTGTTCCGGATTCAGCGCTGAACGAACCGTTGTTGCTGCGCTTGGCTTCGCTCTTGGGCTGTTTTGCAACTCGACCTGGCTTCTGGCGGAAATACCAGAGCATGAGTGCCTCGGCGAGTCGTTGGGGGTCGTGGTGTCCGGCGTAATCTTCACTCAGCAGGGGGCGAAGAATCGGGCGCACGCCTAGGTGTCTGAGCCGATCCGGGTCGTAGCGAACAGGAGTGGTCGTTATCTTTGAGTCAGGATTAGGCGCTTGAACATTGATCATCACACCTTCAATAAACCGACCACCGGCTAACTGATTATTGATCCCGACGTGCTGCATCAGCGTCTCCACGTGATCGCCAACAGTGTAGGAAGTTGTTTCGCCTTTTTGGGTCATGGTGTTGCACACATAAACTTTACGAGCTGGTGAGTCGATGATTGCTTGCGGAACACCTTTTACGAGTAGGTTCGGAATGATCGATGTGTACAGGCTGCCAGGTCCGAGAACAATCATATCCGCGTTGGCAATGGCTTCTAACGCTTCCGGCGTTGCATCCGGTAGCTCCGGTTCGCAAGACAGACGCTTGATTCTGCCGTCTGCATCAGGGATCACGGACTCTCCGCGGATAACGCGGCCGTCTTCCATCTCAGCAATTAGCACCATGCTGCTCAGCGTGGAAGGCAATACTTGTCCGCAACTATTCAGAACGCGGCTGGCTACTCGAGCGGCTTCCAGCATGTCGCCGTTAGTGATGGCACAAACAGCAGTCAGGAATAGATTGCCGAAACTATGTCCTTCCAATCCATCGCCATGAGCAAAGCGGTATTTGAAGAGGTCGGTCACCAGCTTGTCTTCGTCGGCAAGCGCAGTTATACAGTTGCGAATGTCTCCGGGTGGAAGCACGCCTAACTCCTGTCTCAACCGGCCGGAGCTGCCGCCATCGTCACCGACTGTAACTATTGCCGTCAGGTTGTTTGTGAAGCCCTTCAGCCCACGAAGCAAGTTGCTAAGCCCGTGTCCTCCACCAACGACAACCACTTTCGGTCCGCGATCTAAATGGCGACGTCGATATAGTACGTCTGGAATTGACTCCCGATCGGCTGGAAGATAAGCTCCGAGAATCGAGGACGTAAGCTTTAAGATAGCCATGAAGACGAAAATGCCGCCTATCGAAACGGCGATGATCCCTGTCACGCGGTGAGGAAGATCTTGAGTGATGTCATACAACGCACGAGAGAAGGCTTGCAACGTGTAGTGGACGGGGTGTTTACCGAGAAGCACCAAGACGCCAAAAACGATTACGCAAATGCCGAAAATGATCACAGCAATCCAGCGCTTCAACCCCGGAAGCATCATGCTGCGCATTCTGTATTGCCAAGAATGTTTCATGCTAGGTCTCTGCCTTGAGCCTGTGCAGTACCCGGGCGACAGTGAACTGGCTGCCCTTCAAGAGAATTTCCATCCAGTTCCCGGTGACAAATAGCGATTTTAAATTCAGGGTATCTCTCAATTAGTCTGGATGCAGTTACTTCGACCATTGTTGCAGAGCGGTGGCGCCCACCGGTGCAGCCAAATGCAATAGAAAA
>JADYXS010000044.1 GCA_021772155.1 Candidatus Obscuribacter sp.
CGCCAAGATGTCAACGATGGATGCACGAGCCGTCCTGGAGTCAGAACTCAACAAGAATCTCACGGCTGTCGGTGCAACCAAAAGTACGATGACTTGGAAGCCCACAGCGGGCACTGCCGATGCAGATGGTCGGGCGCTGGATGGACCGGTCGAGCTAACGATCAACACGAAGCTTCCTGATAAAGAACTGCGCAAGCAAGTTGTCGATCCGATAAAACCATACATGGAAAAAGCTAAGGTTTTTAGCTTGGTCATGAACGACTCGGCTTCACATGCCAACTGGACATACAACGTGCAGCCAGCAACTAGCTCTCCTGATTCTGAGACTGGTGCGCAGTAATGATGAATAGCGAAACGGCACTAAAAGTAGGGCTTTGTGCACTTCTTCTCACCGCCGGTACTCTGTCGACTAAATGGACCGTCATAGAGTCCGGTACCAGCAGTGGTATCAAAGACAAGTTAACTGCAACGGTAGTAAACGACAAAGACTGGCAAGCGCTGTGGACGAAGCATACGTCTTACATCACTCCAGCACCAACCCTACCAGCGATCAACTTCAAGAAAGAAACTGTTCTGGCCGTGTTTGCCGGGAGCAAAAGTTCCGGCGGATATTCAATTTTAATTTCCAGCATTTCTCAAAAAGGCAAGGAACTTGATGTGACGGTTGTTGAGAAAACGCCGCCAGCAGGGGCAATGACCACACAAATGATCACTCAGCCATACCAGTTCGTCAAAGTAGTGGGAGCTAAAAAACACGCTAATTTTTCCGGAATCTAGTGTGAATTTTCGCGGTTGCTGAATACATGTCCGATAACACCGCCTGCGATGCCCGTTATTGCCATCACTATCAGCAAAGTTATTGCGGAAATACCGGCACGCCATCCCAGATCGTTGCTCACACCGAGTTGATCTAGAATGCACAGGGCTGTCGTTCCAGCTGCATTGACCAAGAGCGGAAACAGAATCGGTGTCATGGCGACACCAATAATTTTAACGCGATGGGAAAGCTTTGCATGTGTGGTTCTTTGGGCGATGAACATGCCGGCACTGAATACAGTGGCAATGCACAACGCTATTTCGAGTCGATAGTTTAGACTGACACTAAGTGCAACTAAAATTCCAGCCGGTGCACATGATGCAATTCCTGCAACCAGCAGGGAATGGTCGTCTCTTTTGGGAAAACACGTCAAGATTTTTTGTCCAGCGAAATAACCTGCGTAAGCGACGAGGCAGGCAAGAAACACCCAGGGTGCCATCTCTGCGACGGCTTGGAAGTCGCCATCGACTGTAAGGTCAATCGTTGCTACAGAACTGACAAGAACGACAGGAACCAGGTTCCAAATCCACGAGGCTTTGAAGACCTGCTTGAGTGCGCCGAACATGAGCGCGAAGGAGAATGGCATAATCCCGAACCAAAGCGACATTCCTGCCACCGCTCCCTGATTCGAAGGCGGTTGCCCGAAAACTGCTTTGACGAGCTCGTAGCCCCAATCAAACGACAAACTCAACATCGAAGTTACGCACCAGGCGCTAACCGTGCTGACTGCGATCGCCGCTAAAAGTCGGACGACTGATTGAGTTGCCTGCGACAGATGTTTTGCCGGATTGCGTTTGACAGCAGGCGCGCCTCGTCTGACGGAAACGTCTAACCTTGCTGACGTCTGACTCAATGAGCATGGAAGGGCGAATGCGGAAGAGTTTTTCATGGCGGCATCTCGGTAAGACTCTTCCAAGACGGCCGAAGACAAAGTTTTAGGCGACTTGCCGATTAAACCACCAAGTGAATAAGAGACCGCCCAAACTCAGCGGACACTTTACGATATTCGTGACATCTGGAAGCAAACGTTTCACAAGCGTTCTGAAAAATTCCTGAGTTACTGCATATTTAATCAGTGACAGCAAAAAGCCCTGTATTCACGTGTAGGTGAGGATGCACGATGACGCCTTGTTGGGGTTAAGCGGTCACAGGCGCACAGTTTCACAAAATCCACCTGGCGTTTTCACAGAAATGTCACAAAACATGAGTATCTATTAAGCAATCCCGCAGTACCCCATGGTTGTGACTAGATGTCAGACGCGCCAAACGAGACAGAAAAAATTCCAGATGCCCTAGTGGGCGTCGAGAACGATTCTGTTTCTCCGGCCGCCAACACCGCAGTTGAGTGTTGGGCTGACCAAACCCCACCTGTGAGCAAAAAGCCGACCGAGCAAATTGACTGCCTGGACTGCCCGACCCTTCCTGAACTACTGGAGCCAAACGTTAGTCCCGGCACGACACACGGCGTAGTCCCAGCCGAGTCCGCCCGCGCGCACAATGTCTCCCGAATCCAAGCCGGGCTACGTCCTGACATGGTCTCTGACGTCAAGACAGACGGAAAAATAGATGTTCAGTTGACAGTTACTGATGCCGCGGATGTTCGTGATAAGCGGCTCACGCGTGTGCTCACCAGCAGAAATGCTGACGGTAGCAAATCCACCATCACCAGCATCGAGAAATACGCCGTCGTCGTTGGGAAAGACGGTAAAGTCGAGAAGAACGAAGATGGTACTGACAAAGTCGAGAAGAACGAAGATGGTACTGACAAAACTCTCGTTCTCAGTCAGACAAGAGAAGCCATCGACAAGAATAACAAGCTGACCTTTAGAGCTGAAACAAAAAATGAATACACTGAACGGGGCGACCTGAAGCATTCGCTAACAGACGTTTTCCGCGGCGATAGCGAAGGGAAGCCGAGCAAGTACAACTCATTCAAGACCGATAACGTGTACGACGCTAACGGCAATCTTGTTAGACAAGAATCCCGCGTCCTTGACGCTGGAACGGAACCGAAACCAGTCCAGTCGACTATTTCTGTGTTCGGTTATGACACCAATAACAACCGGATCAGCGAAAACATCACACGTGTTGCCGGTAACAACCAAACAACCGTTGAAAATCGTAAGCACGACTTTAATGAAAAGTCTGAACTAACAGGAACAACCTCTGACCTTATTGAAATAGATAAAGTCACTAAAGAAGCAAAGAATGTTGGGCGCGTTACATCTACTTTTACGCTTAAAGCCGATGGAACGAGAGAGGAACATACCACCCAGTTTGATAAATTTGATGGAAAAGATCGTCCCGTTCACGAATTCCATGCCGAATTCGACAAAGAAGGAAATCGCACTCATTCTAAGGATGTTCACACTGAGTTCTATGCCAACGGCAAGAAAAGAGCTGAAACGGTAAGCGAATTCAACCGGAACGGCGATTCATCCGCCATCAAACAGGAATTTGATTCCACTACCGGTGCGGAGACCAGGAAATCCGGCATTATCCAAAAAGCTGATGGCAGCGTTGTGTCCGCAATCCCGGACGCCGCAGGTCATCATGCCCTCTTGGTCCCAGCTGATAAGGCCTTACTTCTGGGTGGACCTGAAGACGATTACAGCGAAAATCCAGTCCTGGACCAAAAAGAAGTTGCCTGGATTCAATTAGAGCGGTTGAGTGGCGACGCCACAAATCGCGACGTCTTAAAAGGTTGGTCTAACCTCGGCGACTTCGCCGGCGGCGAAGGACAACAGACTGCCGCTATTGCGAAATTGACAAAATGGGGTTTGGGCGACGCGGTTAACGGCGTTGATATCCTCGAAAAACACTGGGGCAATGGTGATGGGCGTGCAGCACAGGGCGTGCGCACCTACCTTTCCTTGGGCGCCGGTGTTTCCGCGAAGGAAGCGACCAAGAAAACTGAAGAAGGCTTTAACGACATTGCCAGAGCTGCTGGTAACTTTATGGCTGGGGACAGAATTGCCGGAGCTGAGGCTTTCGCCAGGTCGCTACAAAATTTCCAAGGCGCAATCAAGCTGTTTGGGCAAGACCACCAGCACGCAGAAAAAATGCGCATCAAAATTAGTGACAAACCTGATGTAGCTGGTGCAACCCTTACCCACTTGGGTAACATGGATTGCTCAAATGGCGTTTGCATAGTTAGAAAGGTTGGCGATACAGGGCAATCGCCTAAAGCTGGAGAACAGGATGCTATCGAGCTTGGCATTGACGGTATTAAAAAATGGAGCCCTACCGGCGACGCACTTGTGGCTGCTCGCAACCTCACAGACTTAACTGCAGGCGACTTAAACAAGCTACCAGAAATCACCGCGACGATGGGCACTTCAGAAGCGCTTGTAGATGGCAAAGTTGTTACCACCATCGACAGTGTCTTCGGCAATGACCTGATGCTCAATTTGGGCAAGGGCTTGTCCGGAGAGATCGATCCAGCAGTGGCTGTCGACACATTCAAACTTGCTGGAGTTACTCCGGAAGGCTACCAGCCTTTGGTGGCAGCTGACAACTTGTTCAACGGTGGCGTCACCACAGCGATGATTGAAGTTGACGGGAAACTGCAACCAGCGCTCGATGCTAATGGCAAACCAATTTATCTGCGCAGCGCAGAGACCACTCTTGATGCACTCACCATAGCCGGCGAGGGCGATCCTTTTGCTGGCATGAAAGTCGCCAAAGTGCTGTCTACCGTAAAGGATGCAGATGGCAACGTCTTGGAAGTCGATATGCGTGTCGGTCTCACGCAAGTTCTTCCAACCCTCGGCGAAAAGTTCGAGGTCGTTAACGGTCAAATAGTAGCTGTTCGCAATTCTAAAACTTCCGCAGAGACCATTCTGGCTGCTGGCGCTCCGGCCGTCGACAAAGCCGGCAAAGAAATTCCAGTTCTGGACGCCCAAGGTAACATCGTTCCCAAAGGTATTGTCGGAGCGGAAACGTTTGTCGAGGTCACAAGGAGTCCCAGCGGCACAAATCCTGCGTTACTTCCAGAAACTCTCAAAACCGCAAACGCTAACGAATTCAGCATGTTCAAGAAACAAGTTGAGAAAGGACTCGTTGCTGATGGTCAGTCATTCATTCCTGCAAACAAGACACTTGAAGCATTAGTCGTAATCGGACGCACTGAAGACCAAACAGTTGGTGCCGCTCTTAGCGGTGCTCAGTTACTGACGAAACCAATTAGCCTAACAGGTTTGCCTGGCGATACCCGCACCTTCACCTTGAGCCGGACTGGATGGGCCATTGATGGTCTACAAGCAATCCGCGAAGCTGCTCCAGGTTCCGCGGATAAGAAAACTGTTCTTGACGGCGCAAAGCAAATTGCTGGCTTCTCAGACAACCAAACGTTTACAACCGGCGCCAGAAATACTGCCGGAA
This sequence comes from Candidatus Obscuribacter sp., assembly GCA_021772155.1. GTDB lineage: Bacteria > Cyanobacteriota > Vampirovibrionia > Obscuribacterales > Obscuribacteraceae > JADYXS01. Next base: position 5,201 of record JADYXS010000044.1, read on the forward strand.
TGGCCGACAGAACTGACCGCATCACTGGCGAACTGACAGCCCCATCCCAATTGTTCAGCCAAGGTATCGCTAACGTTTCTGCTTACGGTAAGGATAACGATTTTAGTCAAGGTCGAGTAACAGTCGCCTTTATAGGCGGAGGCAAGGTTGCTGACGGCGTTCAACAGATTCGCGCAGCAGCAGATGCCACCACAGACGGCAGCGTCCGGCAAATGGCAGCAGTAACAAGAGCTGCCGGTGGCGATGACCCAATGGTTGGTGCCGCCGCCCTCAAGTCCTATAGATCGGCCGACGGGACTGTAGCCACGACTTACGCGCAAGGCGCCACCGCTTTGTACAGCAATCTTTATGGCAGCAAACCTGCCGCCGGTCAAACACTTCAAGTAGTTGACGTCGACCGCGCAGTCAGACTTGCCACTCCTGGCACAAGCCCAAGTCTGCGATTGCAAGCCGGAATGGACAAGACCAATGCGTTGGTCACAGCTAGCCCTAACCGTGAAGTCACCGGAGCTCAAGTTCTAAGGAATCTGGAAGCCAATAAAGAAGCTTTCAACGCAGTGCAAAAGGCACCGGATGCAGCCGCTGCTGTGACGGCTCTGCGCGCTCTGCCACCAGCACAACTGGCTGCCATTTTCACGCCAGCTCCACCAGCAACAGCAGCCCAGCTCAACAAAGAAACCGTTGCCCCTGTTGTAGCCAAGCAAACCGTCGTCGCTCCGAGCGTAGAAAAATCCACTGTCGCTCCTCAAGCAGACCGCAATGTTTTGTCAGCCGTCCAAACTGAGCGCACTGTAGCAGCTACTGCTCAAGCGGACCGCACTGTCGCCGCCGCTGCTCAACTGGAACACACTGCTTCCGCCGCGGCTCAAACTGAGCGCACTGTAGCTACAGC
>JADYXS010000400.1 GCA_021772155.1 Candidatus Obscuribacter sp.
CCTTGAATCCGTGCTCAGACCACAATTCGGGACGATCGAACGTCCAATGGCGAAGAGTGCGCATCACCAAATCGGGTTCGAATGGCAAAGATGACGCCACCGCTGTTGGTGCTATCGTCCCGTCATCAAAATCGCTCGGCGCACCGCGCGCTCGGTAACCGTCAAACGAGACAGTTCGTCCAAGAACAGCCTTTGTCACAAGTCCCGGTCCGTCACAAGCAGTCAACCCCCAGTTCATCGAATCAGAACGAAACCAATGAAGGGGATTTTGCAATGCGTAGTCGTATTGCGCTCGCACCGCACGTTGAGAATTCTCAAAGTAGTCAAAGCCATGCTTACGATTTACTTCGTCCTTGATGTTGCGAAAGTCGATCCACGCGTGAGAAAACTGATGTCCAAACAAGGGACCAAAGGCAACATACGGCTTACCGTTGCTCGTTTGAAAATCATAGCTACTTGTGAAGGCTTTCCACGATTGCGGAGGGATTGGATGAGTTGGCGAAGCCAAACCCAGCACCAACAGCAGCATCGCTTCATTGTAGCCGCGCCAGGTATGCTCAATGAAGCCCTTGTCGGGATACCACCCCATCGACATGTGCTCTTTTCCGCACATGGCCCAGTTCCAGTCGACTCGCTCATAGAGCTTTTTCGACAGGCCGCGAATCTCCTGGGCTTTCATATCGTTCCCATCAAAATAAACCGCTGAAGACAGCACGCCAGCCATCAACAGGGCAGTGTCAACGGTCGACAGCTCGCAGTCGCGCGCACGGGTTGCATCTTTGGGATTGATGAAGTGATAGAAGAAACCCTTGTAGCCGGATGTACCGGACTGAGCGTCACCTTGTGGTGCGTTCCACAAGGTGCGCAAAACCTTGAGGGTGTAATCAGCCGATTCATCTCTGGTGATCCAGCCGCGTTCAGCTGCTGCCAGATGGACACTCAAGGAGAATCCAACGCCCGCAACACTGCTGGGCGACGTACTTGAACGGTCCAAAGTCAAGCCGGTGTTCGGATCCGAGAATGCCACGAAGTAGTTGAAGTGAGCCTTCTCCAGCTTTTCCAGCATGGCTGAATCGCAGGGGTCTAACGGGGCATCAACTGTCGGCTGGGCAGATGTCCGTTCAAACAATCGCGAAAGCGACCAGGCCAACATACCGACAGCCGCGACGAAGGCGGCAACGAATAGAATGCAAACAATGTCCACAGTTACCGCCTTCCTCGCAAACTGCGAAAAAATGACGCCGCAAACCAGGGGTGCACCGAATGTGGTGCACCCCTTTCGACGGGCAAAAGCCTAGTTACTTCTTCGGTTCACTCAGGTCGAGGGGCTTGTCCTCGCCAGAGTTGAAGATTTCCGAAGTGTCACTGCCAACGATCACGCGAGACATCTTGTCGAGCGCATCCTGCCCGCGCGCGACGTGGTCGCCGGTGCGTGCCTCGAGCGAATCGCTCGGGAACAGCCAACCGGCCAACATCGGATGCAGGAAACTGCCGGTGGTGCGCCACTCGTTGTAGGACTGGACCATACCTTGCATTTGCTGCTGGTCCTGTGTGAACTTCTCGCGCCCCTGCTGGATGAACACCAGGATCTTGTCGTAGATATCCAGGCCCTTAAGGTCGGGATATGCTTCCTGGATGGCGCTGAACAGCTTGCCGCTATCAACGCTGGTGCTGCTGCCCTTGTCGTAGCGACCGGAGACCGCATCGACGAGAATCTTGTCCATGGCATCGCGCTTTTCGCGGACGATACCAATCTGGTCGTAGAACGAGGTGCGGAACTGACCGTAGCCAGCCTGCATCGAGTTGTACTTGGCGGTCAAAGCCAGCTCTTGCCGGCGACCGTCATTCCTGAGCGAGGTGAAAGTGCTGATCGCGTACAGAGCGAAGATGACCAGCACAGCGGCGATGCCGCCGAAGATGGCGAGCTTTTTCATGGGTTTTACCCTTCTAAAAGTTGTGGTCAGACCGACGTTAGAAACGACGGCCAAATCGGCGGTACATCGTCGGGCCATAGTAAATACAGATGCCCCAGGCGATACAACCGAACAGAACGGAGATGAGGATGATGAGCGCCTGCTGTCCGGCAGTGGGCTCGATCTCATGTGACAGGTACTCGTAATCGGTCATCTTCACCCGCTGGAACTTGTTGTTGCCCCAGACAAGGGTGTCGAGTGCGCCCTGCGAATGGTGAATACGAACTTTCACTTCCTTGCTCGCCGGGTCAACATACAGCTCGCCTGTCGGCGGACCGTAGATGGCTTCCGGAGTGAGCTTGGTGCCAGGGAGTTTGTCGCGGATGTCGATCAGCAACGCCTCGTTGCCTTTCGGCATGCCAGTGATGCCCCGCGCCCAGGCAACGGTAGTACCGTCAGTGGTGCCAAGCACGACAACCAGAGCGTTCTTCGACAAAGCATCTCGACCGAACTCAGTTGACTGCCAGTAAGCAGCCAGCGCGCCGGTGTAGTTGTCGGGATTATTGACCTTGTTCGCGTCTACGATAACCAGATGCAGATCCCCCTGCAAATCCAGTCCGAACGCGCCCCCGAAGTAGTTCGAGAACGACTGCCAGTTACCCGGCGGCTTCGTACCAACGAAGTACACCCGGTCGGCGAAGTAGTGATCGTGGATGTTGGCGCTCACCTTGGGCAGCAAACCTTGCTGCTGGTAGCGTTGAATGTCCGCCGAATACTTCTTCAGAATCGTATGCTGCGAAGCGAGGATGTAGTTACTGTAATCCCGCCGTGCAGTCACCGGACCCGGCTGATTTTTTCCCAGCCTGTCCTTTACGTCCTGCCAGAACTGCGGCACACCGGACGGAAAATTGTTCGGTACGCGCTTGCCGGAACGCCAGCGGTGATTATCCGGGTCGGTCGGCAAGTTGTTACTGGCGATGATGTAGTCACCAAGGGTGGTGCGAACCTTGAAGGTCCACTCTTCCGTGGTATAGGGACAATCGTGATAGCGAGTCTCGTAGTGCCCCTGTTCCGGGTGGAAGTTTCCATCGGAATCGGTGTACGCACTCCGGTCAACGACGTAGACCTGATAAGGGTCGCAGTCGTATTCCCGAATACAGTCACCATCCCGAGCGCATTGAGTCCTGATCCAGACGGCATCAATCTCGTATCCGCTCCAAAACTCCTCGTAGGTAACGGCGTTATCGAAGGCCATCTTTGTGCCAAGCCATGACGTCGTGGGAATGACGATGGCAAGCATGACGGCCGCAGCGATGCCGAACTCCTGCAAGGTGATGCGGTACTCTGATTGCCTCCGATCAAGCACATACTTCGCCACCAGCCCGATTGCAATAACGAGCAGTGATGCGAGAAAAATTAGCGTGACCATGTAGCTCCTCTCGGGTTACTTGCCTAGCGGCTTGTCGGTACCGGAGTCAAAAATCTGGCTCGTGTCCGAACCAACGATGATCTGAGACATCTTGTCCAGCGCTTCTTGACCGCGATAGACCTTGTCGCCGATGCGCGCTTCGAGTGAATCGGAGGGAAATCCCGCCCAATCCACGAAGGTCGGATGCACAAAGCTGCCAGTGGTCCGCCACTGGTTGTAGGAACGAATCATGTCCTGCATCTGCTCTTGATCCTTGGCGAAAGCCTCTCGGCCGGCCTGGATCTGCACGATGATGCGATCGTAGATGTCGAGCCCACTCAAATTCGGATAGGCTTCGACAATTGCGGAAAAAACCGCCTGCTTGTCGACTTCGTTGTTGCCGTTCTTCTTGTCGTAACGGCCGGTGATGGCGTCGACCAGAATCTTGTCCATTGCGTCACGCTTTTCGCGTGCAATGCTGAGCTGGTCGTGGATTGACGTGCGAAATTGCCCGTAACCGACCTGAGTGTCTTTGAACTGCTTGGTGAGCGCCAGCTCCTGCGTGCGACCATCATTGCGAATGCCGGTGTAGGTTCCGATTACGGTGAACACCCCAACAAGTAGGGCAAGCACGATCAGACCACCGACAATCACAGCAGGCTTCTTGAAGAAGTCCATGCGATTCTCCTTTCGAAAATGAATCAAAAATCCGTAACGGTGCAACAACACACAGCGCGGCTGCATAAGTTGTTAGCACTAAGAGTGTCTTTCGCGGGGGGTTTTGACTTGCGAGAGAAGTAATTACGGAATACGTATTGGGTTTACATATTAATACGCACCCGAACAACACTTGATATCGCCATTCTGAGAGAGTTTCTAAGAACGTGTTTTGCAAAGCTAGCACAGCATTTATACCGCTGACCAAGGCGCACAAGAACGCGCGAAACCTGGCGGTTGTCACGAACCGACGCTAACAGTTAACACCTCGCTTCGCTCCCGGAAGCGCCGGCAATTGGTAGGGGTGGCGCCATGCGCCACCGGGAAGCCGGCGCTGGCAGCCGTAAAACCGTCCGCAAAAATGTTTGTTAACACGGCCAAGACTTGTTCTAATACAATTCCATGATTACCAGTCTACGAACGAGGCCAACCAATATCGGCATTGAGCGCCCTTCCCCCAAGGGAACCTCAGCCTTGTTAGCTCTGGCTTAGCCCGCGTGTCTGGATGGACACAACGCGGTCCAATGGAGATAAAGGAGACAAAATGTCTATTGCTGCAACAAGTGCAACACCAGCCAAAACGCCGACCCGCACCGAAGTTCCAGAAAACCTCAAGTGGGACTTGAACACGATTTATTCTGACAACGCCTTATGGGAAGCTGATTTCCTCAAGGTAAAGTCCATGATCCCAAGTGTTGAGACCTACAAGGGCCGCTTGAATGACTCTGGCGCAGTGCTGCTGCAAGCATTTAACTTAAGCGATGAAGCCAGCCAAATCCTCGGTCGTCTCTATGTGTACGCCAACATGCGCTTGCATGAAGATACAACCGTTTCGACGTATCAAGCGCTGGCTGATCGCGTGGGAACTTTGAACAATGAATTGAACGCCGCAGCTTCATTCATGACCCCTGAAATCCTGGCAATTCCCGAGCCACAGTTGAAGAAGTTTCTCAGCGATACTCCGGCGTTGCAACTCTACAAAACCAAACTGGATGAGTTGAATCGTCGTCGCCCTCATGTGCGCAACGCGGAAGTCGAAGCGCTCCTCGCGCAGGCAGCCGAAGTTTGCGGCGGTCCCGACAAAATCTATGAACAGTTCACTGAAGCTGACATGGAATTGCCGAAAATCCTCGACAAGAATGGCAACGAGATCGAGCTCACACAAGGCAATTACCGCTCTCGCTTTCTCGACAGTCGCGACCGTGGAGAACGACAACGCGGCTTTGAAGGCATGCTTGGAAGTTATAGCAAGTTCCGAAACACCTTTGGCGCGCTCTATGGAGCGCAGGTAAAGGCGGACATTTTTAGTGCCCGCTCCCGCAACTACCACAGCTCGATTGAAGCGGCACTTGACGGCATCAACGTTCCAGTAAGTGTCTATTCAAATTTATTGGATACTGTTCATTCCAATCTTCCGAAGCTCCATCGCTATCTTGAGCTGCGCAAGCGGGTTCTCGGAGTTGATGAACTGCACATGTACGATCTCTATGTGCCGATCGTCGCTGAAGCAGAATACAAAGTGACCTATGAAGAAGCGCAGGAAATCATCCTCAAGGCGCTGGCACCACTTGGTTCAGAGTATGTAAACTCATTGCGCGGTGGATTTGATTCACGCTGGGTTGACGTCCTTGAAAACGTTGGCAAGCGCTCTGGAGCTTACTCTTGGGGCAGTTACGGCACAAACCCGTTCATGTTAATGAATTGGCAAGACACGATGGACAGCATGTTCACGCTTGCGCATGAAGCCGGTCATTCGATGCACTCCTTCTTCACGCGCAAGAACCAGCCATACCCTTACGCGGACTACACGCTCTTCGTTGCAGAAGTCGCCTCAATTTGCAATGAAACGCTGCTTCGCCACCACTTGCTTCAAACCATTGAAGACAAGCAGATCCGCAAGCTCGTGATCAACGACGCGCTTGAGGGCTTCCGCACCACCTTGTATCGGCAGGCGCTGTTCGCTCAATTCGAGAAAGAGGCTCACGCCAAAGCAGAAGCAGGCGAGGCTTTAACACCTGATCAGTTGTGCACAATCTTCAAAGCGATCAACGACCAATTCTATGGTCCGGTCTGCAAGGTGGACGACATCATCAGCATGGAGTGGGCACGCATTCCGCACTTCTACTCTCCGTTCTACGTATATCAATACAGCACGGGGATTTCGGCGGCGACTGCGCTTGCGCACCAAATCATCACCGAAGGCGAGCCGGCGATCAAGCGCTACCTGCGCTTTCTGTCCTCCGGTTCATCCGACTACAGCATCAACTTGTTGAAAGACGCAGGAGTCGATCTGTCCACTCCTGCACCGATCCAACAAGCCCTAGACGCCTTCGAACGCTACCTCGACGAATTTGAGACGCTGATCTAGTCCTGTCTTTACTTCGAATTTCTCAAGGATGCGGCCAAAAGGTGTGCGTCTAATTCGCTGTGTTGTCTTGCGGTAATATGCCGAACTTCGGATATGAATCACTGTGGCGGTGTTTCCAGTCCGGAATTCATGGCGGCCAGCACAGCAGCGTACTTGCTTTTCTTGACTTGAGAGCAGAGCATCGACCAGAAGGTCGCCTTGGTCATCCGAACAGCATCAGCAGCTATCGGCGTGCCTGGTTCGGTCGTGACGGATGTTAGTTTTACCGCTCCGGGATACAGCCTGGATAACAGGGACTTAGCGCATTCCGCGTTGCCGGTGTATATAAGTTCTATGAACCGGTTCCAAATCGCTGGCGAGATTACCTTGCAGTTCGGCCCCCCTGCCTGTCCGTATGCCGCGAGTTCCTTGGTTAACGAGGCATAGAGCTTGTTTTGTTCCGACATCGATGTTGTCGGCGTTTTGGTGAGCATGGCGGATGCCTGGTAGGTTTTGCCGTCAAAGGCAAGAGCGATTTTGGGATAAACAGACTGAAAGCCGGCCGAACCTTGCCAGTAGGCAACGGTATCGTCTCCAACAAGAATTTCTAACTTGCCGTCTTTGTCCACATCCTTGAAGCTCGGCTCAATGACGTCATTCTCGTAGGTTTTCTTCAGCGAGGGACTGCCATCCAAGCGGTAGATACTAACCTTCAATGGAGGATGTCCACCCGCTTCGCCGTTTTCCGCTATTACTAGTTCTGGTAAACCATCGCCATCAATGTCGGTGGCTACCGGATTATCATTGCAGGTACCGTTCTTCAGCGGGTCGAGGATATCGTAGTGAGGTTCGCAAAGACCCTGCCAACGAGGCAGAGACTTGCTCAAAAGGACTTTCGCTTCGGTCGAAAGCCTGATTAGAACGGGACTGTTATCAACAAGCTCCATATACAGCTTGTATGGTGGCATCTCTCCAGTTTGCATTACCAATTCGTGCGAAATCTCTTCATCAAAAGGTTTCACCACGTATTTCTTCCTGCCCGACACCCGGGTGCTAAAAGACACGGAAGCGGCTTTTCCACTTTGGAACTTGCGATCGAAAGTGAGACCGATTCTCACGCCTTCTGGCATGCTCACGGGCAATGTGCCGAATGGCGCTGCTATTCTCACCCCAGACAATATGGCATCGTTCACTCTGGCGCTTGCGCAGGGCTCCGCCAATTTCACTGCAGTTAGGTTGCCCGCCTGGTCAAGCGACACCTCAACTACAACTCTGAAATTCATCGAATCAGTAGCAGGATTCCCGTAAGCTTTTTCCTTGCATTTGGCTACTACCCGGTCGACGTAGCCATTCAGGAGTTTCTCTGCCGGTTGCTCGGAACCGACCGGTACTTTTTTCGTTGTTGCTAACTCGCCAGGGTTGATACCACCTGACTTAGATGGAAATACCTCATTCGGCTGTTTCACAGGGTCTGCGGCATTTGCAAGTAGCAAGGGACACAACATAATGCTCGTCACAACAAGCACCTGCAAATTCGTCGGCATACTCACTGCTCTGTCTCTCAGATTCGGTTTTCCAAAGGGTACTCAGTGTAGGTTAGCAGAACATCCAATACCGCCATCGCGGCCTTCAACTTAGATTCTGATATGGACGACGAAACGCTGAAAGATGCAGGAGTCGATCTATCAACTCCGTCACCGATCCAACAAGCGCTAAACTCCTTCGAACGCTATCTTGAGGAGTTCGAAGCACTGATTTAGGGAAGAGGTGAGTGCCTCCCGGTTGTTCAGCAATGAGTTACTGCCGCAGCTTACTTTGCACAAGACGATTATTTTGCCCCTGTGACTGGTGCTCAGGTTGCACGTGGCCCGAGTTTGCGCGAGGGGTCACTTACTACTTCAGTATTGGAGGCAAGTGCCACCGGCGCGAAACTGCCGACAAGCTTTCGGCAGCAGCCAAGCTGCAACAGGAAGCGAAAGTGGCTGTATGCACCCCAAAGAAGGTGGCAGCTGCCGACCGACGGCATCCACTCCTCGACTACATCCCGGGTTGGCAGGCAAGGTACGAGCAAGCAGCGGAACAAGTGGCACAGGCTATCTGGGCTGGCGTGCCAGAAGAAGACCGGTTGATCATTCTTCTGGTGTCGTACGAAACCTACTGGAAGAGAAGTGAGGTCCCCGGATCATTAGAGGGACGCCAAATAGACACCATGCGCATTCTCAATCCACGGGTGGCCGAGGGGCTTGTCCAACTGTCAATTTCCAAGGACGGTTGCTTAGAAATGTCCTAGTTCGCGCTCCAGTTTCAGGATGGACTGCGCCAGAGAATGCATCAAATCACAAACGAAAGGAGAGAACTATGTCTTACACGGATAAAAACATCCGTCCCATCGTCGAACAAGGGCAGTGCGCCGATACCACCACCGCACACGCCGATGTTTACTTCGACGGCGACGTCACCCATGAGATCCGCGGCACAACATACTTGCTTCGAGTCGTTGACGTCAAAGGGCTGTGCATGGCACTTTGAAGCAAAGCTCCTCGGCTCCGGAGCAGCAATTTGCCGCGATCTCGACTTCCGCTTCGGCAACCTGGACCAGCTTCAGACCGCCGCAGCGAAGTTCTTCGAGCGTGTGGCGGCCGCAAATGCCTGCACAAAGCCGTGAGCCTGGAGTGTGCCCGCAGAATCACGTGCCGAACCGGGCATGATTCTGCGGGCACACTTCACTTTTTTTGCTCACATAGGCACCACCGGCGGCACCACAGCTACTCTCAACAAGAAGCGCGATCCTACTTCGAGCTCTACGTCGAGAGATTCGAGGCGTTGGCCTAATACTGTTTCTACAGAGAGCGCCGCCATCCGCGCTGCGCTCCAAGCATTTATGAATAAATTACGAACTTCGTCGAGATCCGCTGGGTCCTGCGTGGGGGTTTCCCCCACACCTGCCGCAACCATGCTAAACGTGTTCGGCAAATTCGCCTGTATCCCTACTAGGGTGTGGCATCTACGTTTTCGCCTTCAATATCATCGGAATTTCAACCTCACAGCTGCTCCCCACCACAGCAAAACGCTTTCAAGCAACGATTCCGGTTGCGATGGGCGTCAACGTAGGTATCCTTTCCACCGATTCGAACCTCAGAGGGCTCTCTATGACACAACGCACCCCGGTCGATCAAATGGGCACCGACGAACTGGCCGCAGAGTACGAGCTGCTTGCATCCGACCTGCCTTCCATGCGCCACCTGCCGACCGTCACCCTGAACATTGCGCTGGCACTGGCAGAGAAGGCTCGCCACGGCACCGTCACCGCGCAGGAGCACAACTGGATCCGTCAGCTGGCGGCCTACTCCGCCCAGCACGCGCTTCGGTTCGTCGAAACCACTCGCCGAATGGCGGAACTGCTCACCGCTCTGGCCGTCGACGACCCGGACTACAAGCCGGACATGACACGTCAGGTGCATCCGGTGTTCAACTACGGAGAACTGCTCGCACTGGTCAGCGCTCAGCGCGCCTTCTCCCTGGCTTGCGACACCTTCGTCGGCTTGAACGCCGCGAAAGACAGCATGCTCGGAGCGAACTTCGCAACCGACGTTCTGCAACGGCTTGACGCAGAAGCCATCCAGGCGGCCGAACAGCTCGCGGAAGCCTTCCCGACTCCGTCAACGACGACCAGCCCAACTGCGTAATCCGCAGGAACGAAACTTTCACGCCGTAACCGTCAAATGCGACCGGTGCAACTTCAGCGCCGGTCGCCGCCGCACACATCCTCCAACCGTAACGCCTGGTTTGTGACGCATCGAAAGGCCCTATGAGGGTCTTTCGCTGCTTCTCAGGTTTGTTTTACTTAGTACAGCCTCTACGACCGCATACAATAGATAATCAAAGGCGCACGGGGCGCCATCCTGTCCTCGCCGAGCACTTACACGAGTCTTGGAGTTAACCGCTCCGCGTGACAATTCAAACTCCGAAAATGACAACCTGAGCTAGCGCTAGCACAGCTGCGGCAGCCTAAAACTGCCTTCATAGAGCCCTTTAGTGAGACCTCGCGCAGTCTTGTTTAGTAAGGTCGAGATCAAGCTTCTTTTTCTACCTACAGATCCCAAACCCCAACGATATCCAACGCCCAGTCGCATGCCGTTTCATCCTGCCCTTGCAGATTGTTCAACAATGGTCCGGAAAGCAGCGTCTCCACTTGTGGACTCTGTTGAAGAGCCCCAGGCGCGTGTGTAGGAAGAAGCTCAGAGGAGAGATCATGTCAAAGAAATTCGCCATCGTGTGCCTGAGCGCCTTTGCACTCACGATATTGGCGCAGACCACCAACGCAGATTGCCCCCGATGCCCAAAGCAAGCCGTTGTCGTCAACTCCGGTGTTGATGGGCAGGCTCTACATCATGTGCTCCAAGGCATCGTACCGCTAAAGCCGGTGCCCAGTGTGCCCATTGCCGGCATTGACATCATTGCCAAGGACGCGGTTACCGGTAAGGAAATCGCTCGCGCAAAGACGGACAAGGACGGCAAGTACAGGCTCGCACTGCCCAAAGGCAACTACAAACTCGAAGCGAAGTACGGCTCGAATTGGACTTACAGCCAAGATGTGAAGGTGCTCGCCAGTAAGTGGGTCAATCTGAAGTCGAACTTCAAGCACGACGGCAACGGACCGCTCCCGCCCAGCGCGCCTCCGGGTAACGCCAAAGGCGCCGTCAGCGGCTCCGGCGTTTCCGGCGAGACACTCCAGTATCCGGTCTTCGGCAACCCCCCGACATTCCCCGTTCCTCCCAGCCCGGTTGCGGGTGTCGAAATCATCGCCACCGATGCCAAGACAGGCAAGGAAGTAGCTCGCGCCAAGACAGACAAGGACGGCAAGTTCTCGCTCAACCTTGCTGCCGGCGAGTACAAGTTGCAATCGCAAAACGGCAAGAACTTCACCTACAGCGAAACCATCAAGGTCACTGCGAACACGTGGGCAAAAGTGAAGGCCGTTTTCCGCTACGTCGGACCGCCGGTACCCTCACCTGGTGGTCCTGTTCGGCGCTAAGTAAGCGCCTAACATCCGACTTCCTCACAACTCTGGATTTCAGGCTCACACCTGTGATCAAATCCGGATACCATGCAAACTTAACTTCTGAAAGACAACATGCAAAGACGAACATTCATCCAGGCCGCCGGGCTTGCCAGCTTGCCATTTCTTGGTGCGGGCAAACTCGTTCTAGCCCAGGGAGATACCCGGGTTTTCGTCAACTACCAATTTCAGGGACCCTTCAGGAAAATAGACCACGAGGATATGAGTCCACTTGGTAGTGGACCCAAGCTATC
>JADYXS010000401.1 GCA_021772155.1 Candidatus Obscuribacter sp.
ATGTCGTGCATGATCATGACGGAACCGAGAAATTCCTTGTTCAAGGAAATTGGCGCTATGTGCAATCTGGTCGTTCGTTCGCCCAGCGTTATTTGCTGAACCACCGGGCCCAGACTGCCGGGAGACACAGTGTCGGCAAATACCTGGATTATCTGGCAAATCTGCGGGCTATCCGGTCCGTCGGTACAAAACACCAGCGGTTTGCCGAGCATGTCTTTAGCTTCCTTGTCGAAAAGCTGTGTAGCTGCGGCGTTAACGATTTGTACTTTGTTGTCTCGATCGCATACAACTACGCCGTCTGCAATAGACATAAGAACGAGCTCTAACTTATTACGTTCCGAAATATATTTATTGCGCTCAGCCATCAGCGTATCAACGTTCTGTTTGTCATATTGCTGTAGTCGCTTAGACATATAGTTGAATGCGCTAACCACCTGATCGATTTCTCGCCCTGCACTCTGGCCAGGTATCTGGTGCCCGAACCTGCCGGCGGCAATTTGGCTGGCACCTCCGGAAAGAGCTTTGAGCGGTCGATTGATCAGTGAGTAGTTGACCGCCAGGCAAAGGGCTCCAAGGAACCAAACCAAGCCAAAAATGGCCAACAGGAAGACTTTCGTCTCCCGGGGCGTACCGAAGATAGTGAATGCGTATTCATCTAAGCCGACCCAACAGACGCCGACGTCGTCGTTATTCCTGCGCATCGGGACAACTATATTTATGATGTCCTGGAAGCCCGGTGGACTAGCATAGACTCCAGGCTCGTCTCGACCAGCAAGTTCTTTGTGCTCGTTCCATATGCGGTAGACCTTTTCCTGCCCCTTTTTGGGGGCGAACTCATTGCTGTCCAGCAACGGCTTCCCATCTTTATTGCAATAGACGATGTAGGCAATAGATGGCGTCTGCTGCATTTCGGCCAGGATGTAGTACTTAAAGCCCTCAAGATTCTTGCCGGCGCATAGTGATTCCGCGCCGCCACGCGCCAGCGCTTGTGCCAGCGCGATACCGAATTGATTGACCGAGCGGGATTTTACAGCTTGTGCGTGACTGACCAAAATCCAAGCGGTGAAGGTTACCAGAGCTGATATGGAAACCAATCCAAGCAAGAGCAGGCGCTTTTGCGTTGAGATGCGGCTCCATAAATGATGGATTAGCACCAAGACTTTTCGTATAGGTCTAAGCAGCGGATGTCTCAAATTCACTCCAGAGAGCAATGGGGCCACCTTGAAGCCCGCCGGAAAAGGTCACACTGTCTAATTCTAGGCGATATCCATAGAGAAACAAAAGTGTTAATGTCTGTGGAGGCTGGATTCTTGTAATTTCTGACCATGCAAACTGGCTTCCTGTCCTAAAATAGGATGTTTTCAAGGTTTATTACGGTCGTTTAACTTATCCCCCTCTTGGGAACAATACAGCAAGCGCCATAAAGACCTCTCAAGGGATCCCGCATTTTGAAAAAATCAGGACAGGCCTCAGCGGTGTGCCAAGAGTTGGATACAGACCAACTCGTTAAAGGGTACTTGCCGCTAGTTCGCCAGATAGCAAAACGCTATAGTCGTGTGAATCCGGAGTTCTTCGAAGATCTACTGCAAGTTGGCTGCGTCGGTTTGCTCAAAGCGACCAAGGCGTATGACCCCAATCGTGAGCAGAAAGCAAGTTTCAAGACATTCGCGATGTTCTATATCAAGGGTGAAATTCGCCACTACCTGCGCGATCATTCGTCGCTGGTCCAAGTTCCGCGAAGATTGAACGAGATAAGTACTAAGATAAGCCAGGCTGAGGAGACTCTGACACAAGAGTTGGAGCACTCGCCGACGCCAGAGGAAATTTCCCAACGAACAGGATTTTCAGCAGCGGAAGTACGCGAGGCACTTTCCTCCTGGGAAAATTGCATGCGTTACGAATCGCTTGATGCAACAGAGCCGGCGGAAGGTCGAGAAGAGACCCGTGCGTTATGCGATACGGTTGCAGATCGCAAGCAGTTAGACGAATTGAGCTTTTCAGAAGAACGGGAAGTCCTGGCCCAAGCGTTGCACAACCTCGGGGAAAAGACTCGACAGATTATTGAGTTTGTCTATTTCTATGATCTGACACAGAAAGAAACCGCGCAATTGCTAGGTCTTTCAGAAATGGGCGTTTCGCGTACTCTTAAGACAGCCATGAAAAGCTTGAAAGAGATACTGTTCACAGAAATCTTTTAGGAGGAAGACATGGATACTGGCATGCGGATCTCGTTGGACGAGATCCTTGATCTGGCGCTTGAATACAAAGCTTCGGATATCCACTTCAAAGCGAATATGCCACCTGTCTTTCGAATCGATGGTCTGATACGGTCTGTGCCGCATTTGCCGATATTTGACGTTGAGACATTGCGGACGATGCTCATGGGTATTTTGACACCACGGCAACAACAGCTGTTCGAAGAAAACTTGGAGCTGGATGCAGCGTTGATGTTCTCTGACAAAGCCAGAGTTCGGATCAACTTATACCTGGATACAGAATCTATCGGTTGCGCAATGCGCATCGTTCCCATTGACATGCCCTCCGTATCCGAGTTAGGTCTTCCTCCGGTTATCGAGGACCTAACCACTAATCGCGCCGGCTTGATCCTGGTAACAGGTGTTACCGGCTCGGGCAAATCGACAACTCTGGCAGCGATGGTCAACGCAATCAACATGCGCGATCCGCTGCACATTTACACGATGGAAGACCCTGTTGAATTCGTCCACGCGCCAAAACGATGCATCATCACACAGCGAGAAGTTGGATTTACTACAAAGAGCTTTAGCAATGCTCTGCGCGGTGCACTGCGTGCAGATCCGAACATTTTGCTAATCGGTGAAATGCGCGATGCTGAAACGATCTCGATGGCATTGCGGGCCGCCGAAACCGGACACCTGGTGTTGTCCACACTGCATACCATGTCAGCACCAAAAACCATTCAACGTATTCTTGGCGCGTTCAAACCAGACGTCCAAGATGCCATTCGCATTCAGCTGGCCAACACACTGCGAGCCGTTATCGCGCAACAGTTGATACCACTTTTGAGCGGTGGTCGATTGGCCGTCAACGAGATCCTGATCAACACTCCTACAGTACAAGAGGCCATCTTGCGCGGAGACATTGATTCATTGCTAGAGTTAATTAAGCACGGTGCTTATGACGGGATGCAAACCATGGACGGCGCCATCTACAACACGTATCGAGAAGGTCTAATCGACGCGGATACTGCGCGTGCGTATGCGCAATATCCTGGAGAAATGGAGCGCGTCCTGCGCGGTGCTGTTTCTCGCTGATTGGGTGCTTCGTCGGACGTAGGGGCGGCAGTATGCCTGCGCACCCAACACTCAACTAGCTGTTGATGCCTGCTTACCGGCAGACCAGATCAAATGTGTTGTGAACCAATCAACGGCTAGTTGTGCCACCACATCCAGTGCGCCAGCTTCCTCAAACAAGTGACCGGCGTCCGGAATAATTTCTAACTTCTTTATGCTGCGCATCGCAGAAAGCGCACTGCGATTCATTTCAATAACCCGCGGATCATTTCCTCCGGCAATTAGCAAAGTCGGCGCCATCACATGAAGCAGTGCATCAGCAGCCAAGTCTGGTCTGCCACCACGACTGACAACAGCGCCTACTGCCCGCGGCAATTCTACAGCGGCAGCCAAAGCAGCGGCCGCGCCTGTACTGGCGCCAAAATAACCTATGCGCATCAACTTTGTTTGTTCTTGTTGAATAACCCATGCAGTGGCCGCCAGAAGTCTATCGGACAGCAGTGAAATGTCAAATCGCAGGTGGGATGTGAGCCTGTCTATGAGTTCCTCTTGCTTAGTCAATAGATCGAAAAGGAGAGTGGCGAAGCCAGCTCTATTCAGCAACTCTGCCACATGCACATTCCTCGGACTGAAGCGACCGCTTCCGCTGCCATGAGCAAAGATGACGATCGATGTTGCATTGGCAGGTACACTCAAAGTGCCTGCCAGAGTGGCTCGACCGGCTCGGAACTGAACCTGGCTGACAATACCTTCTTTTTCCATGATGCTGCTTTCCTTTCCCTCTGAAGAATAGACGACAACTTTCCAATGTTGCTCCACAGGTGCTTGTTGCAAAGCGCCCACTGCTGAAGTTCCATAGAGGGGCGGCTTGCGAGCCGCCGGCAAAGCAGATCAAATAGATCAGCATGAGCTAGCTTAAATCTGCTCGGGCTGCCGGTTGTCAGTATTTAGCCCTTGTGAGACTCTGATAAGATTGCGAGCGATTCTGGCAGCCGAGAGGCTTTCAGGACTTACTAGACAGATATAATTTTGTTCAAAGACGCCAGCAGTCTGGAGATGTCGCAATGACACGTGCTTTAGATGAATCACCAGTTTCGCTCGACAAGTTGGATGACCACTTAAGAGCTCTGCTTAGACTGAAAATTAGAGAATTCGTACATCTGAGTCCTTGGTTCAAGGATGTAGCTACAGTCGACCCGATATGCTTCACCAATTACCGCCTGGCTCAACCGGACGTTCCTGAAATGGTGATGCGTCACAGTCAGGATGCCGCCTGCCCGAATCGTAAACAAGATGCGCAAACCAGACGCCGTCATGTTCGCGTGGCAATACACGCGACAAATTAGACCTGGTTACGCCTTACTAACTAATTCTCAAAAGAAAGACCAGGCTTGCACCTGGTCCATCCGGCTTGCTGTTTGGTCGGGACGAGAGGATTCGAACCTCCGGCCTCACCCACCCCAAGGGTGCGCGCTACCCCTGCGCCACGTCCCGCTATTTGATGCAGCAACAACTATTTTGCTAACTAGCCTATTATAAAAGGAACGTACGAGGTTTGGAGCTTTGTTATGATAACTTCGACGAAGCTCACGCCCGTATACACGGGCTTCATAAGGCTCGAAATCTCTGAAGGCACCTCTAGTTAATCTTTCCGAACTGTTCCCATTTCCGCTTGATGACTTCCAGGTGGAAGCCATCGGTCATCTGGATGAAGGCAATAGTGTCGTGGTCTGCGCCCCGACTGGTTCGGGCAAAACCGTCATTGCTGAGTACGCAGTTGAGCTGGCCATTAGACGCGGCCAACGCTGCTTCTACACAACGCCACTGAAAGCTCTTTCCAACCAAAAACTGCACGATCTGCAGAAAAAATATGGTGCAGATGCAGCCGGGCTGTTAACCGGCGACATTTCCATCAATCGCGACGCGCCAATTGTGGTTATGACCACAGAAGTGTTTCGCAACATGCTCTACGGCACCAGCTTTGGCGACAAGAATAGAAACCTGCACAAAGTGGCCTTCGTGATTCTCGACGAGTGCCATTACATGAACGACACAGAGCGCGGCACCGTCTGGGAAGAGTCAATCATCTATTCCCCGCCGGAAATTCAATTGGTCGCTCTATCGGCTACAGTCGCCAATGCCAGCGATCTAACAGAGTGGATAGACCAGACCCACGGACCGACGAATCTTGTCCATTCTGGCTTTCGTCCAGTACCGCTGCGCTTTTATTATTTCGGTCACGAAAAGCTATTTCCGCTACTCAATCAAGGGCCGATGCCGGGATTGAATCCGCAACTCAAGAATATTTTCGGCGGCAAACAAAAGTTTGGCAAGAAAGGCGGTAATCGTGGTGCGCGGATGCAAGACATTCCAGATCCACGGCATGTTGTAGCTGAACTACAAAAACGCGATATGCTCCCTGCTATCTACTTCCTTTTCTCTCGCCGAGGCTGCGAAGAAGCCATGCGCAAGGCGCGCGGCGCCAATTTGATTACTGATGCAGAACGCGCAGAACTGAAAATTGCAGTTAAAGAACTGGTCACCGGAAATCCCAATCTGGAAAGTCATCCACACCTACCCTACTTGTTCGAAGGGCTGAGCGTACACCATGCCGGGATGCTACCGAGCTGGAAGGGCGTTGTCGAAAAGCTGTTTCAGCGCGGACTGATCAAGGTTGTATTCGCCACGGAAACTCTTGCGGCCGGGATCAATATGCCTGCGCGTACAACAATCATCAGCGCCATTTCGAAAAGATCAGACGATGGACACCGCCCTTTGACTGCCAGTGAATTCCTGCAGATGTCCGGACGGGCCGGTCGGCGCGGCATGGATGAGGTTGGTCACGTTGTCGTCCTACACCATCCATTTGAAGCAGTGGAGAATGCCGGCAAGGTAGCAGTTGCCCCGCCGGATCCACTCACGAGCCGCTTCACTCCTTCCTACGGCATGGTTCTTAACCTGCTGCAAAGACACACTCTGGAAGAGGCAAAGGATCTCATCGAACGAAGCTTCGGACAGTTCACGATCAATAAAGAACTAGAGCCCTGGTTTGTGCAAAAAATGGAGTGGGAGCTTGAACTCGAGCGTTTAAAGAAACCGATGTGTCCAGGCGAACTTGGTGATTTGCCGCTCTATCGCAAGCGCTTAGAGTCACATCGAATCAAAGAAAAGCAATACAAGCAGATGGAGCGCGGTCTCAAACAGGACAAAACCGCTGTTGCCGACGGTGGTGCCGAAGAGGCCTTCAGCGCGATGCGCGGAGAGATAAAAAAACATCTCAGCGATGCCTATGCCATGCCCTGTCACAATTGTCCTGTGCAAAAGCCCTGCGGCGGTCAGGACGAACGAATCCGTTCGCTCCAAGCGAAACTCAAAGATCTGAACAGACGAATCCAGCGAGGACTCGGGCGAAATTGGATTTTGTTTGAATCGCTGGCGAATGTCCTGCGACTGCAAGGCTATCTCAACGGCGATGTGCCAACCAAGCTGGGTGAGATGGCAGCGGCCATTCGCGGCACCAATGAACTGTTCTTATGCGAAGTTGGGCTCAGCAAAGAGGTGTACAAAGACCTCACGCCTTCCGAATTCGCGGCCGTGTTAACAGCCATCATTAGCGACGAATCTCGCTTAGAAACTACAGCGAAGATTAAAGTAAACCCTGCCGTAGACATGGCTTTGGCGCGCATTCAGAAAATCGCCAAGCGCGTTTTCAGATTGCAGCGCGAGTTCGATATCGACATCCCCGTTGCTTACAGTCCGGTGCTATCCGGATTGACACAGATGTGGGCAAATGGCGCTACCTGGGATGAAATGCGGGAAGCGACGGATTACGACGAAGGCGACGTTGTTCGTTGCTTACGACGAACAGTGGATATCTGCCGCCAGTTTTTGCGGGCACCCAACGCTCCGCAAGACCTGATTGAACTATGCACCAATACCGAGCTACTCCTTGCCCGGGATGAAGTTCAAGAAGCTTTTTAATTGGTTTAAAATTCGCCAAGTGAACTTCCCCGGTTGAGCCTGCTGCAAATCCGGGTATAACATGAACACGGCATCCCATTGGTGAAATCGACATGTAGGAGGGCTCCTTTGTCGCCCAACCTTCGCTATTACCGTTTAGTTCGTCCATTTGATAGGAGATCCTCGGTTGGTACCAGCCTGATGGAACTGCCATTCGGCATCGCGGTGTTCGTATTTTTCATGGTTTTGCCACTGTTGGACCTGGCCGTGATTGCTGGACGCACAGCCTACGTCCACTCCGCCGCACAGAATGCAGTCCGCAGCGCAATTGCCGCCACATCGTTCAAGGCAAACGGTGCCAATGGTGAGTTATCGGCAGTCAACATCGCAAAACGAGACGCAATTAATACCAGGAAGAATGGCCTCGGTGGAGTGCACTTCGAGGATGCGGACATCGACGTATTAATAATCGGCACGCCCGTAGACCTGGCGAGCCCACCAGTTAGAACTGCAGCCCCACTGACCAAAGTGGATCAAAAAGCTTATATCTATCAGCTTGAGGTAACAGTTAGAGGGCAAGTCGATCCATTGATCAATGTGAATACAAATTTCTTCGGCGATGTGCCGGGGCTAACCGGGCCGATGCCCATTCAGGCTACCTACAAGCAATTCTGTGAACATCCAGCCGGACTATCCAAATGAAGCTTTGAGGAAGAGCCATGCCCGCCCCTGCACGATCACTGAGCCGAAAAAGCCAAGGAATCACCAGTTTAGTCGTGGCTATTGTCGCACTGACGATCCTGCTACCAATCGGGTTGTTGGCGTTTGAGATTGCTCGAGTCAATCTTGCTCAGAAACAGCTGCGCGCAGCCACAGACTCAGCCGCCCTGGCCGCAGCCAGTATCCTTGCCAACAGCTCAGGCACTGATACAGAAGTGCTGACAGCGGCCAAAAGCATGGCACTCGAGTTTTTCAAGCGCAACCAGGTGACCGGAGTTGAGCTCGCCCACACTACTTTATCCACAACCACAAACACCGATAGCCCAGTGAAGGGCCATGCAACGCTCGATGTCACTTTGGACAAAGCCAAGAACCGCATCAGGGTTATGGCTGCCTTTGGCTCACAGCCGGCCTTTGCTGATTTTTTATCGCTGGGCACAGTTCCGATCCGCAGCCATTCACTGGCAGGCTACACCGGACTAGAAGGTGACATTGTAATGGTCGTAGACATTTCAGATTCGATGCTCAATGCCACAAAATCTGTGATCGGCAAACGTACGTACGATGCAACAACCAACAAAGTCAGCTACAAAGTCGTCCGAGCGAGCAAAGCGCCTGCACACATCGGGCGCCTGGGAAGTAAGTCCGCCATGCCTAATCCGCTTACGGTAAACCTCGACACTCCTTTGCTCAGCTCGGTGAAAGATTCTACGCCGGAGCTCAAACTAGCCGCGCTTATGGAAGCAAAACGCGGAAATCTAGAGAGTCAGGAGATTTTTGAGTCAAGCAAGACCAACACCGGACCGCTGAACGGTGTGATCACGCCGCAAAGCGGATATAAAGCCGAATTTCAAGAAGTCGCGCTTCGAAGCTCTGAACCGCTGGCGTCAGAAAAAGTGGCGATAAGCGAATTCGTCAACGAACTTCAAGGCAGCGACAATGCACATCTAGGACTTGTAACTTTCGGCAAACGAAACTCCGAAGGAGCCGACGCGATGGACAGCTACTCAACCTATGCCGGTCATATTTATCCACACATCAATCTGAGCAAAACGGACCACAACAAGGACAAAGTCGTTTCTGCCATTTATCCATCGTTGACCTTTTATGGAACAGACACAAAAGGTGGAATGGTCGAGGCCATAAATATGCTTACTGGTCCCCAACACCGCGACGACGTAGCTCAGACAATCATCCTGTTGACTGATGGATGTCCGACAACCGGCAGTCCCAAGCCATCAGCAAAACTTGCAGGCGAAAAGGGAATCCGATTGTTTGCAATAGGTTTCTTCCAGACCGCAAACGCAAATGCCAAGGGAAAGAAACCTCTTCAAGCGATGGTGGCAGCATGCGGCAATGGCAGCAAGATGTATCTTGCGCCAGATCTACCCACTCTGCGAGATGTGTTAAAGCAAATCTCTCACGGCACACTGGCACTAATCAATGACAATTAATCGACATTATATCACCAGAAGAGCCAGCGGCTTGGGCGTAATTGAGCTGGCAGCAATGGGCTTCATCACGGTTCTGGCAGCTCTGATAAGCGTTAACGTTGGCGTCCTTTGCTTCGCCGCCTGGTCCAACGACAGCGCCTGTCGCGAGGCCACCAGAGCCGCCGCACAACGACCAACGGCTAACGATGCCAAAGTTGCAGCTGCAGTCGTAGCGCAACAGTTCACTTCGAGTCCGGGCAGCGTTGTGACATCCCCCAAAGTTTTGCTCGACGGTAACAAATTCGAATACCAGATATTTCCAGATGCCGATGGTAAACCGCAAATGGACCAAGGCCCATTTGTCAGAGTAACTACACAGTCAATTGCGCGATTACCCGTTGCAATAATCTTCAATGGAGCCAAATTAACAGACACCATTGCTTTCACTCAAAGTTATACATTTCCAATTCTTACGCCTGACACTGCCGACGCGGACGATGGATTGGACGACGCGTTGGTGACAGACGATGAGGATGCGGCGGAAGAAGAAGCAAAGAAAGCAGATGTCGAAGGCGCTGATGAAACTATTCCTGTATACGTTCCCACCCCCGAACCAGCTCCGGCTCCAGCTCCAGCTCCCTAAAGGGCGGCTCACATTTTCTGAATGCCGGTCGGAACAGGAGCAGGTGCATGCGAAGCATGCCCTGATACGTTCAGACGCTGCATGCATGGCATGCACGAGCCAATGGTCTGTCGGCGCACGCCATCGACCTGTGGCAACCTCTACAGTAAGCACCACAATATGGCACCACAGTTGAGTTGTGAGATCGCTCAGCTCATCCATTGCTGTAATGCGACTGCAGGAAACCCCTGCAAAATAGCGGGAGACCTTCACTTTGGAGTATGTTTTCCTACAAACTTCTTCAAGAAGTCGGCAATTCTGCAGCGCCACCATAGAACTCCCTGCTTAAATGAAAACAGTGAAAGCACCCGCCGACAAAGCTGGTGTGCGTTCCCATGCCACCAACTTTAGGGGAATCATGAATGAAACGAATCGCTCTCGCACTCCAGCTTTTCGCGCTGACATCGCTTTTCGCATTTACTACTAATACCTGTATTGCATATCCCCATAAGCTCGACATTCACTTCGGCGGTCGCTTCATTAGACAGGCGGCACCTACAACCGCGCTTGGCTCTCGCGAATATCGCGCACTCAGCGCGCGCGCGACAACGGCACCGACAGGCGCCAACCTCCAACATTACATCAGCGACATATCGCATGACGGCATCTACACGTGGGAGGCCGACAAACTCCCGATCAAGGTATTTGTCAGTGATGGTGCCGGAGTACCAGGATATCGTCCGCAATTTGGCGGCTATATTCGACAGTCTTTCGACGAATGGTGCCAGGCATCGGGCAATAAACTATCGTGGGTAGAGGTACAGGACGCTAACACAGCTGACGTTACCGTCAACTGGACCGATAAAGTATTTGAACGCCCAGAAGGCACCGAGGCCGGCAAGACAGCGGCCTTGACCCGGCTGAACACAGTCACCGGCAGAGGCATCATATACGGTGCCCGGATGCAGATGTTGACGCGCTTGCCCGGCCGTGAATTCGGCGACGCGGAAGTGGCTAAAACTTGCTTACACGAAGCAGGTCACGCTTTTGGCCTGCAAGGACACTCAACGGTGCGTACCGACATAATGTATTACGCAGTCTCGCCCAGCCAAATATTCGAACTTAGCGCTCGCGACCGCGCCACCATTGCTCTGCTATACGCCGGATTTCCCACTCGTGACGGACTGGCCATAGGACCGAAGAACTAAAACTGAGAGGTAAGCAAGGGGCTTGCCCCCTACAATTCGGCAGCAAACGGCGCATAGCGCCATCCCCTGCACACGCCAGAATTATTAGTTCGACCAGCCCTTCCATTGCCTGTCTTGCTTAACGCGATCGAGGAAGTTGTCGTATTTAGCCTGTGCTTGCTGAACCGTTTCATGCTCTTTGCCAAGCCCGGCACTTAAACTATTAAGGGCCTGTTTGTAGTAGTTTTTGGCCATACCAAAATCATCTATACGGTTGTGCAACTCAGCCAATGAATAGAGCGAATGAGCAATAGAAATATCATTCCAGCCGATGTGACGAAATGCTGTAGTGATCGCTTTCTCGTAGAGCTCCTTGGCCTCATTATCTTTGTTCTGACTTTCCAGAATCTGTGCCAGTAAGCGCATCCCTTCGCACTTCCGCGGGTCGCTGTTGGGTACACCTTCGGCCTTTTCCATAGCAGAGCGCAAGAAACTTTCCGCTTCGCGCAGGTTCTTCTGAGCAATAGCATTCTTGCTGTTCACGATAAATTTATCGAACATGAATCCAGAGTAACTATCGAGTACCGTGTCCTCTGGTTTCACGCCGCGTAATTCTTCCGGCTGAGCATTATACTCATCGGTCAATTTATCGAGAACAGTCTTTTCATTGGCACCTATTTGAGAGATTGCATGTTCCTGCCTCAGGGCATCAAGCCGATCCCGAAAATAGGCCACATCAGGATGCTCAGCACCCAAGGAATCTTCACCGATGACAACGGCCTGACGCCGTAGTTTTTCTGCCGGCTCAAAACTCTCTCGCATCTGATGACATTGCGCCAGCGCATCCAAACAGAAGGCGGCAGCCAAAGTTTTGTGGCTGCCACTACTTTCAAGCAGGCTCAAGGCCGTATTCAACGTTTCTTCGGCCTCTGCCGAACGTCCCTGTTCAATACGGATTGTCGCAAGTTGAGTCAAGAGTCTGGCCCGCGCAGGCGGTTCGATGACGATTGCTTCCGAAAGATCAACTAGGACCTTGAGTATACTTTCTGCAGTCGCCGTATCCTTCCTTCGCAGACTGTCTTCGACAGTCGAAATATGGCGCTTCCAGGGGAAGGCAACATCTAAAGGAGTGGTCTGATTAGCAACAGCAGCTACCGCTGGCACCCCGGAGGCAGCAACAGCTGAAGCGCCGGCTGGAGCGGAGCCCCCGGCCATGTTGCTTGCTTGCGCGGCAAAGACACCGGACTTTAGGGCCTCGTTCTCGGCTCGCAACACTTTAAGCTGAAGGTTTAACTTTTGCCCCTCCGCCCGCAGCCGATTAAGCTCTGAGTCAGACATCGCCGACGTAATTAAGTCATCCACAGCCGAGGGCGGCGCGGAATGAGAGGAAGGTACGGCCGACGTCGCCGGGGACGCAACAGCCTCAGGAGGTCTTCCAGCGGCGATCGTTTTTGCCGGGATTTTCTCACCCAGCAACCGATCAACTAGTTCTTCAAGGGACGTAGCCATGTCCTGTTAGCGCTCTTTCAAAATCGTTAACCCGAAACACCTTGCTTCACTATAGTTCGTTTAGCGTTCAGCGCCAAGCGGTAGATAAATGGGAGCACTCTTGAACGCTAAGGAGACTGTCCCGTGCAATCGGAATTAGCAGCACCAAGCATGGTGCAGGATTTTGTACTTGCAGATTGGCTGAAACGTGCAGCCGACTTAAAAGCAAGCGACGCCCACTTTCACAGCGGCTACCCACCCCTATTTCGCATAAACGGCGCAATGACGCGCATGGGCGAAGCCGAGCTCACACAAAACCAAATTGCCGGACAGATTCTGCCGGTTCTTACACACGAAGAACTGACTCAATTCAAGCAAGACAAAGACGCCGAGTTTACTTACGTTATCGAGGGAACGGGACGGTTCCGTGGAAGCATTTTTTTGAGCCAGGTTGGGCTGAAGGCCAGCTTCCGAATCATTGCGGAAAAACCCTCAACACTTGCGCAGCTGGGTCTACCCTCGACTCTGGAGCGCTTTGCCGAATTCCACCACGGGTTAATTCTGATAACTGGACCTGCCGGCTCAGGAAAAAGTACAACGCTTGCGGCGTTAGTCAACATGATCAACGAACATCACCACGGGCATCATATTCTCACGCTGGAAGATCCCATTGAAATCAGGCACCAGAACAAGAAATGCCTGATAAATCAACGTCAAGTACCACTTCATACGCAAAGTTACGCTCGTGCAATGCGCGCCGCCTTGCGCGAGGATCCAGACATAATTGTGATCGGAGAAATGCGCGACGCTGAGACTATCGGTCTTGGTCTTACCGCTTCCGAAACAGGGCACCTTGTTATGGCGTCCATGCACACAACCGACGCAGTAAAATCCATCAGCCGAATCGTCGATGCCTTTCCACCGGATAAGCAATCGCAAATTCGCACCATGCTATCTGAGTCTCTACAGGCGGTTTTCAGCCAGTTGCTTTTGCCAACTATCGATGGATCAGAGCGGGCGTTGGCCTATGAGCTACTCTTTTTGAATTCAGCAATTGGGACGATGATTCGCGACAAGAAAACTTTCCAGATTCCTTCTGTAATGCAGATGAACCGCGCATCCGGCATGATGACGATGGGTCAAAGTATTGGCGACCTGGTGCGTTCAGGAAGAGTGTCTGCCGATATCGCTAAAAAATACGTAGACGAAAATATGCTCTAACGGGAACTATTGCGGACAATCCCGCGGCGGAGGAACTATGGCTAAGCTCGATCAGCTATTTGTGCGACTTAAGGAAACGGGCGGTTCCGACTTGCACATGGTCGTTGGTGAAATGCCGAAGATGCGAATCCACGGCACGATCGGAGATATAGATGGTTTCGAACCTTTCACCGAAGCTTCAATACACGACTGGCTGTGCGAGATTTTGAAGCCCGATCAGCTAGAGTCCTACACCCGTGATCGAGATCTAGACTTTGCCTATTCGCTAGAAGGGGTCGCTCGCTTCCGCTGCAATTTTTTCCATCAAAGTGGTGGACCGGCAGCCGTTTTCCGAATTATTCCTGAGCGAATCAAAGCGCTTTCGGAATTGAATCTACCTCCCGTCCTAGGCACCTTGGCCGACTACGAAAGAGGATTGATCCTTGTAACCGGACCTACCGGCAGTGGCAAGTCGACAACGCTTGCTGCGATCATCAACGAGCTAAACATTCGTTTCGCCAAACACATAGTCACCATTGAAGACCCGGTGGAGTTCGTCCATAAACCGAATAAGGCAATCATAACCCACCGTGAAGTTGGGCAACACTGCACCAGTTTCGATACGGGACTGAGAGCGGCTGTACGACAAGATCCAGATGTGATTCTGGTCGGAGAAATGCGTGACTTAGAAACTATCAGATTGGCATTAACCGCTGCTGAAATGGGTTTTCTAGTTCTGGGAACGTTGCACACAAACTCTGCAGCTAAAACCATCGACCGGATTGTTGACGTTTTTCCAGCATCGCAGCAAACCGCAGTTCGAGGGATGCTCGCTGGGTCGCTCGTCGCGATCGTCTCACAATTGTTG
>JADYXS010000402.1 GCA_021772155.1 Candidatus Obscuribacter sp.
CCAGCATGATCCTATCCAGATCAATTGGCCATCCTTGGGAACCCCTCTACAGATTATTTCCTTCTAGCATGCAGCGGGTTGGCCGAACGCTTACTTTTTATCGTCGTTCAACCATAAGAGATAGTAAAAATGGTGGAAAAAAAGACGGAGCTGCGGCAAGTGCCGCAGTCCGTCGGGGTTACGTTCTACCTTGCGGTAAGACGCCTATCGGCTGTTCGGTCAGGCGTCTTACCGCTTCTGCTGCAGTCCTGAATCAATCCCCGCTGGGACGATTGGCGCCACTCAACTCGACGGTGCCAATACCGAAATTAGACTTTCACGCAGGTGACGGGACGTCTGGCACCGGTCAACTCGACGGTGAGAACACCGGCAGCGATGGCTCCAACGGCGAATCCTGCCAGGTGCATCCAGTGCGTGAATCCCGTGGCCTCAACGTTCTGGGGATTCTGGGTGCCAAGCACCGTCAGGCACAACAGGGCGAAAGGCACGAGCGACTTGATCCATCGCGTGCTGAAGAACAGCAACATGTACGCGCCCAGGACACCACATACGGCGGCACTGGCTCCAATCGACCCGAACTTCCCGTCGGCAACCATCGCCAGGAAAAAGGCGTTGGCAGCCAGTCCGGTGATCAGGTACAGCGCGACGAATCGCCTGGTGCCGAGTCGCTTTTCAACAGCCGGCGCAAAGAGCAGGAACGCCACCATGTTGAAGACGACGTGCGTCCAGTCCAGCTCGTGCAGGAACAGCGAGGTCAGTGGCGTGATGCAGGCGGTGGCGATGACCAGCGGCTGACTGCTGCTGATGTCTGCCAGGAAGCGCTGGGGGACCAGTCCCCAGGTGTGCAGCACCTCAGCCGATTGCCCTGCGGAAACCAGCGCGAACACGGCGAAGTTGAGCGCGGCCAGGACCAGTGTTGCTGGCGGGAAGGGCATGTTACTGGGTTTTTTGGTAATCATCGAGATCCTCCAGCCTTTTCGGCATGAGATGTGTTGGGGATGAAATTTCCAGCTTCTGTGGGAGGCTGGAATGTCTTTTTTCAGTGACCGCCGCTAGATAACGCCAGCGCCGACCAGGTTGCGGTCGTCCTGGTTTTTCAGCATCTCGTCGGTCACCACTCAGAATCTGAACTCACGCCAGTTGCGCCGCCAAGCACAGAGTGGTCCGCCGATGCTCTTCCAGTTCCTCTTGGCGCTCGCGCATCAGGTCGCAATACAGATCCAACTTCGCCATAGCGGTCGTAACGGCCGCCTGCGTCTTGGCGTAACTCCTCAGGGCGGTCGACAATTCTGCCTTAAGGACCGTCAGGTGGGCATTGACTGCATTCAGGATGTCCGCGCGCACTTGTGCGCGAGTTGGGTCCGACAGGCCAGCTTCGAGATGCGACACCTTGCGGCTGAGGTGCTCGATGTCCCGGCGTTGAGACATCTCCTCGACGATCAGAGCCGCGGCCACGAACCTGGCTGAGAGCCACCGTTGCTCCAGCGTAAGTACCACCACCGGGATGGGGCACACGAAGCGGATGAAGAATGCCATGATGTCATTCAGCATGATGCTCACCTTGTTTGGGATAGAGTTGGTGAAAGTCGACGTACTACGCTGCTTCACGCACCAGATACGGTTGCATCGTGGGTAGGGTTGCGAAGGGCTGGTAGCGCTCGATCGTCCGCGCGCAGAGAGCTTCGAGGTCGCCCGCGGGCAGACCATCGAAGAAGCGCCGGGCGAAGTCGATGCCGCCTGCCTCGTTCGGGATGCGATAGCCGTTCTACACGTTGCTGTCCGTCGCTTACCGGAGGTCGTTAGCCGCAACCACAGGCTTTGCGCCCGATTGATTCTCCGGCCATGAAGGACAGACCGCAGCAGACTCCGACGAATACCATTCCAACTGCGCAAACCAGCACATCACAGACAGAGATGTTTCCGTCGGCGAGGATGTAAGAGCACAGAACCCAGAACACCCAAAGGGTGCCCAGATTTTCGAGGCTTGTCCGCATCACGCTACAACTCGGCTTGTTCCGAGTGATGATGATGCCCGCATTCAGTGCGCCGACTGCCGCACCGAGCAAAAGTGTGTTGCACGACGGTAAGTGCAGTCCCAAGTAGAACAGATTCAAGACGATGAACCCGATCATGCCACCACCGACGCTGAAGATGAAACCTGCGCATTTCGACATTTGCACGACCCTTTATGAAATACCTCCGATTTGAAAACGAACGGCCAGTCAGTGCTATGCACGACTGGTAAAAGGAGACAACAGAAGGCGCTTGGTAGAGCGCCTTCTGTTCCCTTGGCTTATCTCCGATGGCTTGTTGCAACCAATCGGATTCTGTTACGGGCTACTCGAAGTCGCCCATCACAGGCACGGTGCAGGCGGCGTCCAGCCCATCCCAACCGTGCACGCACAGCACCACCACATCTTCTCGTCCGATGTCCTCGACCGTTTGGTCACCCGGACCGGGTACCTGGTTGCAACACCAGCAGTCCACTCGGAACCAATCGTCTTGGTCCGCGGACTGCCAGTACATCTCCCAGTCTTCCAACAGCTGGACCAGCAACGCGACCTTTCGCCGCGCATAGCGCCTGGAGCGGTTGCATTCGGCGCGCCGCCACAGTGCCACTTCCCGGTTGCCGGCCAGCTCGACGGAGAACTTACGCATATCAAAACCCCTGACACAGGCGGTTTTGCACAAGCTCGTTGGAACTCCCAAAGACGCATGCGCAAACTGCCTGCTGTGAAGATATTGCTTAGAGCGCGACTTCCTCCTTTGTTAGAACTAGTTTCAGGCATCGCTCTGCATCAGGGATTGCGAGTCCATGATGAGTGGTGCGAGGCCTGGGTGAACGCTCCCGTTGGGGAGTTAGTTCGACGCGTAACACGCGGCGCGATCGAGCATGGCGCTGACGGCGGTGTCCACGTCGAGCTGCGTCTGGTTGTAGATCAACAACCACAGCTGCCGCTTGGTCAGGACATCTGCGAACAGCGCCTCCGCCATCTTCTCCCCATCGTACCCGGCATCGGACAAAGCACCGAGGTCGAGTTCGCAGTCGTTGTGGCGTTGGATCATGGCACCGACGGCGGTGTTCACGTTGTTGGTCGACTGGTTGGTGATCAGTTGTCCCAGTTGGTCGACCGAAATCGCGCCGCATTCCAGAGCCAAAGCCATCGTCTTCACGTCGTAACCGCGTTGCTGCAGAAGTGCACACGTCGGGAAGTGAGCGTCGCTCTCGTTCAGGTCGCCGCAGCGCACCAAACAAAGGCTTGCTCGATCATCGCCGAAGCGATTGCCGTCAATGATCGCTTCTGTGCGCATGCCCTCGAGCATGTTCACGCGGTTGACGCCGGTCACATTGGAAATCGTCGTCTTCTTCATAGAAAGTCTCCTGGTTGGCCGCTTGCGCGGTGTTGGATGGACGTACCGGATTGGGACGTCTTGTCTTAGGAACTTACCTGCAGATTAACTGCCACGATTCGAAACAGCATTGACCGCTGTAACACCAAACCATCCCGTCAACCAAGTCGTGCATCAAAACATCATCACATTGCAAAATCGCCGGTTACGTCTTCGCGATAGCGAAGTTCGTGTTGCTTAAGAGCGTGGCGTTGCGATGGATTTGAAGGTTTTGGTTTACGTCTTGGGTGAAAGGAAAAGATATGATATCTAACCTTATGCCGAGCTAATCTTTATAGGCAAGTGCCTGCCTGCCGGCATCACAACACCTGTAAACCTCTCCAGCTACTACTGGGCAGCATTTTGGGGTATAGAAATAGGCGCAATGGGCATGCGGGTTCCACGTGTTTTTCCAGCACGATTAATGCTGAGCAACTGACGCAGCTCTCGGGGAACTACTTCCTGGTAGTGCTGCGTACATTCGAATTCACGCCTGGTGCCGCAAAACGGGCACGTTATGGGAAGGACTTTCGTTAGCACCGCATGCGGTTGCACCAACGAAACAGTAGAAAAGCATAAGATGAGACAGCGTTGCGGTTCCTACGTGTTGCAATACAGAGAACATCACGCAGCTCACATGCAGCACAAATACTTCTGTCATTGTCAGGTAACATGATTCGCTCGCCTCGCGAGAGCTAATGCTGGTTCCGCATCATTTCGGCAATTATTCTGCACCACATGTGGTGTGCAACGGCTCTACGATGGGATCTCCGTGGAATAACTACTGACCGGTTTATGAGACCTAGCTAAGCACCGCGAGCTGCTCAGTATTAATCGTGCTGGAAAAACACGTGAAACCCGCGTCGCCATTTTGCTTTTTTCCTACCCCATAAAGCCGCCCATCAAGAACTCGGCAGTGTTACAGGGATTTTTGTCCAGGCGCCCGGTAGCTTGCCTAGTAAAGGAGATCTTATATAGGCTCGTGTCAATAATTCTTTTCCTTTTCCTGAGACATCAACCAAAACCTTCAAATCCATCGCAACGCCACGCTCTTAAGCAACACGAACTTCGCTATCGCGAAGACGTAA
>JADYXS010000403.1 GCA_021772155.1 Candidatus Obscuribacter sp.
CGCCTGCGCCGGAACGGTCACCATCTGACGCTCGCCGCTTACGGCCGGGCAGCGTCCAGCGCCGGTTGGCTGCTTCAGGCTGCCGCCAATCGCGTGATTGGTGCTCAGTCGTGGATCCTCATCCACGAAGTGTCGTCCAAGGTCGAAGGTACCCTCACCGCCATTCGCAACGAACTCAACCGCGTGGAACAGCTCCAGAACCAGAGCTTCGAGCTGCTCATGTCGCGAACGAAGAAGCTGACGCGGGAGACCATCGTTGGGAAAATTTCGGGCGGTGGAGAGTGGTGGATCAGTGCCAAAGAAGCGCTGGAACTGGGTCTCGTAGACTTGATCGAAGAAGCCCCAGCGTCGAACGGCCAGGTGCCAGCGTGAACACGAGTCAACAGCCACAGGCACGCGGCTCACCGGCACGAGCCTCACCGCTTCGACGACCAAAGCGACGACGACGTCGTCAGCGCACACAAGCTGAACCGCCGGATTGAACGAGAGTATGGACCAGGTCCAACTCTCGTTCTTTTTGCACAGACTCTACTATCAATTTTAGTTGTTCGCCAAGCGATTCCAGCGAGCAGTCCTGCATGTCCCTGATTCTGAAAGCACCATAATGACGCCCGGTAGCGCATGTGGAATATTATCAACGGTGGATCGAAGGCACGCTTCCAACTTTGGGTTTTTATTTCTATGACTGTCTCTTACTGGCAAGACGCACATAAACGGAAGTTAGTGGAAGAGGCAGATGTTGCCATTATTGGTGGTGGCATCATGGGCGCGGCATGCGCATATTGGCTGAGCAAAAGAACTGGCCTGAAGGTTGTCGTTATCGAAGCTCAAAAACGAGGTTCGGGTGCCAGCGCTCGCAATGGCGGCTTCGTTTTACGGGGATTGTTCGCGTACTACCATCAAGCCGTGGCTGCATATGGGCGCGAAACCGCGTGCCGCTTGCTGCACTTCAACGACGACACTCATCGCTATCTTGCCGACTTCGTAAGCGCGCACGGCAATAGTTTTTTCTATGAACCCTGCGGTTCTTATCTACTTGCCTGTTCTCCTGAAGAATTGCAAGCACTGGAAGAATCAGCGCAATTGATGCGTGATGATGGCTTCGAAGTTGAGTATTTAAATACCGATCCTCTCAAGCGCAACTATCATGGTGCACTTTTCAATAAAACTGATGTAGGCGTGCACTCGGGATTATTAGTGGACTCATTGTTCCAAGCCAGTGGCGTTCCCGTTTACGAAGGTGAATCCGTTTGGCGCATTGACCGAGCCCAGGGCGGTAAAGTCAAGCTGTATACGACGGAGCGCGAGCTAACGTGTGGTCGCGTCTTGATGGTAACGAATGCATATTCGCCACTGCTCGAGCCTTGGTTCGTCGACAAAGTCCAGGCCGTGCGCGGGCAAATAGTAGTTACGAAGCCGCTGAAAAAGCGCATCATAGACAAGCTCTGTTACGCCAATTATGGCTGGGAGTATTTCCGGCAACTCCCTGATATGCGCTTCTTGTTAGGGGGTTGTCGTGAGTTATTCCGCGCCGAGGAAGTCGGATACGCGGACATGGTCACTCAGCCAGTTCAAACAGCTTTGCACAATTACTTGCAGGATCGCTTCCCAGAGGCAGCAGCTATGCCGGTTGACTACAGATGGTCCGGTATCATGGCGTTTACGAAAGACGAGCTGCCAATTATTGGCGAGCTCATTCAGCAACCTGTTGTGGTTGGACAACAACCGGAGTCTGTACCGGGTGTGTTCTATGCAGTTGGATGCAACGGACATGGAATGGGTTACAGTTTTGCCTTGTCCAAACTTCTTGTGGAAGTGGCTATGGACGGGGCAGATGCAGGTATCTTCGGCTCTGAACGGTTGCTCAACTCGGCCGGCGTGAGTTGGATGCACGCATTGGTGTAAGCGGCTCCTGGAGTTCCGGAGTCCCAGGCAGTCTCCGCAGGGTGCCGTTGTAACGCGACTCGCTATCTGACGCGAGAGCCTGGCAAAGTTTCCAGCCGAGATCAGATTCTGCTTGTGGTCACTTCGCGCAAGATTGCCCAGGCGAGACGATTGGTGGAATCACCACAGAATTCCGCAGGCAATACACTGGGCACCTTCGATTCCACCAATCACCATTGTTATAGGAGCCCAGTTCGCGGTAAGACTTTAGTATCAACTTTCTTACATATTCTCTAAGGGTAATACTCCAAACTAGTACCAACCTTCACGTATTCAAATCGAAAGTCCCCCAGGCCTGCACGCCGGGTTAGAAAACCTCGGCCTCTGTAGCTGGCGACCACTGCGGTATTCTGCGCTTCTGTGTTCAAAAGTCTCTAGCAAAGGGAGTCTGTCAATGTCCACGCGATTCACTAGCAAGTTGCTTATCACATGCCTGTTGTTCTGCAATCTGGAAATGTCTCCCCGATGCTTCGGTGAGTCGCCGGAGCCAGAGTCCAAGCAGACAACGCAAGACAATCAATTCAAGGGCTCGCTCTTTCTGATTGGTGGTGCGGCGGACAAGACGCTGGCCGACTTCGTCAAGATCGCCGGTGGTGACAAGGCAAACATCGCCATCATCACGCATGCCAGCGAAGACCCGGACAAGTCTGGCGATGATATCGCCAATTTGTTCAACTCGCTCGGTGTCAAAGACTCGACGATCATCTTGCCGGGGAAAGCCGGACTGCCAAAGGATGCAAATGCGGTCTACATGTGTGGCGGCGACCAGAATCGGCTGATGCGCTTGATGGATCATTCGCTCGCCAAGCAACTGGAGTCCTTCTTGTCCGAAGGTGGGTTGATCGGAGGATCCAGTGCTGGTGCGGCGGCGGTTGCCACAACAATGATCGCCGGTGGCATGGCCGATGGCGTTATTCGCCCGAATTCGCTGCGCCTGGTACAGGGACTGGGACTGTTCAAGAAAGTGGTGGTCGACACACACGTCAACACCGAATCCCGTGACGCTCGCTCCATGGTGGCCATCTGCATTCTCGAAGACATCGTGTCCATGGGGCTAGATGAAGATACAGCCATCCATGTCAGGGCCGATAAGGTGGTCGTATATGGAATTGGACACGCCC
Organism: Candidatus Obscuribacter sp.; assembly: GCA_021772155.1. GTDB lineage: Bacteria > Cyanobacteriota > Vampirovibrionia > Obscuribacterales > Obscuribacteraceae > JADYXS01. The sequence continues at coordinate 3,066 of JADYXS010000403.1, forward strand.
GGTTGTTCAAGCCATCCACTGGCCACAAAGGTCGCATGACTGTGTCCAAAGACGGCACCAGAGCAAGTGTCAGCAACGTGGCCGTGACGTTCCTGTCAGCCGGAGATGAATTCGATACGCCGCGCTGATTGTCGCGGGCTCAAACTGAGCCTGATAGAAACGCTGTGATTCGTGACCGGCTATCGGCAGGACGCCGGTCGGTACTGTTTCAACTGTCGAAAGCGCAGTAGCTCGCCTTTCGATTTCTCTTCTAGAAGGAGAGCGCCGTGTTTAGGTTTTGTGCAGGAGTGTTTGTCGGTTTGGTGCTGAGCATCGAAGCGCTGTTATTGGCAGCGTCACTCCAGAACGACAATAGCACCAGCGCTGTGCGCTACGGCGTTCAGTTTGTGTGCTGGCTCGTCGTTCTGTCCGCGGTGATCAGCAACGCGTGGTATGACGGCGTCGAAAAGCAACACGAAGACGACTGCCCGTAGCAACTGGCTTCTGGCAGAGGTTTGTCCGTACCAAACCTCTGCCAACTTTTCACTGACCACGCTTATCGAACAGTGCTTTCTAAATCAAACTTTCACTATATGTCTTAGTATATCAAAAAACAAAAGAACAACGGGGAGAAGAGTTCTCCCCGTTGTCATTTTTATCAATCACCTACAGGGCTAACGGTGCCACCACCTGAAGTGCCGACCTGCTTCGCGTCACTCGGCAATCTGGCACTGGGGCAAAGCAGCTCGGAGTCTGATGATTGCTTCAGGGCTGACGTTTCTCAGGCTTGCGATGCGCAGCAGACGCAACTGTTGCATGCTGGCCAAAGCGACAACAGCATCGTCATTCATATCGGTGAAACCGAGGTCCAGACACTCCAGCGGTAGGGACCTCAGAGAGCTGAGCCCAGCTGAAGATATCTTCGTCATCCGAAGGTTAAGATGCTTGAGTTTCGGCAGCCCGGACAAATGGACGAGCCCGCGATCGGAAATGGCTGTTTCGTCGAGTTCAAGCACCTCAAGGTCGCTCAGCCCTTTCAGATGCTCCAGCGCCGCATTTGTGATCGTGGTATCACCTAGCGTTAGCCTCTTGAGCGTTTTGATCTGCCCAACCGGTTGCAACGCCTCATCCTCAAAGCAAGAGTGATCCAGATACAACTCTTCCAGTGCATCCATGCGCTTCAGTTTGCGGAGATCATCGACTGACAGTGTCTCGTTCCACAAAGGCAAGATTTTCCGGTCGCTGTCGAGGCGTTGGTCGCCGATGTAGATCGGAGTGAGCAGCCATTGAGCGACAATGGCTACGCACATTGAGCAAAGAAAGGACAGTGCCAAAAGCAAAACCAGCCGTATATTCAACCTCCCCATATCGGGATTCCTTATCGGGTGTCAACTGCCATCAAAGTTGACTAGAGCTTGCTGAAAAGAGCTGCCGATGACGGGCAGCTTGCATACAAGGGCAAGGGCCCATCAAAGGTCCTTGTCGTAACTTCCCACCCGCCAATTTAAGCGCGGGTCGAAAGTTAGTTACCGTTAGAGTCGACGGCGGAGACGTTAAAGTTGCTCCACCAAGTTCAAATTGAGCGACACTTTTGCGCCAGCCCAGTCGTAAGGTGTTTCTCCGACCGACAAACAGGCCGAAGTTATCAGCGTAAGTGGCACTTCCGGATGACGCAGTCGCAGATTCGTCAGCGTGTCGACAACACATTCGTGTGCCACCGCTCCGCAGACCACGAATTCCGTGGCAGTTATTTTGCGACGATCCAGCATCTCATGCACCTCATCCGAGGCGGACCAGATGCTCTTCATCAGGCGCTCCCAGTGCTCATAGCTGGCAACGCAATCAGTCACGGCAGCGTGTGTGGGTTCCACTGGGCGCGACGATCGGTGTTCAACAATACAGATGAAGTCCCCGCGTTTGCAAGAATGCCTTACGGCATCTGCCACGCTCCTAATGACCTCACCGTCGGCCGCCAGAACGTAAGGGACATGTACATCAATCACAATCAGGACTCTCATAGATGCCTCCTTAAGTTGGCAGCCTTCAAAAAAAATGTGATCAAGACGCAGTTTGTAGCTCCGTCTTGATCACGCAGCGGTCACTTGACCGTGAGGTCGCGCGACGAGCCGCCGTCAGAGATGGCTCTAACGGCGGCTTTAACGTTTAGTTTCCCAACCCAACCAGCGACCGCAACCGTCCGGCGCATCGCCGTTACCGGCGAAACGGTAGAGCACGTGTCGGAAGCGAAACGTCTCCGCCACACACAACTTCAATCGCTCACTCTTGTTCAATACGCGCGCGTTTGTAAGCGGCGTCAAGAGTTTTCTCGATCCGCTCGATGACAAACTTGTAGGGCTTGCGCGTCCGATAGTCATGCAGCAGATAACGAGCCAACATCAAGTCTTCATCGGTAGCCGGGTCGATACCATTAACATCGACAAACTTCTCGCACAGCGCGATGCGAGCACCGAGATCATGGGACATCGCTCGCTGCTGCTCATTCAGCCAATCGTCACCTGGCCGCGGTTGCAGCTGCAAGACCGCGCAGACGATGACTGACAGCGCCAAACCAATCACAACGACACAGATTACTGGGCGAATCATTTTCATTCTCCAACCAAAGGGACGGTGCGGAAACGCACCGTCAAGCCACATTGCCGTATCCCGAAGTTCGCTACGGGACTAAACTCACTTATGCGTAACCGAGATCGCAAGCACCGTGCGACCCAAATACTTCTCCACGATGATGGCGAGCCCACTGGCCGCCAAGTAACCGCTCCATGCCGACGGTTCTTCGATCACCCAGGCGACGCCCCCCTGACAGAAGGACAGGAAGCCAGAGCAAACAAACACACTCAGCACAAGTTTGATAACTTCACACAAAGACTCCACGTTCTGCCACCTTTCGTACTTGGCAAAACTATCTGATACCAGCAGAACCACTCACAACGAGCACTGTTTCGCTGGCATCGCAACCTCAATATCCAATCTCACCGCCCAAAGAACGGAAGGGACGAAGCCACTTCCGTTCTTTGGGCAGCTCGATTATCAACATCCGAAGACCTTCATGACTGCCCGAAGGAAGGGCGTGTACCAGGCGTCCTTAGCCTTGCTGTCCGGACCTTGCACTGATTTCGCTGATGCAGGCGCACCGGCGATGGTGGACAGTGTACCCAAGTGACCTTCTGCGAACATCACCACAGTGGAGATGTTGTCGCGGCCCTGATTGGCGTTGGCGGCGTCGATCAACGCCTGGCAGACCACAGCGGGATCATCACTGCTGGCGAGCAGTTGCGCGATGACGTCCGGTTTCAGCTCCTTGTCGATGCCATCCGAGCTGAGCAGAAAGCGGTCCCCGGGCCGCACATCCACTTGCACCATCTCCCCGCGCTCGTTCGGCGCCTGGCCGTTGCCGGCGAATCGATAAAGCACGTGCCGAAAGCGCGACACCTCTGCCTCTTCCGGAGTCAACTGCCCGGAGTTCACGTACGCCTGAGCGAGGCTGTGATCCTGCGTCACCTGTTGCAGGACCTTGCCGCGCAAGCGGTAACCGCGGCTGTCTCCGAGCCAGCCAAGCAACGCCGCGTCCTCGATGAACAGACCGATGAGCACAGTGCTACCCATGCCCTTGAGGTTCGGGTCGCTTTTCGCCGCGCTGACGACCGCTGCATTTGCCGCCTGCAAGGTCGCCGGAATCCAGACACGCGCTTCCGCCAACGTCGTGGGGCGGTCGTTATCGAAGCGTCCGGTGACGGTGTTCATGGACTTTTCAGCGGCGATCTCACCAGAGTCTTCGGCCCCTGCTCCGCCCATGCCATCGCAGACGACACCGAAGTTGTCCCGGTGTGCCACCAGATCCTGCTGCCGGCTGCGCTTCTTGCCCTGGTGAGAGGCACTGGCAATCTTCAAACTACTCGTTGCCATACGTTCCTTTGTTGCGTGCATCACGTACAAAGCCGTGACGACACTGGATATAAAACGACAAGTCAATCCACACGCGGTCCTCGTTTAAGGCCTGTTGTTGTTCACGCCTAATGCCGATGCGAGGCGGGCTGTCCCACCTTTTCATCGGCACCGGTTGTCCCACCTGCAGCTACTCGTCGTTGCCACCATGACGCAGCTTGTCCTTCCACGAGCGGCGGTCGCGGCGCCGATTCTGCTCGACCGTGCCACCATGTGCGCCGGAGCCCGAGCTGCGTTGTAGCGTGCCGGCATCCAAGGCAGCCTGGCGACTGGCAGCGCGATTAAGTCGCGCGCTGTCGGTTGCCTTCTCACGCTTGGAACGCCGGTCCTCCAGCCGTTCGCCTTCGTTGCCGTTGTCGACCCACTTGAATCCTTGCGGCGTACGATTCTTCTTGTTGCGCTTGGACATCGGAGTGTCCTCCTTGTGACGTTGGTGATAGGAGTCAGAAGACAAAGGACTCACGCAGGTGAGATGAAGGCCGCGCCTCCATCTCACCTGTGTTCCTGCCGTGGACTCTACGCGTGGGCGCCGGCGGGCTGGGCTGGAACGTCCAGCATCAGCCGTTTGACGCGAGGTGTCAGTGCGTAGAGAATGCCAGCCAATGCCAGCGAACCGACAGTCATTATGCCGAACAGCACGGCGAAACTTTCCGGGCGAGAAGTGTCACACATGCCGGAGAGCCAGCCTCCAAGGAAGCTGCCGAATCCGACCGATGTGTACCAGACGCCCATCGTCAAACTGGCGAAACGCGATGGAGCCAACCGCGTAGCGGCAGCGTTGCCCACCGGGCTCATGAACAACTCCGCGACGGTCTGGAAGAAGTAAACGCCGACCAGCCACCACGGGCTCGCCAGGTTTTGTATCACCAATCCGTCGGACCCGACATCCTTGCCTGCCGCCCATGATGCCGGCACCATCAACATGGTGCCCAGCGCCAGGAAAACCATGCCAAACGAGAACTTCAGCGGCTCCGAAGGCTCCGCCTTTCGCTTGTTCAGTGTCGTCCAGAGCCAGGCGAACACTGGGGTCAGCGCGATGATGAATAGCGGGTTGAGCGCGTTGGTGTGGGACGCCTCGAAATGCCACTCCCCGATAGACAACTGCGTCAGATTTTTGGCGAACAACATCAAGCTCGTGCCTGCCTGCTGGCTTACGCCGCAGTAGAGCGTGAACGCGATGAATAGGAACGCCAGTGCTGCCAGCTTGTGCCACTCCTGACGAGTGATCGCGGCATGTGGTGCCTGCGCCAAATTCCCTTGGGGTTGACGCGCGGGACGTTCTCCGTACTTGGAGAGACGTTCCCGGTGCAGCCAGTATTGCAGCAACCCGAAGCACATACCTACACCGGCAGCAGCAAAGCCCCAGTGCCAACTATGCAGCGGATCGAACCCCATGCTGGCGAGGCAGCCTTTGAACCATGGCGACTGTGCCATGGTGCCGCAAATGATCGGCGCTGCGGCGGCACCGATGTTGATGCCCATGTACACCAGATTGAAGCCTGCGTTGCGCCGTGGATCGTTCGGCGCATACAAGGCACCAACCATCGTGTTGACGTTGGGTTTGAGCAACCCTGTACCAAGCGCGATAACGGCCAGCCCGAAGAAGAATGACGGCTGCCACTGGAAGGCCACCAAAAGATGCCCGACGGCAATGATGATGCCACCAAGCAACATGGTGCGTCGAGCGCCCAACCAGCGATCGGCAATCAGTCCACCCAGAAGTGGAGTGAGGTACACAGACCCGGTGTACACAGCGAAGAGCATCTTCGCCGTACCCTCGGAAAAGCCCAGCCCTCCCGCGGTGATCACTTCGGACATGTACAGCACGAGCAGGCTGGCCATCCCGTAATAGGACATCCGCTCGAAGATTTCGACCAAGAACAGCGTAGAAAGTCCATCCGGATGGTTCGGAAACAGCCATCGGCGTCCGGATTTCATAGTAGACTCCTTGCCAGGTTAACTGGCTTAAAGACCTCAGAACTTGCCACCAAGCTTGTCCATGACAAACTCGAGAAGCAAAGATAGCTACACGTTGCCTTGAAGCAGCAAGGCAATTAAATCAGCGCCGGCAGACGCTCTGCCAGACAGTCGACGGCTTCCTCAGCGGAACGAACGAACAACAATTTTTTGTACTCGGTCCCGCTCCAGAGCTTTCGACCGACCAGCTGTTCATCCATCCACTTCTGGAATCCTTGCCAGAGATCGCTTTCATCGATGATCACGATCGGGCATGATGGATCGAACGAATTTCTGCGCATCTCGATGAGCTGGTGTCCGATTTCGAAAATGGTTCCCCAACCACCTTCAGAGCCCACCACGACACCACTGGCTCCGGACAAGAGCAGGTGTTGTCGGGCAAGAAGCGTCTTGCAGGTGATGCCGTGCGTGCAGTAGGGATTGCGATACTGCTCTGTTGGTAAGCCGTCGAGGTAAATCCCGACAGAAGTGCCTCCGGCTTCGATGACACCACGATTGAAAGCTTCCATGGTCCCGGTCGAACCACCAGTTCCTCCAGCACGCCGCAACCGGCTGGCGATCAAGTTGCCAGTTCGGTATGCCGTGGTGTAGGCGGGAGTACCGGGCTTGGATGCTGAAGAGCCCAGATGAGCAATCCACGATCCGACTTCGGCTTGAAGCTGGATTCCGAGTTTCATATCGGCGGCGAACAGCGCTGCAAGTCGTCGATTTGAAGCCGTGGCTGGCACATGTGAAATAAGAGCATCTGTCATTTTTGGCTCCTTTCAAAGAGCATGTTGTGCCAGGGCAGCTGAAGCCGAGGTACGGGGTTTTAAGTCCATCCGCATTGAGCGAAACGGGCTCGTGATGAGTCTTCTAGGAAAACGAATTCTGTTCGGAGCCTGCTAACAACCACCTGGCCGAATTAGCAAAGCACCAGACTGCAAGCAGTTCATAACGAGTCCACCGAAAACAAGTGAGCAACCAAACAGGTTTAACCGCCTAAAGAATGCTTGTTGTCAGCGAAGGGTTACGTAATTGCGCGCGATCCTTGGTTCGATAGAAGAAATGAAATAGACCTAAAACCTATAGGAAC
>JADYXS010000404.1 GCA_021772155.1 Candidatus Obscuribacter sp.
CGGCCGCTGCCGCTTGAACACGATTGAGCTTTTCCAGACCGGCCGCCAGAACAATTCGGCAACAGGTTACCTGCGCATGATTTCCAAACTTAAGGGCATCGTATAGTGCCACGCTGCTTTCCTGAACTGACTTTTGATACTGCCCTCGTAAATACAGTGAACAAGCTAGTCCGCAGCGGGGTTCGATGCGCCAGACTACACCCTGTGTTCCGATATCTTTTTTTTCGCATAGACGATCTGCAGCGGCGATCGCACGGACGTAGAGCTCTTCGGCTGCTTCAATCTGGCCAAAATGCCGCTGAGCATGGGCGCAGGGACCAACGAGCGAATCTTTAAGCCACAATGGATTCCACCCGGGACCTCCTGGCCAGATTCCGTCTTTCGACCATTGCTCGGTAAGGTTGATGCACTCTCGGTAGCGACCAGTTTGCAGATACATTTTTGCCAAACCAAATACAACTTGGTACTGATAGTACAATACAACTCGGTCATCGGGCAGACCAGTGAAACCATCCGGACGCAGGTGGATCGCTCGATCGAAAGCCTTGGTATACCGCAACGGCTTCAGCATACCTTTCCAAATCTGTTCGCACTCATCCATTTTGCCTTGATCCCGGTATAACTGGCTCAATTCATACAGCAGGACAAGATCATCGAACGGATGATTTGCCGGATTTGCCATCTGCTGTCGGATAAGCTCTTCAGGATCTCGCTTCTCTTGTCTGTAGATCCGCACCAACTCATAAACACTTGAAGCCGTACTTTGCTTGTTCTTGATCTGTTGGTGCAATTGATTGGTCAAAAGTTTTATTTGTTCAAGTATTTTCAGTCGGTCGTCCAGCTCCTTGAGTAAAACCTTTGCCCGCTCTCGCTGTCGAGGCAGATGCGACGTGTTCAGGACCGTTGACAAAAGGCTTCGCGCCTCGCTATAGCGTCCCAACTGGACGTAATCTTGGGCCAGTAAAACATCAATTTCATACTGATTCTCGAAAGTCATGTTCGGAAAACGTTGCCTGACATTTTTGATTTTTTCCAGCAAGGATAGTTCACACCCTGAGCCGAGGCATTGCTGATGGTATGTGCCTAGTAAGCTTACGTAACCGCCGGAGTTGGTGGTGCCCTGAGTACTCTCTAAAGCAATCGGAACCACAGATTTGAGCTTTTCCAACTGTCCGCTAGCACTGTATTCGGACACCAGCATCAAATACGCATGGAGCAACTGATTGACATCCCCGGCAGGGTCCCTACGTACTTGCTCGACGGCTTGCGCGAGTTCTTCCAGTTCTTTAGGGCTCAGTCGATCTGCCTTATGGTGGAACCACATAGAACGCTTATTGCGACTAACCATACTTGCCACAATTGAGTTGGCCGATCTGTCGGCTGTTATCGCGCCGGTCCGCTCTCTTTGCGACGCTGCCTGATGTGTGTTGTACCAGACGAATCCGGACAGCAAAACAACTGAAGTTATCGCAGCCGAAACTAGAATACGTTTCCGAACTGAATTCCCCGGTTTTCCAACAGGAGGACCAAGCTTAGTCGTGCGCGATGCCAGCTGGTTTTCCGGGGCTAAAATAATGCCAGAGACCGATTCACTTTGAGCAGCCTCAGTCAGTTTGTCTTTCAATTCAGCACATGACTGAAACCGATTTGCCGGCTCCTTCGCCAAGCATTTAGCGAACAGATCCTGCAATGCTCCCGGCAAGCGCTGCCATCCGGCCCTATTCTCAACCGGCTCGTTGACCTGTTGAAACATGACCGCCACAGCATTATCGGCGCAAAATGGCGGCTCCCCGGTGAGACAGTGGTAAAGCAGGCAGCCCAGGCTGTATATGTCCGAGCGCTGATCCACAGGCTTGCCGATGCATTGCTCTGGGCTCATGTATTGCACGCTGCCTAGTGCCGTATTCGTTTGAGTCAGTTTCTGAACACTGATACCGGTAAGCTTCGCTAGCCCAAAGTCAATAATCTTCAATGTCAAACCGCTATCCGGTCCGCTGCACATGATGATGTTTGAGGGCTTAATGTCGCGGTGAAAAATACCATACGCATGCGCATGCTCCAAACCGTCGCAAATCTGGCGCGCATATTCGATGGTAGCCAGCGCAGACAGCGGCTGGTTTATGGACAGCAAGTTCTGCAAGCTGTCTCCTACCAGACGCTCCATCACAATGTATGGAAAGTCTTTCCAGATGCCGTAGCCGTAAAACCGCACAATGTTGATATGAGAGAGTTTGCTAAGTATCAGTGCTTCCCGCTCGAAACGCACCAATTCATCGCTCACCTCTTCCGGCAGGCCGGCAAGCACCTTAAGCGCCACAACACGATCAAGCCCTAATTGTTTGGCTTCGTAAACAACGCCCATACCACCGCGGCCGATGACGCCGAGGATTTGAAATTTCCCATCGATGACACTGCCTTCCGCGATGAACATAAGATCCCTAATCTAATGTTTTTATGCCCAACAGCAAGCAGGTTGCTGCATGACATAAGGCCTGGTTCACCAGTCAGGAGCATCCAAAAAAGAGCCACTTTTTCAGCAGGCACCCGGAAAGTTCCGTAAATCAGATCCAGGTTATTGCTGGCTTCCGGCTGCCGCGACAGTCTGCTTTGGCATAACACTGTGCCCGAAAACCTTCTCTACGGTATCTTCTCCAGCCATTGAATCGATCAGCGCTTCCGAGCAGGCGAGCAGGACCGGGTTCCGCGTCAGAATGGCAATATGATAGTTTTCCAGCGCCAAATGTGTTTCTTCATTCAAGGCTTTCCAACGGCTCTCAAACCGTTTGTCCAGATAGAGTTCTTTGAGTAGTTTGCACTGCTCAGGTCCACCGGTCGCCATGACAAACGCAACTAATGCCGCTTTGGCTGCCGGCCCAACAAATGTTGGGGTCAAAGCCGCAGCACCAAGCGTCGTTTGCACGACATGCGCCGAGGTGCGAGCGAATTTGCTTCGATGATTGTATTTGTGCAGGCGTTTTGTAATTTCATGCAGCACAGGATCGTCTTCCAATGCATTTTGCATGACAATTTTGAATTTTTCTTGCCGCGTAGTTACATCCCATGCGCCCTGCTCATAAACCGACTCAGGCACATTTAAATCACGCATCCAGGTATTGAGCATTTCCAGAGTGTGCTGTGCTTCTTGCTCACCAACGAGTTCTTTAAGCGCTGCGTGGCCTTGGCCAACAGCTTCCGTACTGCGCGTTTTGTCAGCCATTCCAAGTCCCATGGCGACTTGCATCATGTTCGACACCAGTTTCACGTGCACATCATCGACGTGCCGCTGCCTGGCGTACTCTGCCGAAGCTCGGCTCTTTAGTTTTACTTTTTCATCGAGGATGATGTCGCCTGCTTCACTTGACGGACCGAATCCGCGGTAGGGAATCAGGTAATCGGCAGTATCTTTCGCTTCGGCAACTACACGCTGAGTCTTGGTGCGGTAATGCGCTACCGACTTGTTGAATACTTGGGTTTGGGGATCACGATCAAGAGCAGAATCCAGCAGTTCGTCAATTCTGGAGCTGATGGCATTGTGCCCATCGGAAAGATTGATTGAAGCATCGAATCGCTTTGGCAGATTGGCTTTGGCAGAGACAGGCTTGGTTGAATCAGTACCAAGACGCTCTTCTAAAGGTAAAGACCAATCACTAGAAGAAGCTAACTCTGTAACCATCAGGGGCAGAGGATCCGCCATCGGCATCTGGAAGTTGTCAACCGGGCGTCCTTCGTCTGCAGACCAGCAAGGAAGGCTGCAAATAGAACCGGCAAGCAGCAATATTCCGAATATTGGACGATGCAAAGAAGCCATGGAATGCCCTGTTGAGAACCGCCATACGTTACCAGATATCAAGCGAGCCTGACAACGCCCGCCTGTTCATGTAAGTAAAACATATCTCAAGAACGCTGGAAGTTCCAATACATTTTCGGAGCACCACACCTGGTGCCAATCAACGAACGATTCTAGCTTCCCAATTGCCACCGAACCCGGTTTCACCTCTAAGAGATGGTCCATTGCTAACCGTCGCGCGGACGGTCAATTCACGGTTCGCTGCGGCACTTTGTCCTTTTGTGTAATGACAAACTATCGTCAACTTCGGAGGGTTATACCATCCTTTTGACACCACAAATTTCTCATTGGTGTTCGTATCGACACCATGACCACTGACGTGATGCCCATCCTGCTCCAGCCATAGTTTGGTTTGGATTTTTTTGAAATTATATTGATATTGGGCGGCATACATGCCTGACAGGTGCGGATGAGAACCATTGCCAGACGAATGTTGCGTCGTTGGCTGCTCTGGTTGCTGTTGCACTGGCTGTGGTTCTTCCTGTGGCGGCGGCGCGTTGTTGGCGCTCTGCTGTGCTTCCTCTGCCACCGTCGAGATTGCCACCCATTTGTCGTCAATCACACTTCCGTCGGACAGTGCGGCTTTGTAATGCCCGCCCATTCGCCATCCGCGATAGTCCTCATCATCTTCCCACTCAAGGTCACCGGCGTACTCAACACTGGGCTTGCTGGCATCGGCGTCAGCATACCGTTTGACGAACTTAACTTTGGTGCCTTGGACTGCCCCTGAGGCAATGAAGAAGGGGCCGGCGCTGTCTTCCCCCTTCCCGGTTAGAGCTTTGCCCTGCTGCGAGAAAGTTACCAGCGACTCGTAAGGTTCATTGTTATATATATAAGATACGCGCCAGTCACCGTTTATCGGCGGTGGTGCGTGCGGGTCGAGGGCAGCAGTTGTTGAG
>JADYXS010000045.1 GCA_021772155.1 Candidatus Obscuribacter sp.
CTCATGGACCCGCGTTCAGTACGCCATCAGCCACGCCGTCCTCATCATCACGTCCAAAAACGCACTCCACCGCAACCTTCATGAATAATGCAGGCTAGTGGTCCAGCATGAGCGAAGCCCGGAGGGGATCGTAGAGGACTGCACTACGGGAAAGTTCGGTGAGCCGCGACCAGTCTCTGCCGCATCCACCGCGCCGGTCGTTCAGTCGGAAAGGCCAATTGAGCGAGTCCGGCTCGAAGGGCTGGAGATTCAGAACTTTCGCGCCTATCGCAAACCACAGACTTTCGCGCTTGGGGCCGATGTCACCGTCCTGTATGGGCCGAACGGATTCGGCAAGACCTCATTTTTTGACGCCGTCGACTTTGCCATCACAGGCGGAATCGGCCGCGTCGAGTCCCGTCGGCAATCCGACTTTGCAAAGACTGCCCGGCATCTCGACGCCGGTTCCGAAGAGAGCACTGTCTCGCTCACATTCCGGAGCAACGGAGTTGTCCGCAAGATCACGCGCTCGGTCAGTAACCGCAAGCAGGCCCTCCTCGATAATCGGCCGACGGACCGCAAAGCCATCCTGTCCGAACTCACCGGCGGCGACATTCCTGCGACCGACCGGGTGGAGAACTTCGTGAGTCTGTTCCGCGCCTCGCACCTGTTTAGCCAAGAACATCAGGAACTCACGAAAGATTTTCAGGATGATTGCCTGTCGGTGGCTATTGTCTCGCGAATGCTCGCGTTCGAAGACTACGCCAACGCAGTCAACAAGGCCGCCAGGGTTCTTGAAGTAGTGCAAACGGCAATTGCCGATGCCAGCCAGGAGATCAGAGTTCTGACAGAACAGATTGCCGCCGACAATAAGGAGCTCGAGCGATTGGGCCAGACGGCGAAGGCGCACACCAACATCGGGGCACTCGATACGGAGATCGACGCACTCCGAGCCAAACTCGTAACGGTCGGGATTGCAGTCACACCCGCAATGCCCGACGTGACGATGGTGCGTGGTTGGCGAGCCGCGCTGGAATCACGGTATTCGCAGATTGAGACCGCCAGCGAACGGTTGGCAGTTCTGGCCAAAGAGGTGGCTGGGCTGCCACGAACGCGAGCAGAGCTTGAGGACCTGCAGCAGGAGCTTGCACACAAAGAGCGGACGCTCAAAGCTGCAGAAGAAAAACGGATTGCCGCCCAGCTTGCGGTACAGCATGCCGATCAGCGGCTGGCCGAAATGACCGCCAAGCGGGTGGAAGCGCAGGCACGAGCGGATTTGTACCTGTGGGTCCGAAACGCCCAGCCCGGGTACGCCCGGCTGGTCGCGCAGCAGCGCGAGCTCGGCGCAGAATTGGAGCGTGCCACCGAGGCGCTGGCGGAACTGCGCGCGGCGGAAAACAAAGCGGTTGGAGAACTGCACTCAAAGGAAGCCGCTGCCACACAATTCGCCAAAGAACTAGAGGCCCGCCGTGTCGATCTGGTGGCAGCGCAGGCCCTGCATCAAGCGATACCCGCCTGGCTGGCCAACCGAACCCGGCTGGCCGTGGTCCTGCAATCCGAAGAGGTACAGCTCAAAGCTCTAGAGTCATTGCGCGCTGAGGAGCGCGAACTTGCCCCGCAGCTCGCGGCAGTGACCGCAGACGAGGCGCGGTTGGCTCGCCAGATCGCTGAGGCCGACAAGAACCAGTCCGAACTTCGGGTGCTGATTTCCCAATTGCAGCGTCATGTCAATACAGGTACCTGCCCGTTGTGTGGAGAAGATCACGGTTCAAAAGACCAGCTGCTGCAACGTATCCAAGGGCATGTTGCGGTCGACGCAGCAAGCAGCGCGCGGGCGGACCTTACAGGTGTCCGGGAGCAGGCCAAACAGTTTGGCGAACGGGTTGCCGCTAACAAGCAGAGGCAGCAAGCGGCAGACGATCAACTCGCGGCACTTAGGAACGAGCGTGCAAGGCTTGAAACCGAGATCGCTAGCTTAGCGACCGCCGCATCCAAGCTTGCTGTCGCACTGGAGATCGCAGACACCGCGCCGAACGAACAGGTGGCTGCTCTTATTAGCCGGCTCCACAATGAGATGGCGGCTCTCGACAAGCAAGGGCAGGCGGCCGGGGCCGCCATTGAGGCCGCGCGGGCGATCGTCGTGAATGCGAAGCATACGGTCGCAGCCAAAAATACAGAGGCCGACGAAAAGAAGGCTGCACTGGCTCGCACGCAGGAGGATGTCACCCGTTTGCGCGCGGACCCCCGGCTGATCCAGCTCGCTCTCGATATTGAACCTGGCCAGCTCGCCGAACTTGAGCAGCTCAATTTGAAGCATCTTGAAGGATTCAAGTCCGAGGCGGCAAAGGCGGAGACGGAAATCAATCAGAAAAAGCTGGAAATGAGCGTGCTTCAACAGGAAGCGACGTCGCTCAAGACGCAGCTTGCGGCGTTGCGCACTCAAATCGGCAATTTGCAAAAAGCCGTCACCCAGATCACAGCTAGGTTGAAGGAGTCAGCGCTACCGGCCGACTCGAATGAAGAATCGCTGCCCGCATTGATTGCAGAACAATCCCGCCTGCAGGCGCAGTTACTTGCCCTCAGGGATGCCGCGTCCAGTCTGGAACTAGCAATGGACGTTGCGACGACTGCGGCGGCGCTGACAACGCTGCGACAGACCGCCCGGAACCGGGAACTGGCGGTCGCTCGAGCGGCAGCCAAGCGCGACGCGCACCTGCCATGGCTAAAGTATTTCGAAGGGGTCTCGCGGTTGGTAGCTTTGCAGCAAAACGAGGGCATCGTCAATTTCACTCGCGAGTATGGCCCGCGGACATCGGTTATCCAGCGGAGGCTCCGCTCCGTCTATGGGTTCGATGACATCGAAATCAGTAGCCGAGAATCGACCATCAGCGTCCGGGTCAGGCGACGCGGCGAGGTACTGCGGCCCACTGACTATTTCAGCCAGTCGCAGCAGCAGACTCTCTTGCTCGGGTTGTTTCTGACTGCGTGCAGCTCGCAAACCTGGTCGGCGTTTTCGCCCGTGCTTCTTGACGATCCGGTGACGCATTTCGATGACCTGAACACCTACGCCTTTCTAGATCTGCTCGATGGCCTGCTCGAATCCGAGGTCGAAAAACGCCAGTTCATCATCTCCACCTGCGATGAAAAGTTGCTCCAACTTGCGCGCCAGAAATTCCGTCACTTGGGTGAGAGGGCGAGATTTTACCAGTTCACCGATATCGGGGCAGATGGACCTACTGTCAACGATGTGTCCTGAGCTAGTCCGAATAAAAGGGACCCTCAAGCAGGAAGACCTCAACATGGAAAGAAAAGCGATCATGAAGCAATGGGCCAAGCGCGAGGAACAAATCGATCGGGTGATGGGCGCTACGGCGGGAATGTATGGGAATCTGCAGGGGATTGAGGGGCTGGGTTTCCCTGCGCTTGAAGATGGGGCGGCGCTTAAATGAACACGCTGAGTGTAACAGTCCGTTATCGCCCGATTCGCATCGGTTGGTGCATCCGCGCTGGCGATTTCGAGGCTATGCGTGAAGCTCTTAAACTCACATTCACCATGTGGGGTGGCCGCTATAATCCATTGATTCCGGTTGATGACTTTGATTTTGCGAGTTCATTAATTCGTCTATTTCGTGTTGACGTCTTATGGCCAGTTTCCAAGGACGATGTCGTCAATAAATTTATTGAACGATTCCCCCATCTCCCCAACCCATTTTTTCATGAAGAGCTGTTTGTTCCATATGAGAACAGTAAACGCGGCCCACAGATTGTAGATATTTATCACCCGATTCGCCGCCTTTACGAAGAACACTTCAAGAATAACCCATCCCCTGATACCACGGTTACGATTTTCGAGTGGCAGGCAGAAGACCCGCTTGCGGACGTTTTGCTCGCCACTTTAGGTGCTGTTCCCAAGGCTGATGTGTCTGGCACAGACTATCCTTTCTTGCTGAAGCGTGACCTATCGGCCAAGACGGTTGTATTGACCCCAGCGGAGCCGTTGCCTCAATTTGCAGAGAAAAATTTGGCAGTGTCTGCCTTCTGCCGCGCATTTATTCAGCAGCACTACTCTGTCCAGAATTATTGGGGGCATCCAGGGCTTTATGTTGGAAGTGTAAGCAACTTTGATGACCAGGTTACTTTCTGGAATCTACGCGCAACGAACACGTCGCTGATGTTCTATGATCCATGCCACGCGGCGAGATTCGAGCCTAATCTGACCAAGTGGCTCGAAATCCTTCGTTCGCGGCCAAGCGGCCGAT
The DNA here is from genome assembly GCA_021772155.1 of Candidatus Obscuribacter sp. Taxonomy (GTDB): domain Bacteria; phylum Cyanobacteriota; class Vampirovibrionia; order Obscuribacterales; family Obscuribacteraceae; genus JADYXS01. The sequence goes on from JADYXS010000045.1 coordinate 4,239, forward strand.
TTGAATCGGACAATTCAATTTCAGTGTGGTTCAAGGAAGGCGTGCGGGAACCGGACGTCAGCGGGTTCGGACAAGGGTTGCGCTTATGCACTGCGCGCGATGGGACATGGAACGGCCCCAACATCAAGGCGCCGTATATGTATTTCTCCGAGGGATCGGCGCTTGCAGTAATCGGGGAAGAGTCCGGCAGCTTACCAAAGGTGTCATTTCAGCTTCCGCCAAAGCCATTCTACGAAGATACGAAGCTATACGATCAGCACATGGTTGTCTCTGTTGACCCTGGAATCGGATTGTTCGGCAATGAACGAGCTACCCTTCAGACCCCCTTTATACCTGAACTCAACGAGTACTATGGGCGAAATTACTATTTCGAATGGGATAAAGCCCGAGCAGAACCGGATGGACTAGGGATTATCAGCCACGCCAATCGGGCCGACTTATCTCTTAGCGCACTTAATGTTGTTGAGCTTGTAAAACAACTATTTTTGAGCTCTGGGATTGACGCAACCCTCAGCACCCCTGGACTGATCGCAACTCGGTTGATTCAGCAAATGGGCGGACTTCAGAAGTGCCGTGTATTTAAGATCGGCGGCGTCAGGACGCTAATTGAGCAATGCAAACCGGATCAATCCTTTACTCGTAGCGGAGCACTTCAGACTATCCGAGCGGATCCCATCACGGGAATAGAATCGTTTGACCAATATAAAGACCTTTTTATCGAACAACGACCTCATGGTGTCGAACTCAAGGCAGAGGCTGTTCTGGCTTACCTGCTCAAACGAGGAGTATTTCGCGCGGGCTTGGTTTTCGGTTGTCCAAGCTGCACGCTAGATTTTTGGATATCGATTGATGACGTCGGCAGCGACGTGTCTTGTGAGTACTGCGGCCATACTAACAATGTAACGCCGCTCCTCAACGCCCGCGACTGGCGGTTCAGGCGCTCTGGCCTTTTTGGCCGAAACAACAATCAGGAAGGCGCCATACCTGTCCTCTTGACTCTGCAACAGCTACATACAACTTTCCATTCGAACGAAATACTTTTCACAACGGCAATGAAACTTAAATCGAATAACGCACGCGCCATAAATTGTGAAACAGATTTTGTGGCGATCGTTCAACGTCCCATTGATGGAAAAATAGACATCGTAATCGGGGAATGTAAAACTCGAAAAGAAATCACAGATGATGACGTGAATAATCTTCAAGCCGTTGCCGATGCTTTCTCGGGCGATCGATTCAACGTCTTCATCATCTTTGCGAAGCTGAGTTCTTTTTCCCCAGACGAATTGGCGCGGGTACGCAGGCTTAATAGTGAATACCACCGACGTGTCATTCTGTTCACGGCTCGTGAACTTGAGCCGTACCGCCTATACGAACGAACCGCTCAGGAATTCAAGATCGACCGCCATGCCGTCAGCTTCGAAGACATGACAAACATCACAGAGAAAGTCTTTTTTCAGCCGAGTGTTAGCGAGTGAATTGTAGGCAATGAAACCTAAACAAAAACTCGAACTTATTTGGATCGGGAAGGAGAACCGGCCGAAGTTGGAGCCGCGGATTCTGCTGGAAGACCCGGCGAAGAGCTATCACGCGAAGCACCGTGTCACCAGCGCCGACTGTTTCGACAACCGGCTGATCTTCGGCGATAACCTGTTGGCGTTGAAGGCACTGGAGGCGGAGTTTGCGGGCAAGGTGAAGTGCGTGTTCATTGACCCGCCGTACAACACCGGTAGCGCCTTCACGCATTACGATGACGGGGTAGAGCATTCGATCTGGCTGTCGCTGATGCGTGATCGGCTGGAGATTATCCGGCGCTTGCTGGCGGAGGATGGTTCGTTGTGGATTACGATTGATGATAATGAATGCCATTATTTGAAGGTGATGTGTGATGAGGTGTTTGGGCGGGTAAATTTTGTGGCGTCAGTGATTTGGAGAAAGAACTACGCTCCCAAATCAAGCGCGAAGCATTTTTCAGTAGATCACGATTACGTGCTGATCTACGCAAAGAACGAGGATCTCTGGAAACCCAATCCGATGCCTCGGTCAGAGAAGCAGGACAAAGCATACAAGAACCCAGACAACGATTATCGTGGCGTTTGGAAGACAAGTGATCTTTCTGCCCGCAACCCTTATAGCTTGGGTATTTATTCTGTTACTGGTCCATCTGGGCGAGTCATCGACGGACCGCCTAAAGGACGGTTTTGGTCGATTTCCAAAGACAAATTATTGGAACTGGATGCCGAAAATAGAATTTGGTGGGGTAAAGGCGGGGACTCGATACCCCAGCTCAAAAGATTCCTGACAGATGTAAAGCAAGGTATTGTTCCGCAAACGCTCTGGCCTTATGAGGAGGTAGGACATACGCAAGACGCGAAGAAGGAAATTGTCGCGCTTTTTGGGGAAGATGTGTTCGCCACACCGAAGCCAGAAAAACTGATGAAACGCGTTGTTGAAATCGCCACAAACCCCAACGACCTCGTCCTCGACTCCTTCGCTGGTTCCGGCACCACCGGCGCTGTCGCCCAAAAAATGGGCCGCCGCTGGATCATGATCGAGCTGGGCGAGCACTGCCATACGCACATCATCCCGCGCCTGAAAAAAGTCATCGACGGCGAAGACTCCGGCGGCATCACGAAGACCGTAGCCTGGAAAGGCGGCGGCGGCTTCCGCTACTACCGGCTCGCGCCCTCGTTGCTGGAAAAAGACAAGTGGGGCAACTGGGTCATCAACCAGACCTACAACGCCGCGATGCTGGCCGAGGCGTTGTGCAAGCTGGAAGGCTTTACCTATGCGCCCAGCGATTCGGTGTACTGGCAGCACGGCCATTCGACTGAGCGCGATTTCGCCTATGTCACGACAGCCAGTTTGAGCCATGAACAGTTACAGCAACTGAGCGACGAGGTCGGCTCCGAGCGTTCTCTGCTGGTGCTCTGCACCGCCTTTCGCGGGCGTGGGGACTACCCGAATATTACTGTCAAGAAAATTCCCAAGCAGGTGCTCTCGCGCTGCGAGTGGGGTCATGATGATTACAGCCTGCAGGTGGAGAATCTTCCCAAAGCGCCGCCTGAGCTTGGCCAGCAAGCTCTCTTTGGTGAAGGCGAGAAACCATGAATCGTCACGTCAACGCCATTGCCGGGAGGCTGTCGCTGCGCCCGCCCCAACGCCGGTCGCTGGAGATACTCGACCGCGTGACCGAGATCGTGCCGCCACGCAAAGAGGCAGACATCGCTGCGGCGCTGGAAACCATCCGCAGCGAGTTCCCTTCGGTCACTGATTTCGAGCGGGATTTCCCGTCGCTGTGCTTTGCGCTGGCCACGGGTGTCGGCAAGACGCGCCTGATGGGGGCTTTCATCAGTTACCTGCATCTGGCCCACGGCATTAACAATTTTTTTGTGCTGGCGCCCAACCTGACCATTTACAACAAGCTGATCGCGGACTTCACGCCGAATACGCCGAAGTATGTGTTCAGGGGTATTGCCGAGTTTGCGACGGACGCGCCGGCGATCATCACCGGTGAC
>JADYXS010000405.1 GCA_021772155.1 Candidatus Obscuribacter sp.
AGATTTTCAGCTGGAAGCGACTAAATCTCTTGCCTGCCAAGCTGCGATCAAGAACGGCATGCCTCTTTCCGAAACGGAAATCGTCGAGCTTTTGTCAGAGTGGGACAAGTGCACTCGGAACGACACCTGTCCACACGGAAGGCCTATCGCTTTGCGGTTCTCGAAAGACAAGCTGTTTCAGATGTTCCATCCTGATTAGTCGGCCCGGAGTTTTCAGGTGTAGGGGCAGCGCATAGCGCCGCCCCTGCAAGCCGCCCCAACTTACAACCCCGTCCTGTTGCCAAGCAGTTTATTGCTGCGAAAATGACAGCACCACTTGATTTCAACCAACATAACAACTCGCGCAAGCTTGCGAAACATGTAGAGCCTGCGGCTTTGGATCATATTCAGGCACCCAAGCACAGTTGCCAAACATCGCTGGCTGAGCGAATTCCTAAGGAAACCCACTTGGGATCCGTTCGGCGCTCCAGTTCACTCTGCTCGCACATTCTCTATCACTCTAAATGCACTTAAGAAGCTTGCTTCTCTGCATGTGACAACAGTAGTTTTACTGTGCATTTTTTTTCACACATCAGGGTTCTACTTCCAAGGCACAAACACCCAGCCCACCCGCGGCTACCACTTCCAAGCGATCACTGCCCGCAGTTCTGCGTGTCAGTCCTCCGAGTTTGCCCCCAGAGATAAGTATCGCAAGACCCCTGCACGCTAGTTCCTAGCGTTTCCTTTTATCGCTTTCGTAGCGGCAAGAACCGCTTTTCGGAGCCTGGCAATGCCAAAATTTAAACGTTACGACGTGGCTAGCCTGCTCGGGCTCACGCCAATTGCGCGTGCGTCTGACGCAGATGTCTGGTCACTTCTGCTAACACCCACAGTCAAAAGCCTCCTTGGAAAAATTGTCTCAGTTCGGGGTCCTAACCTCGTGGAGACCGTGCAAGGATTCTTCCCCGGAGATGAGGTGACCAACCTCAACGACCACCGTCTTTACGGCGGCCAAGCCGGATTCATTCGCTTCCCCTATATCAACACGATGTATTGCACTGAATACGGTGCATTAGTGATCAAGCGGGACGCAGTCAAAATCAAAGTGATCGCGTGGCATGGAGATGTCGATCGTGGTCGAGCTCAGCTCATCTACAAGACGGCGCTGCGCGACCGCAAATTCGACGGCAGCCTGCGCGCCAACGACACGGCGCTTTTGGACTACCCGTTTGATGACGGCAAGCTCAACCCGCCGCTGCCCTGGGGGCGCGGTCTGGAACTATCGATTTACGGCTTCCTGCCGGGGTCCAGAATCACCGATGTTTATGGGGACTCAGGCTATGAGAATTTCATCGCCAACCCGTTCACACTGGTCGATAACCCCCAGCTATTCCTCCAATACTTCGATATGGCCTGGCGCGCAAATCGGGCACCGGGACAAGTTGCGGCACCGATTCCCGATGTGTCCAAGCTGATCATTGTCAGCCTGGAGACCATCGCGAAAAAGTACGGCTACGACTACCTCGAAAATTGCCCCAGCCACTACCACGTGGCAATGTGGGGTTCGGCGGTAGGTTATCGCTACACGTTCCAACGTGAAGCGCTAGCGCTGAAGGACCTTACGCTGGCCCTTGGCCATCTGAAGGCAAGAGGTGTCAAGCTCAATCGCGTGCAAGAAAGCTGGGTCGTTGTCTTGCAGAGTCTGCCTCTGCAGCACATCCCGGAGCACTTAAGACTGGGCGGACCGGTTTGGCCGCAAAACAACATCGACCAGCAGAACCTGTGGATGAACAAGCCGCTCAATGAACGAGCGGCGAAGATGCTCCCGGAACCGCTGCTGCTACCAACGTAGACGTCAACAACCGCGGCTCATGTTTTTGTGAGCCGCTCCTTCTTTGCTGTGATTTCACAGCTTGTCGAGAGGTGCGATTCGAGCGCCCGGCGAGGAGTCGTATGAAATTTGTAAACTACAACCCGGCGGAGATGCTGGGTTTCACTCGTTTAACGGAGGTGCAGGACCAAGAGATTTGGCAGCACTTGCTAACACCACAGGTGAAAGCGCTGATCGGTCCGATCACAGTGCACGGTGTGCCGCAGATCTTGGAGACACTCGCCGGGCAGTTTCCCGGCGATCACGCCACCAACCTCAATTCACACCGCCTGTATGCAGGGAGCCAGGACTACGTTCGGTTTCCCTATCTGTCTACCTTGCACAAAACTCAGCACGGAGCACTGGTGATCAAGCGCGACGCCGCGAAGATCAAGGCCATGTGCTGGGTCGGGGACGTGATGTTGGGAACGGCCGAGCTGGTTTACATCGCCGCCTTGCGTGACCGTCAACATGACGGCACCAAGCGCGCCAATGATTCGGCGTTGCTGCTTTATCCATACGACGATCCCAAATATCATCGCCGGCTGCACACAGGGCTGCGTTCGGCTGAGGTATCGATATACAGCTTCCTGCCTGGTTCTCGCGTACTTGATGCCACCGGCGAGCCGGAGTTCGATAAGTTCATCGAAATGCCCTTCTCGTTCCTTGACCGTCCGCAGCTGTTTCGAGATTACTTCCAGCGTGCTTGGAAAACCAAACGCGCTCCGGGGCAATTCGCGGCAGCGATTCAGGATGTGTCAAAGCTGTGCCCTCCAGGGTTTGAAGTCATTGCCAAAAGCAAGGGCTACGACCTGCTGGAATGCGCTACGAGCCACTATCACGTCGCTCAATGGCTCAAAGGGCGTGGCTATCGCTACAGCTACACGGAAGACCAGACGACGATCGATCAGCTGACCGCAGGCATTAAGCGCATCAAGAGCGCGGGCGTTCCGCTCACGCGACAGCAAGAGTCCTGGGTCTGCGTCATTCAAAGCTTACGCCCAACCGAGCTGATTCCGGACGGATTGTACCTGAATGGTCCCTTGTGGCCTCAGGACAACGTCGGACCGGAGCTGCTTTGGATGAACAAACCTCTCAATGAACGAGCTGCTACGCTGATACCATCGGCGGTGCAATTCGAATAAATCGCGGCATAAGCTGCGTACACGGGCAAGGTTTCTCCTTGCCCGTGGGGCCCCTATGGGCCACGTGTTTACTTTCCAATAATGCGACCGTTGTGGTCGCTATTTCCAAGGACCTTAAAAATGAGTAAGAACCAGGGGCCAACCCCCCAAGACGACTCCAACTTGACCGAAGACGTTCTCCGCGATGCGGGCAAGAGCGACCGTGAGGTCGAATCAACTGGTCAGATTTCCCGCGCTGACGACGGTACCGAACTCTTGTTCGGCGAGCGCGGTGCAACAGTCAACAGCCCGATTCACCGGGCCGTTTGGGGTTACGCCAACCCGCGTCACTTCGCACCCAAAGCCGCGCCGAAAGACGCGGTCGTCGATGCAGCCGTCGACGCCTGTATCGCGGTCGTGGCTCGTCATCGAGCCGCCGGTTCGCTGTTTGATGCAGATCAGAAGATCTCCGAAACGGTGCTTCAGGAACTCGGCGAGGCCGGCTTCTGGGGCATGCGTATCGATCCGAAGTTCGGCGGTAAGGGCGCCAGCGTGCGTTCGTTCATGCGAATGATTACGCAGACGGCCGCCACCGGCGACCCGACCACCGCTGGTCTGGCTTCCATTCACGGGTGCATCGGCGCTGTCGATCCGCTCATGAAGTTCGGAACCGACGAGCAGAAGGCTCGCCTTCTGCCGAAGCTGGCCTCCGGCGAAGCGCTCTCCGCGTTCGCGCTGACCGAACCAGGCGCTGGCTCGGACATGACGCAGCTGAAGACCACCGCCGTTCTGGACGGTGACAGCTACGTGATCAACGGCAAGAAGCTGTTCATCAGCAATGCCATTCCCGGCCGCACCATCGGCCTTGTGGCCATGCTCAACGGCAAGCCGGCGGTGTTCATCGTCGACCTGCCCAAGGAAGAAAACGAGCACTTCCGCACCGAAATGTACGGACTTCATGCGCTGACGCACACGTACAACAACGGGTTGGTGTTCACCAACTTCCGCGTGCCCAAGGACAACCACCTGGCGGCTCCGAAGGACAACGGTTTGATCATCGCTTACCACGGGCTCAACTACGGGCGTGTGGCGCTGTGTGCCAACTCCGCCGGTGTGATGCGACTGCTGCTCCGCAGCATCTCGCCGAACAGCTGGGCGGCCTTCCGCCAGACCTACGGCGCGTCGATCGACAAGCGCGAGCTTGTGCAGCGGCGTATGGCGCGTATGGCCGCCCTGATCGTCGGCGCTGATGCGCTGGCTGGTTGGTGCGCCACGTTGCTCGACGAAGGTTACCGCGGTGAGCTGGAATGCATCATCGCCAAGATCTTCGGCTCCGAAGCCCAGAAGGAAGCGGCAATTGAGCTGGCTCTGAAAACGCACGGTGGACGCGCGTTCCTCAAGGGTCACATCATCGGCGACAACCTCCACGATTACCTTGCACCCTGCATCTACGAAGGTGAAGGCGAGATGCTCGCGATGAAGTTCTTCCAGTCGCTCGCCACCGAGCACGGAACGCTGTACATGAAGCCGGTTGGTGACGCGATGAAATCCATCGTCAAAGAAGGTCACTACCTCACCGGTCCGGTCAAGTTCCTCTGGAATGGCTTCCGGTACTCGATGTGGTACGCCAAGCAGAAATTGCGCAGCATCGGTCGCAATCTGCGGCTTTCCGGTGGCAGCATCGGCGCCACGGACAAGCGCTTGAACGACCATGCCGCGTTCGCTCACCGGCAGTTCGCAAAGCTGCCTCTCGAGCTGACCGGCGCGATGCTCAAGCACCAGATCAAGCTGGGCGATCGCCAGTGCCGCATCGTTCACATGAGCATGCGCGTGCAGGAAACGGTGACGATCCTCGTCACCGCGGCCTACGGTGCTCAGTCGACGAGCCCGGCGACGAAGCTGGCAGCAGACATCCTCTGCCAGGACTTGCGCCGCAAGCTCACCGGCGAGCAGCCGAGTGACGCCTACTTCAAGGCGTGCTCGAAGCTGGCGGACATGATTGTCGCCGGCGAGTTCACGGAGCTGAACGGAGTGCCCGAGACGACCGTCCTGCAGCGCTACAGCTAAGCTGTAGGGGTGGTGCAATGCGCGCCACCCTGCTGTCGGCAAGGTTAGCGCGATAAGCTAACCACTGGATAGCGCAATGCGGCAGGTAACTGCCGCATTGCGTGATTCCTTTTTGCAGCCTGGCAACTAAAGGACGTAGTTTGTTGTCGGGAAGGACTTATCCCTCCCCTACACCACGGGCCGTTAGCTCAGTGCGCAGTGGTCTGTTCGTTTGGCGCAACCTGCGCCGACGCGGCCACGGACCAAACCCAAGACATACGGCTCAGCGCTCAAACGCTGGCCGTTAAACTCTAAAGGAGGACATCACACATGTCCCTCAAAGGAAAAACCCTTTTCATCACCGGCGCCTCTCGGGGCATCGGCTATGCAATCGGGATGAAAGCTGCTCGAGACGGGGCGAATATCGTTATCGCCGCCAAATCGGAGACCGAGAATCCGAAGATCCCCGGCACCATCCATAGTGCCGCGAAGGACATGATTGACGCTGGCGGACAGGCACTTGCCGTCGCCTGCGACATTCGCGATGAAGATCAGGTGCGCGTGGCCTTCGAGAAGGCCGTCGAAAAGTTCGGCGGCATCGACATTCTGATTAACAACGCCAGTGCCATCAACCTGAAGGGTACGCTGGCAACGGACATGAAGCGGTTCGACCTGATGCATCAGGTGAACACGCGCGGCACATTCCTGTGCTCGAAATATGCTGTGCCACATCTGAAGAAGGCTGCCAATCCGCACATTCTGACCTTGTCGCCACCGCTGAACATGAAGCCGCACTGGTTCGGACCATGGCTCCCTTACACGATGGCCAAGTACGGGATGAGCATGTGCACGATGGGACTGGCAGCGGAATTCCGCGCAGACGGCATCGGTGTCAATTCGCTCTGGCCCGAGACAACCATCGCCACAGCTGCGGTCCAGAACTTGCTGGGCGGTGACGAGATGGTGAAAAGCTCGCGCACTACCGATATCGTGGCGGACGCCGCTTACGAGATTCTGACACGCGATTCGAAGCAATGCACGGGAAACTTCTTCCTCGACGTTGAGGTACTACGAAGCGCAGGTGTCACGGACTTCAAGCCGTATGCTTTCGAGCCCGGTCACAAGCTGCAGCGCGACCTGTTCCTGGACGACTGGTTCCAGGGCATTCGTCCTGAAATCGCTGTTGTGCCACCCCCTGCGCCGGTGGCAACGCCAGTTGCAGCGGTCGAAGCAGACGCTCCGGTCTCAGCGACCCCGGCTATCACGCCAGTTGCCGTGGTCAAAGCTGACGCTCCGGCTCAGCCAACCCCGGCTATCACGCCAGTTGCCGTGGTCAAAGCTGACGCCCCGGCGACACCTGCCACTGGAACGAAGCCGGTTGCCGCAGTCAAGCCAACAGCTCAAGCTGCTCGAGCGAAGACACCGGACGTTGCCGACGGCAACTGGGACTAATAGAGGACAGGTAGCCAATTCGGCTATCGATTGCCTCATTCGTGTACGCGCCACGCATATCGTCGAAGAGTTGCGGATCCGCAACTCTTCTTCTGGACAGTTCCCGTTCTCAGCATAACTTTTGCCGAGAATAGCGGAGACTAGGTCGGTGTGTGCCCCAAGCACCGCCGCCCTAGTTTTTGGAACCGCTTAAACTATATTCTCTAGTATTTTTTTTGCGCCAGTTCAGAGTATCGTGTTTCCGCACTAAGGCAGAACCTTAACTCTTACTTGCCGGGCAAAGTTTTCAATTTGCAGTTTGGGGCATTTATCTATTGTTCACAAGTGGCTGGAGACAGGCTCTCCATGTTGGGTCTGCTTGAACCAGCTTGCGGATTTCTTCCTTGACGATTTGATGATTGAAGTTATCAGCTAAAACTTGACGCGCCAGGGTAACTTCAGCTGGTGTACCGGCTCGAACACGCTCCAAAAGTGGACGAATAGCGGCATATTCTTTCGTTCGACCAAGATCTCTAATTGCATCTTCGCGCACAACAACGTTTGGATCCTGAGCGCGCCTCTTTAGATGGCTTAGATGCCGCTCGGTCTCCAGCTTCGCAAGCCCAACTTGCGCGCGCTCATGCAACTTATGGAGTGGCTTATCCGCTAGATCCTTCAGTATTGGTTCAGTCTTAGCAAGATTTGTGCGCATCAGTAAATCCAGACTTTGACCACGCAGCTCTGGAACCTGTTGCATCACTTGTATACCAAGTTCGAATGTCAAATCTTCGTGACCCTTTCGTATGCGTACTGCCTGGAGGAAGGCTTCCTCCTTGCCAGGCTGTTCCGGAATTTTCTTCATTGCGTCCAGCAGGCTTCGTATTCGAGTATGGTCAGTTTCGGCCGGACCTAACAAAGCACAATAGCCTTCCGCACGGGCGCCGGGTTGCTTACGCAGATAACTGAGCGCAAGTACTTTGCTACGCGAATCCGGGGCGGCCATTTCGATCAAGAAATTCTCGTATTCAAATCGAGGTTTGGATTTAGCGTACTGCAAGTAGCCAGTTGGATGAACTTCCGACGATTGGGCCATGTTCGCTGCCAAATCGAAAGCCGCAGTGCGTACTTCCGGACTGGGGTCATGTTTTGCTGCTTCTTTCAACAGCTTGAGCTGCGGTTCGTCGCCGAAATGTCCCAAAAGGCGAGCTGCTGCAATCTTTTCTTGATCGTTGCCTTTTTTCAAATAATGCTCCATCAACTCTAGCGCCTTTGGTTCAACGTGTTGTTTTATTTGAACGACACGGTCCACTAGCAAGTCATGGTGGTCACTGCGATTCTGCGCACTGACAGACTTGAGAGAGCGATCCATTGCTCGACCGAGCACAGCCGTTCTCAACGGTGCATCCTGAGCCATCTGGAAGTATCCAGCAGGCTCAGCCTGGGTAATGTCCGCTGAGTGCTCTGCCCAATTCTCGTCAATATTGCGGTTAGCGTACTCCGACGTGGAATAACCTGGCTTGCTGCGATCTCCATGGGCTTTCTGTTCTAGAGCCGCGGCGAAATCAAACATGCTACTTTCTTTTGGTGCCTTACTTTTTAAAAAATGACCCCACTCATGGTGCGTAATTTGAGATAAATTGGAGGTCAAACGCGGTTTGTAATATGCCAGCGTTCCATCTGAGGAGGCAGTGGCAGCAGACACAAAATTAGGTTTGTAAGTTGCGCTGTGCCAGTGATCCTCGGCATTAGCTGTCGGATGAATTTCGATTCGTTTGACAAGTCCGCGATCAGGCAGTTGACCTAGTGCCACCAGGTCTGCAGGGTGCGCACTAAAATGCAGTGGTTCACCTTTCAAACCTAGTGCCGCCTGCCCAGCAGCTAAAACTTCAGCTGGAGTTGCGCCCGGTTTCATTCCTTTGTCTCGAGTAATACGCAATTGGTAAACCCGGTCAAGTTCCCTTGCATAAGACTCTGGCACCACAACTTCCACGTCGCGGAGTTTGTAAACCAGAGCCGGCTCTTCAGTCCTAATCGTGGCCGACTCAACAAATTTATGATAGGCGGCATCCGTCGGCGCACCAGCAGATGCTGCGATCTTCTTTGCGATTTGAGGAGCGTTAAGCCTGGCCGTGGCGCAAGTAATTGTGCCGGGAACAGGCGCACCCAGATGCAGAAGGTTAGCTTCAAGGTCGTGGCTTACTTTCATCCCAAGCCTGGTGTACAGCTCAATCGGAATCCCTTCACTTGATGCCGGCCTGGACTTCTTACCACGCCCCATCTCAGTTCGTTCGCTGGCAGGTGCCCCAGCCTCAAACACAAGCTTCCGACGATCGCCACCGAGCATGGTGCCTTTCTGGTTTGCTATGGCGATTTCGTGCGGCAACGCTAGCCCAGAGAGCCCGCCCGTCGCCATACCAACCAGCCCGCCTTCATGAGCCGATTTGAAGAATTGAGAAACAGTGCCACCGTGAAGCACCGTATCAACGCCGCCGAAAACGGCACCAGCCGGATAACCGGAAGCCATTCCCAGTCCAACTGACAACGCACGGGGACTCAATCCCGATTCTGCCAGATGGTGCATCCCAAACTTAGCAGCACGGGAGCCGACCATTCCGGCCGGCACTCCAATTGCACCGCCGACGATACCGGCCTTTGCGATGTTAAGCAGTCCGCCACCTGCCTGAAATTGCTTGTCCTTATCAACCCACGTATGTTCGTCGAACGTGGCTTTGACCGCACCCATTCCAAAACCGAATTTGAAAAGGCCCAATGATTCGGAAGTCAGCGTCCGCGACACGCCTGGAGTCGGCTGCATAAACTTCGCGCCCATCTTGCCAACTCGGTTCAGCGCTATCCCTTCTGCAAAATTGACACTTCCCCACAGCGCATTATCCAGGGCGCCGGCGTTAGGGTTAAGAAGGAAAGCTGTTCGTGCTCCGCCGGCTTTTGCCCATGAGACGCCTGGCATCAACGCAAAGGTATCCACAGCAAGCTCGGCAAACATGTCATTGGAAGCAGCACGAGCACTGGCTTCGTAATCATCGGCCGGCTGGGCAGATACTAGATCGCGAGCGGCGCCGATGAGGCTGCCGCCCAAAGTCTGTTCCCGGACCGCTTCGTCCGGGCTCAAAAGTGAAGCCTTCAGTTTGGCTTCGTCGAAAAAGCCTTCCGCTGTCACCTAAGTACTCACACGCAACCATGACAAGGACAATCTACCCACCAGGGGGACATTTTGGACTTCGGGGGTGCGTGGAATACGCAGATTGGCATTAATTACGCCACCGCCGTGAACACTTAAAGCGGACGCTTGTCGGCACAGCATCATTGCTCACAACAAAAAGGCGGACCTTTCAGTCCGCCTTTTGAGTTTTGAAAGCAGTAAGTTACCTGTAAGGGCGATCGACTGCGGCGAGCCCTGAGGACAGCGACATCGGTTGATCCAGTGAGAATTGCACGCGTGTTCCGCTGGCAATCTTCACGTCTTTGCCCTTGCGCCAGAGGTTGCTGCCAAGACCAACAGCGCCGCCGGTAGCAACTCCAGCCACAGCGCCGGCTGCAACTGAACCAGCAACAATTGGCGCGAAGATAATTCCAAGTAACGTGCCACCAGCCGTCCAAGCAACAGCTCTTCCAACACCACTTGCCGCGGTGGCTTTTGTGGTGCGTCCTTTGAGGTTGCCCTGCTTATCTTCGATGACGCCAGGTTGATTCTGGGTTGTAGCGATGATCGCCGATAGAGGATACCGAGCACCATCTGGAGAGATTGCAGCGGTCAATCTCATAGTGAGAGTACCATTGAGTCCAGCATGGCCGCCCTTTTCGGACGATGTGACCTGACCTTCTAGCTGCGTATTCGCAGGAAGCACCAGATCATTGCCCACATAAAGAGGGGCGTACAATTTGGCGTTGAAGATGTCGCCTGGCTTAGCAACTGCACTATCGATCGGACTAGTTAGTACCGCATCTAGTGCTGCTCCGCTCGGAACATATGTCACCCGTCCTTGCAATTGCTGTCCGTTATAAGTTTGCGCAACCGCCGGCAGTGCCATTCCCAGCATGATCAAACCGGCGACCACCATGGTCATGGGTGATCTCTTCATCTAAAGCTCCTTCTAGATTTATGCCAGTGATAACTCTTGAAGAATAACACACGCACGCGAAGTGACCAAATTATTCTTGAAATTTTGTTTGAATACATGCCTCCAAAAGCGATACCATTCCTATGGCACCACCCACACCTTGACAGCGCGCGGAATAATGAAAACTATGCGAAAACCCAGTAAGGACCTGCGTAATCTCTACACGACGTATTTGAACAAGCGGTTGCGAGCTGATAATGCATTGGAGTTTGCCAGCGGTTTCATATTGGATTTGATAAATGCCTTCGGCGAAAAACTGGAAGGCACCTCGCCCGTAATGAGCGGTTACAGGCAATTCACACCAGTCAACTTCCTCTTGCAGCTCAACGACCTGCTGGCCAAATACAAGCAAACTGGCACCAAAGGTCTCGAAGACATCGAGAAGGCTCTCCTTGTAGACACCCATTTGATGCTCGGTACACTGATCAGCTCCTCGTTAAAGATTTCAGGTATGCCAGCGGATAGTAACCACGAGCGGTACCAGATACCAGAAGCGATAGCGGCCGATTTAGAGTGGCTGATAGAACACGCTTCGTGATAGCCAAGCAAAGCGCAGCGCCGTCTTAACAGGGCAAAAATTAGAGGCGCGCATAGCCGCGCTACATGCTTTAACTACGAAAGAGCTGCCAAGCGCTTGTATCTGCTTATAGATGCTCCTTAAATTTAGACGCTACTTTTTCCCTTCCTTCCAGACAAACACAACCCGACCAGCAACACACTTACCTGTTCTCACCAAATAGTCACCGGTTTTAGCCGAGTTGTGTTTTGTCGCCGTACCGCGTCATGTGGTGAGTCTCACGCATGGTTGCTCGTCGAACTCTTTTTCCACGAGATTGGCAAAGAGTTCGATGCATGCAACAAGTCGGGCAGAAAGCCAGCCCAGATCAGTCAGGCAACTGACCAGACCTGAAATCAAACCCTGGCCTCAAGCCAGACCGGTTCAGTCAACTTCTGACTGAGCATAATCTATGCCCCCGAAGTTCGGCGGCATCAATCCGGGCTGCCATTTGGCATTCCGATTGCTAGGAGATCTACTTATGAAAAACAAATGGTTCGCTCCGGCAGCTCTCGTTGCCGCTCTCGTCATGCTGATCGGCTGCGTCACGCTGATCTACTCTGTCAGAAATTCCGCTTCGAAGAACGTCGCTGAAGTGACGGTCAACAACTTCGACGACCAGGTCCTCAATTCGCCGCTGCCGGTTTACATCCAGTTCTACGTCAAGAAGAACTGCAAAGCCTGCGTGGCCCAAGCTCCAATCGTCGAGAAGTTGGCTGTGGAATACGCCGGTAAGGTGCGCTTCGTACGTGTCGAAGCCTCGGAGAACATGGAACTGGCCATTGCGGCCGGTGTTCGCGGCGTTCCCACCCACTTCTTCCTGAAACCCGCCGATGGCGTCGGTGCCATGGCTGAAGGGTTCCTCGATGAAGCCGCTCTGCGGAAGTTCTTGGACGATGGACTGGCTATGACAAAAGGCCCCGCTCCGGTTGTTCCCACAGCTCCGGTTGTTCCAGTTGCCCCTGTCGATCCGGCCGCTCCGGCCGCTCCGGTTGACCCGACCCCGGCAACTCCCAAGAAGAATGAGCCGGTTAAGCAATAAGGGTCCTAGCTAGAGGAGCGCATCGGGCGCTGTCTAGCTGATGACCAGATTATTGGGATAGGAGCGGCTCAGGCCGCTCCTATCTTGTTTAACGTAAGTGTTCGGCCAACCCGTTGGCGGTATGGCAAGTCGAACCTTTGCTAAAAGCGGTAGCCTCTGCCGCTTTTGGTCATTTTCAGGGTCTTTTTGTG
>JADYXS010000406.1 GCA_021772155.1 Candidatus Obscuribacter sp.
AACGCCAGCCGCTCGAAGTCAACAAAACCGAGGATCTGACAATCCTGCCAAGCGGCAGTTCTGACTGTCGTCAATCAGAAATTTACTTGACGCTAGACATTTAGCCTTGCCCTGCCCAATATTTGAATGGTACATGGCGATTCTGAGACAATTCTGAGAGCAACGAATGTTCTTGAGAGCCGTAGAGGCGGCAAGGGTGCCGCCACCCTACGCGTGTCGCATAAGAGTGCAAAGTGCTTCCAGATCCCCGTTAAATCGATCCAAATCGACAACGTTTTCGGTGATACCATCAATTTTGCCTTTGCTGCTGTACTGCCAAAAGGTCCAGTTTGTCCAAGGTTCCGGAACTCGCGGATCGCCATTGGCCCAATGCGCTAGCCAGAGAGGAAATTTCGCCAAGCGCTTATCTGCAGCTAACATCTCGTCGGCAAAACTGGGACTCAAATAAATCAACGGTCGCATCTGAAGTCGCTGCTCCACGCCTTCAAGCCAAGCGATCACCATCCCGGAAAGGTCCAAAGTTGACATCCCCTTCCATTGTTTGGGATCTTCCACATCCAAAACCGGCAGAAGAGGACGACTTCCAGACGCGCCTATGGTCTGCACAAAGTGTTCGATTTGCGCTTCTACTTTCGATGTTGCACGAAAGTAGTGATAAGCGCCGCCGAGAATACCTTCCGTAGCAGACTGAGTCCGGTTTTTCGCGAAACTGGGATCTGTATAGGTGGCACCTTCCGTCGCTTTCATGAAAGCAAATTTGCATCCGCTTTGGCGCACCAGACTCCAATTGATATCGCCCTGCCAATGCGAAACGTCTATACCTTCGACCCAATCTTTGTTCATCCTAGGAACCTGCTAAACTGCTCGCCATATTTTGAGGGCGTCACCATGGTACGTATCACGAAAGAAGACTTGGATCAAATCGACCGATCGAACGATCTCAAGCCAACATTTGATGACAAGGGAAACCTCAGCTCCTTGACTGCTGTATATGAGCCGAGCAGCGAACAAATCTGGGGAAGCTGGCAGATTGTTCTCGACCCGGAAAACCGAAAGGCGTATGTCGAGCGCAAGGCGACACTCAGATATCCAGATAAGAATAGCCAGAAAACAGATGCTGAATTCCAAGATTGGCTCGACAACACCGTGGATGCCATTCTGGAACACGGGGGCTACCTAGCCGGGTGGAAATGCAGCTTCTGCTACAAAACCGACAAGAAGGTGAGGAAGCTGATTGCCGGACCTGGTGTTTCTGTCTGCAATGAATGTGTTCTCAAATTAAAAGAAATTGCCGCCGATACTTCCGAGGAGGAGCCTGCAATTGGCTAAAATCACAGCTGAGCACTTAGGCGATGCTTACAAAACGGATAAGAAAGATGGCTTCTACGTCGAGTTTGACGAGAACCAGTCAGCGACGCATTGGGGCTACTACTTTCAGGACGATAAAGTTATTAAACGACGGGTATTAAACGTCGACTATGAAACCTCCTCAGGTTTGGATGAGCGCTACGACCGCCGCGAGTACTCCAATCAGTCAAAAGAAGGGGACGCGCGCGACCCGGACGAACGTTACCGCGCATGGGTTCTTGATTGGCTTCACGTGATTGCACAGCAGGGCGGGTCATACGTTGAGTGCGCCTTTTGTGGTGCTCTTCAGCACGAATGCGAAAAAATCATCGCTGGTCCGCGGATCTACATTTGCAGTGAGTGTGTCGGCATCTGTAGCGAAATACTCGAGAACGAGCCACCGCCTGCTGTTCCACCACCGATGATTTAATCGCAACGTTTGCGTGCCCCTAACTCTGTTCGGTGCAGTCCTACTATGGTTCGGCCGCCGTTGGCCCAGGCGTACCGAATTCCAGCACGCCGGGCTTTGGCTCAGCCGACAAGCAGAGGCTACTGCAGGCAAAGTAGAGGTTGGTCCCAACGTTGCGCGTGTTTGTGAACGCGTTCCCTGAGAATGGGATCCTTTTCTTGTCAGGGGGCGTCATTTTGACGTACAATGGGCAGATCTTAACTTAGACCCAGCAGAGTGAAAGTCATGGCGACTAGGAAGAAAGTAAACAAACAGGTCAACCTTGAGCGTGTGGCAATGCGCGTTCCAGCGGCGATTAAGGAGAAGTTCGAACGGGCTGCTTATCTGAAAGGTGAGACTTTTAGCGGCTGGGCTAAGACTGTGCTGGCTGAAGCTGCAGACCGGCAAATTCGAGACCATGAGTTCTTCGAAATGGCAATTGCAGACCGGCTCTCGTTCATGGAAGCGGTTTTGTCACCGCCCAAACCGACCAGGGTGGCCGTAGATGCTGCCAAACGTTATAAGAAAGTACTTGGGTTGTAATTGCTGACTACAATCACGCTCAACCGAACCGAACAGCTGGACGTCGATAAACACAATCGAGCCGGCTTCTCTTGTGGCGTCAAAGAGCTCGACAAATTCTTACAGCAGAAGGCGCGCAAGGAATCGCCCTCATTGTCATTGACATTTGTCGCGACCTGCGCGGAAGATCCAGCTCAAATTCTTGGTTACTTCAGCCTGTCTGCAACTAATTTGCGAGCCGATGATCTTCCTGACGACATCCGCAAAAAGTTTGGACAGTATGGCGTGGTGCCCGCTACTTTGCTCGGTCGTCTTGCCGTGGCAGAAAATTACCAGCGCTCCAAAGATTTACGACTGGGCGAGTTTCTGCTGATCGATGCCATGTTTAGAACGTGGAATGCCGCCCAAAGCGTCGCTTCTTTCGGGATGCTAGTGAGAATTTTGAAAGGGGACAAAGGAGATCCGACGCCATTCTATGATCGTTTTGGATTTATTCGTTGCGCGCAAACAGCGGATTCCGTCTACCTTCCAATGAAAACAAGCGAAGGCATACTGCAAGAGTCTGGACTAATTCCTTAGCCTTCTTCTGTATCCTCTGGGCGCTCAGCTTCGTCGAAATCAGGGGACTTCGGCGCTCGATTCTGCCACAAAGTGGCAGGGCAACATCACTGCTCGGAAGCGGAGACCACTGGGGGACCGTCCCCTACACGGCATCAGCGCGGTCTGTCCCGACAGCTTTGACAAATTGAGCGGATAAGCAGTTCTATACCGCTGAATTCATAGCCGTGCCTTGCTGCGATATCCAGGGCAACCTCGTAAAGATAGTCCTGCAAGAACTCGATTGTCACGCCACATTCGACGCAGCTAAGATGCCCATGTTGTAATCGTTCTCGTCGCCACTCGTACAATTTGACTCGTCCGCGGTCAATGGTTTGTACGCAACCGAGCGCCATTAACTTGGCCAGGACTCGATAGATATGCACAGCCGGTTGTGGTGCAAAATGCTGACAGACGAAACCGGCGCCTAAAACGGCAGCGATGTTTCCACAATCGCCGACGAAATCGCTCGGTTAGCCTGAGTGTTAAGGGAACTTTGAGCAGTCTGAACGCAAGGGGCACCATTGCCGCAAGTAGTGGTGCCCCTTTTCATACATTCAGTGGCGGCTAACGTTTCCACACCAAGTCCACACCACGGGCAGCAAGTTGGCAAGGAGGCGCAACCATCGCACATGTATTTGATGCTGCCCGCATGACTCTCCGTTCGGTGCAGATCGTCTGCACGAGCGGAGAACGGCATGTGGTTTGACTTTTCTCTTAATTCACCAACTCTACTATCTTCAGTCATACAAGACAAGCACAATCATCGAATCTATACATGGTGCACGACCAAACTACATCACGCTTGTAGAGATTTGATCAGCATGTCCCTGTAGGACTGCTTCACGTCTTGCCGCGACTCTCCAAGGATATTTTTCGAAAGATTGAAGATATGGTCACGACAGACCGCTACATCGCCGTCCAATGGAACCAAGACTTCGATCTCCATGTAGCACCCTGAATACGAACCTAGTCCGTCGACCTCATCGACACTGACTATAGCGTCGGCATCACCAAGCTTGCCATCAAACAGTTTCCGTTGTTTGCTGAACGACAGAAGCGGCTCTCCGCCAACCACTCTTCCGAGCAGCTTCCAGAACGCACCAACCGATAACCCGACGTTGCGCTCAGCTTCTTGTCGCTCTTTGCCGGTGGTCGTCGACACCCATTTTTTCACAGTCAAAATACAACGAGTCGGTTCGGTTCCTATCTTTTCCTTCCTCACTCGCATCATTTCTCCGTCCACAATAGTGGGCAAGAAAAAGTCAGTCATTGAAGCTGTGCCTGCGTAAACGAATCCAAGTCCTTCTAGCCGTGAGGGAATACCCGCCGCTTCCTCTTCTGTTAGTGCGAATTTGCGCTCAACTTCAAAGTGTCCCTTGTTGTCGGCCTCTCCTCTAACAAAGCGGGCAAAAGCAGCCCTGAGGACGCGAAGCGCAGTACCTTTCCAATAACTATTAGATAACATCCAGACCTATCCTTCCCTCGTGAGTGCAGCTTCTGAGATTGTCGTTTGAGCCGTGTGCCTTCGGGCCACGCAGAACAAAGAGGATACTATCTCAATCATTTATCCGGCCACCCGACGTGCAATGTCGAAGTCGAGCGGATAAACTCAATTGATGTCGTCCATAACTAAGGAGTGCTATATGAGAAAAGCCGTGAAACGACTCGTATTTGGCGT
>JADYXS010000046.1 GCA_021772155.1 Candidatus Obscuribacter sp.
GAAGCCGAAGTAGCGCGCAGGCAAGGCACCGAAGAAACCAAAGATGAAAACGCCAGTGCCTCGAGTGCTGCAGAGTCTGCCGGCTCTGAGACGATGCCGGGCACAGTCGCGCCAGTAGCTGAAAGTCAAAGCAAGACCGGCCGCCCAGAAGCTCTGGCAAAAGAAACAAAGCCGAAATTTGCGTCCAAAACGCGCCCGACTCAAGTTGAACAGGTCGAGCCTGCTAAACAGGCAGTCGCGGAATCCGCCGCTTTTGCTATCGGCAGCAAAGCCTCACCTGGTGTGCCCGAAGCTCGAAGCGTCGAGGTGACAGTCGTTGAGACTGTCGCTTTGAGCCGCGATCACAATGCGCAGCAAATGATGGTGCGCACAGCGAATGGAAATGGCACCAAGGACCTTCTTCATCGCCAGATTGAAATTGAAGATCTGCGCCCAATAACTGACGATTACGACGTCTTAACCGATGAGATTCGTCTTGCCGGACGCTTTGCCGCAGTCGGGTTAATTGCCCAGGGGCTCCGTCTGGCGCGCCTTAAGCTGGATGCGATCTATAAAGACCACTATCCAACTTTTGAGGACTATTGCCGAAAGGAGCACCAAATGAGTGCAACCTATGCTTATCGCCTGATTCGCATGTCGGAAATGGCAGAACGCATGGCTGAAATCGGTACCGCTGGAGTTACCGCCACTGTCGACGTTATGCCGGACCCGTTCGAAGTAATGCTCAGCTTGGGGCACAGGCATCTCATGGCGCTGTTGCCGTTGGAGCCTGAGGCTGCCCAAGAGCTTCTCCTTCTCGGTATTCCAATTGCCGACACGGAAGCTGGCGCAGCAAACGATCGGGTGCCGATCGGCCGGGCAACTGAAAAGCAGATTCGTGACGCGCTGAAAGTTTTGGCCGGACATTCCAGCCCGACCAAGGTCGTGGCGAAGACGGCATTGGCTTCCGAGAAACAATTAATTCCGGCCCTTAGCAAGCTGGTAGAGATGCTGGAGGATTGGTCTTTGTGGCTCGGAGGTGATTCTCCGGAGGAATTGGAAGCTGCTAGGATGGGTAGGGGCCAGCTTTTAAATCGACTGGCCAAGCGTTTTCGGGTAGCAAGCGGCAAAATTGCTGACGCTCTTGAAGGCGATGATTCCAAATAACCCCCTCTTTATCCGTTCACCATGCGCGAACACCAAATTGTAATTACACTCAAGCCGGACCAATTTCTTGAGGTCCAAAGACTATCGAGGGCTGCAAATGCCAAATCGATGGGTGTATTTGTTCGGCAGAAACTTCTTGCCGCGCTGGGCATCGAAGGTGTTCTCAAAACGGAAGACGCTTCTGCCGTCGATGTGGAGCAAATTCTCTCTGACCTACAAAGATTGCATGGGGAATTGAAGTCGTTCGTTGCTGAATCGTTGTCTCCATATTCGGTTGATGCTTTTGCACAAGTAGACCCGGCAGAAGATCAGGATTTGCAACAGCTCAACCTTTTCGTGCAAGACGATGTGGTATCGCCGGTAGTGACCTCTGTCGTGATTGAGGATTCATCCGATACTCTGGAGAAGACAGCCGAAAGAGCTTTTGCAATTTCCCCGCGACTCGGTGAAATTGGAGATCCAGAGCCAATTCCAGAGCCGGAATTGTTGCCTTTCATGCCCGAGCGCAACGTGGCAGCAGCAACTGATCGTGCACCGCAGGAGTTGACTTCGCGACATGAGATGCACGTCCGGCGTGATGTGCATCGCTACAATCACCCTCATGCCGCAAGTGAGTTCATGGATGTTCCCTTTACTGGCGAGCAGCCCTTTCCATTTCCAGACGAGGAGTTTCTGGCTGCTCAACCGACAAGCTCCACCACAGGCTCCACGGCAAGCAAGAGACCGACTGTTGATCCGCTCAGTAAGTTGCTTTCAACAGAAGAGCTGTCCAAGCGCCCGCTGAAACCAAGGCTGGAACCGGAAAACGATGACGACGCTCTTCAGGTTCCTCTCAGTATCGCTGAGCAACGAAAAAATCTAACGAGCAATGAAACAGATGATGAGTTCGTCCGTCCGGAAAAATTGCATCCTTCCGCAGCGGCGGTGATGGCGGCGCAAGACGCGGAGGACGAGACGATTGCCCCGAACGCTCCGAGCACACCGATTATTACAGAAACTTCCATTTTACCAACCGGACTAACTAGTCAGGATGATGAAACAGGCATCACCAGCGGTTCTTTGCCAACTGAAACAGGGCAAAATGAGCCAAATCGACCCCTTGGTTACCCGCCTCTCAGTGGGAGTCCTCCCCCAAAACGCCGCCAAGTATGAGAGCCGTTGAATTGATAAGCCTTTCCGGCTGTCTTAACATCGGTGCAACAGATTAAACGAACTGTGATTCTTACGAGTGAACGGTCGCCATCAGACAAAGGCTAACGTCGCTCTCGGTGCAAGCAAATAGTAGGGCTTGTGCTTGTCAAGAATAAAATTCTGTTGGCTGGGTATAGATTGGATTAGGCGAAAGGTATACGAGAATGTCCCACGAAAAACCGGAAAGCGTCGAAAAGAGCTCACAGCAAAACGCTGCAATTGAGAGCCTGTTTCGCCCAGAAGTAAAAGATGACAATGTTGCTCAAGTGAATCCTGAGCTGCAGGGCAAAGAAGCTACGAAGATGATCGACAGCTTCATGACACAGTTAGCGTCTGCTGATCGCAACGGCTTGAAGTCGTTGCTTGCTGAAGATAGTGAATTTAAGAGATACACCGACAAGCTGGCGTCCAATGTTTTTGGACCGGACGGCAAGGTGAAAGATTCGGCCTCAGTTACCGACCTGCGCAAGCTTCTAGACGTAAACAATGCTTTGATCCACACATTCTCTTCGCGTGCCACTGTGGCCTCATCGGATTTGAATAAACAGAAGACCATGGCTACCTACAACGCGTAGAGTCCATAAAAGATGGTTGGCGTTCGGGAGCGGGAAACCGCTCCCCTTTTTTATGGACTTGTCCAGAAATCGGATGACTCGGGTATATCAGTAAGCAGTGATTAGGAGACATTTACGATGCCTGATAAGCCACCTGGCGGCGACGGCGGCGGTAATTCCGGTAAGCCTGCCGAGAGCACACGACCCTCTGAGAATCAAAGTCCGGGCGATAGAGCACAAAATACCCCGGGTGATAACCAACAAAAGCAACTCGATCGCTACGAACAGATTAGTCGCGATCTGAATCCGGCGTTCCGCGATTCCAATAAGAGTCGACTTGATCCGACTCTGCATAGCCAAGAGTCTTTGGACATGATCAATTCCCATCTGGATAAAGTGGGTTCAGTTGATCGTAACGAGCTGCCGAAAATTGGTGAAAGACCGAGCGAATATGATGTCTACAAAGCAGACCTTGTAAAAGCAGTTTTCGACAAGAATGGCCAAGTTAGCTCAGGCGCAAGTAACAGAGACATTCTCAAGCTCGTCGATTTGAATAATGCCGAAGCCGCTGCTTGGGCGAGCCGGATTCCAGCGGCGCAAAAGAGTATTCGAGACAATGCCACGTTAGAGAGTTTCGGCGCAGGCGCAACCAACAAAGCGGCCATGCAGAAGTCAGAACCGGCCGCATCAGCGCCCTGGAGACGTCCATTCACTCCGGCCGATCGGCCTGCAGGGTCTCCAGGTTTGTCGAATGCAAACGAAGCGAGTATACCAAGTTGGCACAGAGTGGACATTCCGGGAGTTAAGCCGAAAGAAGCGGGTCCGGTCACGGTTCCAGGGATTTCAACGCGACCAGACATCAGTCCGAGCGGCGAGAAAACCGAACAACCTCCAAAGAAACTAAAGAAACCCGGATCCTAAGGCCGTTAGGGGCGTGGGAACGACTATCTTCTGGCTCTTATCAGGCTTAGGCTGGTAGCGATGATGCCACCATTCCGGCTAGAAGTATGTTTATGGACTTGTCCAGAAATTGGATGACGCGGGTATATCAGTTAAGAAGTGATTCGGAGACATTTACTATGAGTGATAGGCCACCAGCTAGCGGCGACGGCGGCGGTAATGCCAGTAAGCCTGCTGAGAACACAAGACCCTCTGAGAATCAAACTCCGGGCGATAGAGGACAGACCCCGAACGCTGAGAATCAAAAAGAGCAACTCGATCGCTACGAGCAGATTAGTCGCGATCTAAATCCGGCGTTCCGCGATTCCAGTAAGAGTCGACTTGATCCGACTCTGCATTCCAAAGAGTCTTTGGACATGATGAATTCACATCTGGATAAATTGGCTTCAGCTGATCGCAACGACTTGCCGAAGCTTGGTGAAAGACCGAGCGAATATGATGTCTACAAAGCAGACCTCGTAAAAGCAGTTTTTGACAAGAATGGAAAAGTCAGCCCGGACGCAACTAACCAAGACATACTCAGGCTCGTAGACTTGAATAATGCCGAAGCCGCTGCATGGGCAAGCCGGATCCCCGCGGCGCAAAAAGGTATTCGAGACAATGCCACGTTAGAGAGTTTCGGCGCAGGCACAGCTCCAGGCGCAGCAATGTCAGCTTTAAGTAAGGCAATGACCCATGATCCAGCAGCGGCTGCAAAGGCTGTGGACACTGTGCAAAAGAGTCTGTTGAAACAGGGCCTGAACTTAACAACAGATCTGCCCTCCGGCTCCGGCCCAATTGCGCCGACCGAAAAAACGCCAGCGGTCAATCCGAAGCCTCCAACTGCGCCGACCGAAAAGCCCGGCGATTCGAAATCAACTGTGCCTCCCAAGCGGCCCAATTAGCAAGACCAAATTTGACTGAATTACAAATGGAAGGGCGCAGCTTTTGGCTGCGCCCTTCCATTTGCTATCGGTGAATTGCTAAATGTAGCCGACGTTAGTCTGGCTGTTGGTGGGCGGTAGGATTCTCAATCTGCGCATCGGTTCGTCTCCGATACTTCGGCTTGAAAGGTTAAAGCGCTCCACCAGCTGATGTTGCAGTCTGCGAATGTAAGCTTTGCGCGGTGCTAGTTCGATCGGTTCCTGACGGTTCATTACGGCAGAAATAGCTTGTCTTGCTTCTTCCAACGCAATTTCAGTTTCATCCAGGATGTCGGCACTGCCATCGCCGATACTGTAAATATCAGCGTCCAGATGCAGCGCTTCTCTCAAGGCCTTTTGAATCTGCGGCATGTTGTTGCTTTTGACCACATACACCGGAATTTGCTTTGCTTCAGCAAGCGAATAGATTTTGGCACCAGCACGCGCGTAGCTGCGCAGCGCCAGTATTGCATCAGCATCTTCAATCGTTTTGACGACTTCTGCCGGTAGATTCAGCGTCTTAATTACACGTTCCAGTAGTCCTTTACTTACAGCATATGGATAGATCTTGAGAAACGTATCCTTTTGGGGACCACCATATGCCTCCATATGATCAAGTGCGTAGGCGCCTTCAGCTCCGAGCGGCAACGGCTGAGCATTGATTGTTGAGCCGACCAGCGGGGTCTTTTGGGCAGCAGTCGGCAGCTGCTCTTCTGGACGTACGATGGCAAACTTTCCTGTGCTTTCGTCGCGTTTGCGAATCTCTGGATGAATCTTCCAGCCGCGCAACAGGCTATCTACAGACTCGGCCACGTTTTTGTGAATTGCCAGCGTTTGACGATCCAGAATTTCCACGCAGATTTCGAAAGTTGGTTGCGATGAACGCTCCAACACGGTCTTTTGTGTGCCGCGGCGCCGCGCTTCATCGTCGCCCAGGGTCACTGTTTGGATGCCGCCGACCAAGTCGACTAGAGTCGGGTTTTTGAGCATGCTATCCAGAGCGTTACCGTGAGCGGTACCGATAAGTTGCACGCCTCGTTCGGCGATGGTCCTTGCTGCCGCCGCTTCTTGCTCGGTACCAATTTCATCGATAACGATAGCTTCCGGCGTATGGTTTTCCACAGCTTCAATCATGATGCCATGCTGATGCTCTGGCTGAGCGACCTGCATGCGCCTGGCCGTGCCGATCGCCGGATGCGGGATATCGCCGTCTCCGGCAATTTCGTTGGAAGTGTCGATGATAATTACGCGCTTGCCGACTTCATCGGCAAGTACCCGAGCCATTTCTCTTAACTTCGTCGTTTTGCCGACGCCTGGTGGTCCAAGAAAAAGAATGGATTTACCGGACTCAACTAGATCTCTGATAATGTCTATCGTGCCTGTGATGGCGCGCCCTACCCGGCAAGTTAAGCCGATTATTTTGCCCTGGCGGTTTCTAATGCAGGAAATTCTGTGCAGAGTACGTTCAATACCTGCCCGGTTATCTCCGGTGAATTGACCGACTCGCGCAATGGCGTAATCGATGTCCTCCTGCGAAATTGGCTCCTCCGACAAGTAATGGCGATGATGGTCAAAATAGCGTGCCTCGGGCTTGCGACCAAGGTCTAGCACCACTTCAATCATCCCCTCAGTATCGGTCTCCAGTTCTGCGCGGATCTGCACCGGCAAAATCTGAAGATACGCTTCTAGGTCATCAGCAGGGGGTATGAACTCCATCATTGATCTCCTTGTAGGGATACCACCACGACCCTTAATGCGGGTAACTTGCAAAAATTGAGGGCTGCTTCGGTAACGCGTTGCCCCGGGACCACAACGGGGCTACCGGGCGGGCAAGGCGCGACACACTCGGCGGCAATCCTTCCGACTGCATCAGCAAGTGCAACAGATTCTGTTTGGCTGAAGAAGGCTTCTCTGGGCGAGAGCACTTGTTCTCCGAAGGTAATTTTGGAGGTTTCTGAACGGTGGCTATTGATGCCATCATTGTCCTTTGGCTCAACGGTAGGCTGAGAATTAGTCTGTGCATCAAGCGACACAGCCGGATAATCGTTTGTTCCGTGCTTTATTGCGGTCGCCGGTGCATCGGAGGACTTTCGACACACTGATGCTAATAGTTCCACGTCCGCTGGGGTTGTGCCACAGCCAACCAACAGCAGCACTCCGTTACCTAGAAGAGTTTCAGCAAAGACACCGTGGCGAGCAAGGTGGTTCATTAGCTCTGCAGGCGTAATACCATCTTTTCTAATGAGTAAGTGAAACGGGTCTTGTTCGGGCGCACTGTATAGATGGAAGTCCGGTTCGGACTCAATTCGATCTCGCGCCACGCCGCTTAGCTGTCCAGCGCGGCGAATATAGGCTCCGCTTTGAACTTCCCGCAGCGCAGCTTCAATAGATGTCATCAGAATGTAATTTGGGCTAGAGCTTTGCACCATATTCAGTGCCAGTCGAACCAGGTCGGCATCGACGCAAGACTCGGATCCAACATGTACAACGCCTGTTTGGGTCATGGCGCTCAGTGTCTTGTGCAGTGAGTGAACTACTATGTCGGCTCCGCCTGCCAGAGCATCCGCCGGCATGTCCTCATTAACGGCTAAGTGTGCCCCGTGCGCCTCGTCAACGATTAGCGGGACTGATAAGTTGCGACAAAGTGCTGCTATCTGTGAGCAATCGCTGATCGCCCCGGCATATGTAGGTGAAACAATTACTGCCGCAGCCAGGCTTTTTCCGTGCTGCTGCAACGCTTCAGCGAAGCGGCGAACATCGACTTGCCCCCACGCATTCCAGTTCTCGTCAAAGTCAGGTTCGTACCAGATTGGCTCCAATCCCGTCATTACGAGCGCATTGACAGCGGAACGATGCACGTTGCGCGGCAGCAGAATCTTCGCTCCTCGCGGTGAACAGGCAATAATTGCGGCCATCAAGCAGGCAGAGGCGCCATTAGTCGAGATGAAGGAGGCCTTGGCTTTCCATAATTTGCTAGCTTGCAGCTGAACTGAGGCCAGAACACCGCTTGCATAAGCCAGTTCATCCAGTCCAGGCAGTTCAGTTACATCTTGCGCCCAAAGATTTTGACCGCATCTAAAATTAGCTCCACCCTTGTGGCCGGGGGTGTGGAACGAAGCCAGTTCGCTGGCACAGTGACGTTCGATTGCGTTTGCAAGCATTCCGCCGCTAGCAGGCAGCTTTTCCGTGGACTCTGATTGTGTCAGCGTTGCTTTTTGGGTCAAGTGTTTGACTTCGGCCCCCGCTGTTTTTTTGAATCCATCCCCAATCCTTCAACCAGGCGGATTCACCTTGTCACAAAAAGTATAACACGGCGCAAACCGCCCAGCACGCGCAGGTTTGCGCCTGTCGCGCATATCCTCTCAAGATCTTGAGGCGGGGTTGTTCGATATTTTCTTTGGGGCATAATGGCGGTATGAAGATCCTCGTAGTTGAAGATGATTTGGACTTAAACGATTCGTTGGGGTGCTGGTTGCACTCCGATCGATTTGTCGTGGAAACAGCCACAACTGGCGCTGTGGCCATGGATTTGTTGAATGCATCGAGTTTTGATGTGATCGTTTTGGATTGGGAGTTGCCGGACATGGCTGGTCTCGACATCTGTCGACACCTGCGCGCGCAGGGCTTGAAAACTCCTGTGCTCATGCTTACTGGACGTAGCGAAACCAAAGATAAGATCGCTGGCTTGGATTCTGGCGCCGACGATTATCTAACCAAGCCTTTTGAATTGGAAGAGTTATCCGCGCGCCTTAGAAGTCTTTTGCGCAGGCAGTACAATCCTCCGCCGGCGCTGGTTGTGGCGGATTTGAGTCTGGACAGTTTTGGCCGCGTCGTGACGAAAGCTGGTCTTGATGTGCGCCTATTGCCCCGAGAGTTTGACCTTCTTGAGTTCTTCATGCGGCATCCTGATGAACTTTTCTCGGCAGATTCCTTACTGACTCACCTTTGGCAGAACACCGGCACCACTACCGAAGCAGTAACAACTTGCATTAAACGGATTCGGCAGAAGCTCAACGATGAATCTGTAATCC
>JADYXS010000047.1 GCA_021772155.1 Candidatus Obscuribacter sp.
CAAGTCTTCGGCCTTTACTCGAGCTTCGGCCATTTCGTTGAAGCTGCGTCCAACTTCCGTGAGCTCGTCGTTTCCTTCGAGTTCCTCTAGTTTGGTTGCTCCTTCAGAAAATAGCTTGATGTTCTTCGTCAATACAGCGAAGCGAAGAAGCGTTTTCTTTCCGTAAAATAGCGCCAGTCCAGCAGCCAACATAATATTGCATACAATACCGACCATGACGAAAGACATAAGGCGATGTCGTTCCTCAAGTGCCCTTGGTGTGAACGCCTGCGCAATTGGAGTAAAGTGCTCACTGATTAGCCGATCATCTTTTACCACTTCGCCGGCACAGGCGATAAACTCTTCGAAATACTCAGACAGATTGACAAATCTGGCCAGGGAAACTCGTGCTTTATCGCCACCAGAATAGTCGGTTTGTGCAGAAGATATCAGTTCGGCAAACTTCAGAAGATGCTGACGGTAGTTCCGAATTATGTTTTTCGAGCTCTCGTCGATGTACGGCAACGAGTCCAGAATCTGAATCTGTCTGGACAGCTCCTGAATGGCAACTTGCTTGGCGTTTGCTGTATCTTTCGGCGAGACAAACCGCTGCGCCAGCTCCAAAATCGTATAACGATCTACAGTGTGCCTAATTTCCTGGCAAATGGCCAAAACGCGTTTTCCTGTGGTCTCTTTACTTATCACTGAGTCAATCTGTTTCAAATTGACAATCAAGAAAGTTGCGAAGAGAACCTGAAACAGCAGTGGCAGCCCAATGAGCACCAATCCTTGAAGCCACAGTCTCATTTGTAAAAACTCCGCCGGAGCAGATAGGCATTAGGTGCATTAGCCGATTCGGTTGCGGAATTGTGCTCAATCATTGTTGCCGCTCGCTTACCTGACGCAGTCATTCTATCGCTTCTGCAGTCGACTGAAAGAATCCTCACGCGTTACGAGGGAGTTACGCTGCTGAAACTAACCTCAAATCGCCCTAGACAGAAACAACATACCAAAACTATATGCAAGGCTACCAAAACCCAGGATAAGGTACTTTCGATGTTGATAAACGACGTATTCAGTGGTAATAGTCCCAAATTGGAACAGGTTGAGAAGCATCAACAGCCATTATTCGCTGAGCACTGGGGTATCCAGCTGATCGAAGCTGCCACACGAACTCTTATTGAATTACGTTCACGACTACGCTTTCGTTTGCCAATGGGTGATATGAAGCCGTTTGTACGCCGACCAGTTAGAACGGACGAGCAATTGGGAGCCAAGTCCCCAGACAATCATTCCGCGGTCCTGAGAAAGTCGTTGGGACTGTCATTGCATGCAACAGACAAGCAAGTTGACGCCAAGTTACTTGCCAATACTTCCGCAGCCTTCAGAAAGTCGTTGGGATTGCCATCCGATGCAAGTAGACAACTCAGGAAACTACTTTTTCGCAACCTGTTCAGGAATTCTAGATAACCCTGACGTTACGCAGAAGTTACGCTGATGGCTCTAACCTCTAAACATCCCTGACAACGACACACGAAAGCGTATGCAGGGACAGCGGGACTCAGGCAGGTGACGATGATGCGTAATGATGATAATGAAATCGCTGCAAAATTCAATGGCATTAACACCGCTGAGGAGCAAGAGCAAGAGCGATTATTGTCCCAAGAGCAATGGACCAGCCTGGCAACGGATGCATATGAACTGCGTCCTGAATCCCGAGACAGTGAGTGCCTAAAAGCTCTTCAACTTCCAATAGTGGAGTTAGTTGATCGGTCGTTTAACAGAGCAAAGATGAGCCCACTCTCTGGTTCAACCATAGAAGAGGTACGATATCCGGAACTCGGCAAAGATCTGACGCATCGGGAACCAGTCCCGCATGGAGGCAGCGATTTGACTCCGGCCAATGTCAAAGAAGCACAGCGCATAATTGAGAAGTCCAACACTCGAACGAACCTAAGCGCTGACGAAAGTGACATGGCGATTCAGGTGGAGAAGGGGCTGCTGAGCGGAGATCCCCAAAAAATTGGTGAAGCTTTGAAGAAAATTTCCGATCTGCGGACACTGAATGGCGAATCCGCCGTCCGAATAGAGAAACAAATCACGGAAGATTTCAAGAGAGTTGGAATTTTCGCTGTATTTGACCCAGATGGCGGGCTGCAAGTCCGAAACGCAGAGTCAAAGACGTTCTACTTAAGCACGACAGGAACAGTGGGAACGGATCCATTTGATTTCGGCGGTGGCCGTTATGGTGGACAACTTCCTCAGAACGATAAAACGACACCCGAATCAAGAGCTGCCAAAGATAGACTAGACTTTGTTTCCCTTGGGCGAGTCACTTCCGATTCCATCGTGCGAGATAACACCCATTACCCAAGCCGTATTCGAGAGTTCGATTCCAGTTGGAAACATGCTGAACAATTCATACCCAAGAAGTAACCGCTATGAAAGCAACACCGTTATCAGCTCAGTGAATTGCCGGAGGTCACAAAACCAGTGCAAATCATTGCTGAATCGGATTCGGGGACGGAGCGGAAAGATATAGCTTTTCCTGCGCGTACCAATCGTCAAGTCTTTGTTTTCGTTCAGGCGGATCTACAATTGTGGTAATCAACTTATAGATGGCTTGAAATTGTTTCCTCGCCAGATTCTCCCTTCCCAAATCCTTGTAAGTAATCGCTAATTGACGGCGTGCCTGTAAAATGCCACTGACCGAAAAGAGGTTCTTGAAGTGAGAACGAGAGGGGTGCAAGGAGTCTATGATATCGCTGGCCATTTGAGGCTTGGAGTTTTTCGCCAGAGCAAACGCCTGCATCGACTTTACTTGCAAATACAAGTTGCTCGAATCTTGCATCGAGGCCGGCACCAGATCGTCTGCAAGCGCGCTAGCTTCATTGATGTCTTGCATCGTTACCGCTGTAATTGGGTTTGGTCCGAGAATTATTGGCAAAACCCTTACAAGCAGCAACGACGCCAGGAGAGTGCGGTCGGCGCAATTTATGTTGGTCCATGTTGGATTGCGCAAAAGAGCGATAAGTTTGTCGGCTGCTTCCTCCCTCTGACTAACTGACAGGCTTTTCTGTTGCCATAACTGGTTCCAGAGATCGACCGTTCGCCTATCGTGTGACCTAAACTTTCGATAGTTTTCGACTAATGCAATTGAATACTCAGGACTTCTGCTAGCTGCCACTTCAGGAAAAGCTTGGTGGAAGGAATCACTGAACCAATATAATTTCGATCTCACGCGTTGGGCATCTTCGTCTTTGCTTGACCTGCCTTTTAGCAGAACATCGAATTGGCTCGCAAGCTCTAATGCCTCGTTCCACTGAGAGCTCTTTTGTAGATAATCCAGAAGCAAAAGTCTCTCGTCCAAACAAACGATGCAGTCGTTCCCAAGAATGTGACCAATTACACTGACTACATGCTTCTGTGCCACGGCTGCTTCATTAAAGAGTCCCTGCGCTGCGTGCAGCGACCTGAGTCTTCTCCAGAATCTAGCCTCCAACAATGTGTCTTTGTACTCGCTCAATACTGATGGTTTCAGCTTTGCAAGGATCTTTTGTGCTTGGGTGAATCTCTTGCATTGAATGAGCGCCTGCGCCATATTCAATTCCAAGTCCATTGCCACCGGTTCGACAGGTTCCGGCTCCAGCAAAGACCGGGCAGTTCGATAATGCTCGTAGGCCCCGATGGCATTCCCTGCATTCAATTCTATGAACGCCTTGTGACCCTCAGACTGCCAGGTGCTCGACAGGGTCTGGCCGGCCGGTGTGCACAGCATAAAAACAACACTGGCGGATATGGCGTATGGTAAGCGGATAGTTGGACGCAGTTTTCTGGCATCAGGAAAGACAGTCGAATTACGATTCTTGGCAGAAAACATCAGTCTTTGACTCTATCATCGCTCAAGTAAGCAGCAGAGATTCTGTAACCTAAACCCTTGGTAGATTCTACTACCTGCGGCTTTTCAGCCTCCTCGATCTTCTTTCGTAGCCTGAGAATGCAGACTCTCAAGGCTTCGGTTGTAACAGCCACGTCGGAATCCCACACGTGAGCAATGAGTTTGTCTGACGAGATGTATGTACCTGCATGTCTGAGCAAAAATTCCAACACATCAAACTCTCGTGGCACCAACTGGATTCGCTTCCCATCGATGGTCACTTCGCAGCGCCCATAATTCAGGGATATCTTTCCGACGTTCAAGCTCGAATCAAAGAGAGCAGTTGACCGACGCAGCAAGGCTCGAACTCGGGCCCCAAGTTCCCTCATGTCGAATGGCTTCGGCAAGTAGTCGTCTGCCCCTGAATCCAGCCCCTCTTCTTTCTCAGACACCTCAGATTTTTGGGTCATCATAAGTATCGGCGTCTTGCCGCCTCGCTGGCGATACTGTTTACACAGTTCCGGGCCGCTCAATTCGGGCAGCTGCCAATCCACCAGTGCTAAATCGAAACCCGAGCAAAGCAGCAACTGCAGTCCGTCAGCGCCACTGGTACTGTTTTCACACCGGTGTCCTTGCGCTTCAAACCAACTCAAAAGTGCGGACGAAAGGACATCGTCGTCTTCAATTATGAGTACCTTGGCCAATAACGTGACTCCAAGACTCTACGCTAACCTTGTACCCATACTGGATGGACTAATCCAAAGTAGGCCTATTTCGGCAATAGCACACGCCATCGACGACACTATCGAGGCGACGTAACAGAAATGGATCTCCGGCGTGCAGATTTTATCAGCTTGTAAAGCAGCAACATTTTTTTTGCGCGTTCACGCAAGATTTGCTCCCCTGACCAGGGCTATTGTCTTGTGACAAAGTTCGAACGCGGCAAGGGGATTGACATTGGAACGGGAGAGAAAATTGTGGACGACTATGCTCTAGAGAACTACATAAACAAGACTGTCGTAGCGGGGTCACCGGACCATGAATCTTCCACCAATGCTGCTGCAGAGTTTGTATGTGCTGCATTCGACGCTGCTGTCGTGAAAAAGGCGAAGGGTGTAGCGCAACTGTTCGGCGCTCAGCTAAGCCCACCGCCAGAGCAAGAGCGTACCGCTATGGCTCAGTTGGCGCACGTAGCGGGGTCAGCCTCAGGCGAAATTGCGGACTTCTTCATCTTGACGAAGCTGGCTGGGAGTGCCCTTAATCGCCTCGTTGGCAAGCGAACGGCTGGGTCTGCATTAGGTGCGCTGCTTTCCGAACAATCGATCTCCCGCCATGCCCTTACCGGTGGTGCCGTCGGCTTGACCAACGGCGGTATTCTTACACCGGTTCAGGAAGGAGAGAGTCCATGGCGCCGGCTTGGCAACGGCGTTGTTGAAGCGGGAACCTTTGCCGCTCTAAGCGGTATCAGCGCCAGAAACAATGAGATGCTAACAAAGGGCTTTTGGAGTCGAATAAACGCCAATGCTATATCTGGTGGCGGCGCCGGTCTAGTGCATTCGAATTTGGATGCATGGACACACGGACGTCTGGCAGGCGTAAACGAAACCCTGATGGATACTACTGGATGGGCGGTGGGTAATATAGCCTTCGGAGAAGGAGCGCACCTTGTTGGGCGTGTTACTCCATATGTCCGCCGATTGTTCCACACCAAAGCTAAACCGGTCGTTTCTTCGGAGTTCAAGCCTTCAGACGCAGTGGAAGCGGAAGTATCCAAGATTCCCGGAAGAAAACCTTCTGTCCAAAGTGATGTGCCCTCTGAAACTGAATTGCCCAATTCCAGATTGGTAGGAGAAGGTGCTCCGGAAAAGCCCTTGGAAAGGACTTTTGCTGCATCTGATCGCTTGGCTGAGATTCCGATGCTCGAGGTTTCTGAAACAATCAGCATGAGGGAACTTGCGCGAAATAACGATCCCCGGCTCGAGCAGATTTTAGATGAATACCATCCCGAACTACAAAAGGCATTCCCTCTGAAAGGAGAAATTGAAACGATTGAAACCTATTCGAAGTATCTCCGGGATCCAGGCTCCACCTGGGATATGGTGATTCTATGCGATAAGGCAAAGAATATCATCGGCGGCATCCAATATCAAATCGTCACCGTCAATGGTGAGGCTATAAACAAGGCTGCCTGGGGTGAACATATCTGGCTGAAACAAGAAGCTCGCAATTTCACCAACTTTCGAGGGTTGATCAAAATCGCAGAAAGAGAGGTCAAGAAAGCCGGAGGAGAGATTGTTTTCATGGAATTCAACAACCCGGAAAAAATGACACCTGCAGAAATTCTCGAGGACGCATCAGCGGGCATCACTCCGAAAGATCGAGAAAAACTATGGGGAAGAGTTGGCATCCATGTGCCTGTAGACAGTACCGGCAACATGCTCGAATACGGTCAACCATCAATGGGAGAAGGGGAGCCCGCAGTTGAGTTCCTCACGCTTGGATTTATCGGACCAAAATCTCTCACTGGTAAAACAATGACAAAGAGCGATTATCTCAAGTTAGCCCAGGCTGCACATTCCACTATTGACGGTGTAGATCCCGCAACCGATCCAACCGTCCTCAACTACACTCAAGCAGTTACGGTCATGAAGGACGAAGCTTTCACATTCGTGCCACTGTCGTCAATTTCTCGGGCACGGGATGCAGCATTGGCGGCTCGTACCGATTCAATGACCAACTCCATTGTCGAGTCGTTAGCAAAGTCATTTACTGAATCCCTTGAGTTGGAGACGACAGATGCACTTGCAATCGCACTGCATAAGCACCTGGCCGGAACACCCCATTCGTTGCGTCCGAGGACGCCGGACGTACTTTCGCTAGCCCTCAGGCAGGCGGTCGAAAAGGCTCTCAAGCAATCCCAATCCGGTACGGGGAATCAACGATAAGCCTGTGTTCGCCATCCTCTTTGGTGTCCCAATCTGTAAGCTATCAACATATTTTTTGCGCGTTCACGCAAGATTTGCCCCTCAAGCAAAAGCTATAGTCTTGCCACAAGGTCCGAAAGCGCAGACGGCGAAGCCCAAGAGCGAAAGCACCTAGAGGCTCACCGCCAAGCGCACCGCACTCCTGATTGACGTAACTGAAATCAACATCTACTGCGTGAATTCGTAGTAGCTGGCTGCGGCATTCCATGCGGACAGAGCTTCTTATCGCGTTGGAGATTGAAAGATGAGTGAATCGCAAATTTCCGGTAAAAAGACGATTTTCACAGGTCGTGTCCTCTTAATCGGTTACGGCGGAGTCGCCAAATGCCTCTCGCAGCTACTGCTCAGGCACCTGGACATGGACTTCTCGCGAATGACCATCGTCGATCCTCTCGACTATCGCGCCGAAGCGAAAGATTTGATCGCAGGTGGTGCCACCTATAAATTGATTGAAGTAACCAAAAGCAATATGCGTTCTGTCCTTGATGAACATGTTGGACCTGGCGACATGGTTATAGATCTGTCCGTAAATGTGGGGACGCTTTCCGTTGCTAGCTGGTGCTTTCAGAACGACGTCATGTACATCAACACCTCCGTTGAGGAGTGGGGAATCAGCATCAACAACCATAGCTGGAGCGAAGACACGATCTACAGAAGGCACGTTGAATTGGGCGAGCACATGAAAATGCTCGGCGCTAATGGTCCGACAGTTATCGTCGAACATGGTTGCAATCCCGGTCTGGCAAGCCACTGGACCAAACAAGGACTGGAAGATATTGCCACCGGTATTTTGCAGCTACCCGTGTTAGCCGCTCAAAGACGTAATTCTCTGGAGATCGCTTTGGACGCAGGCGATTTCGCTAGCCTGGGCATGCTTACCGGCACCAAGGTTGTGCACATCTCTGAGCGAGACACACAGCAGATCGGCCGCGCGCGCCGACCTGGTGAGTTCTTAAACACTTGGTCACCGGATGGCTTCTACCAAGAGAGCCTCGCTATGGCAGAAATTGCCTGGGGCACCCACGAGAAAACGTTGCCTGAAGATGCGATCGTCTACGACTGGGGTCCAGGTAACCAGATTTCCATCAATCAACGAGCATTAGATCTAACTGCGCGTTCATGGATTCCTTCCGGTGAGATCGAAGGCTGCGTGGCACCGCACGGTGAAGCATTCACTATCAGTGAGAAACTCACTGTTAAGCGAAATGGACGTGTAGTCTACCGCCCTAGCGTTTACTTTGTTTACTGTCCGACCGATATCGCCGAGCAATCGCTAATGGAATACGCCGATACCGGCAAGGACAGTCCTGATTTCTGCACGGTCATGAACAGCGAAATCGTCAGTGGTGCTGATGAGGTTGGCGTGCTGTTGTTAGGTCATGACCTGGGCGGCTGGTGGACAGGTTCCAGGCTAAGTATCGAAGAAACAAGAAAGCATGTCAAAGATCAAAATGCAACCGTGTTGCAAGTTGCAGCTTCGGTGCTTGGTGCCATTTCATACATGGTCCGCAATCCACGACGTGGGTTCCGCCGAGTAGAAGATCTACCCCACCGTGAAATTCTCGCGACTGTTTCACCGTATCTGGGAGAGTGCCTGTCTATCCAATCTGACTGGACGCCGTGCCCGGTTCAAACCGGCGCACAAGCCTGGCAGTTCGCCGATTTCAGAACTCGTTCGAGCCAGCCTGCCATCGCTGTCGGCATGTAAA
>JADYXS010000407.1 GCA_021772155.1 Candidatus Obscuribacter sp.
CAGCACAGCAGCCTCAGATGGTGCTGCTCGATCTGAATATGCCGAAAAAGAATGGGCATGAGGTTCTCAAGGAACTGAAGCAGATGCCTCTGCTGAAAGACCTGACCGTGATACTACTTACGGTGTCACGTGATGAAGAAGACATCATGAAGGCGCTTGACGTCAAGATGAACTACTACTTGGGCAAGCCAGTCACCGCTGAGAAACTGAACAGCTTATTGCAAGCAATCGCCGAGCTACGTGGCAACTATGAGCATATGAACAAGCTCCACGGCGAAGATTCACATATTCGGTATGTGTTAGCTGGCAATCCTCATACGTCGGACACCGTGTTAGAGCGGCTGGCTCAGGAAGAAAACGCCACAATTCGCATGCGTGTGGCGGAAAATCCGCAAGCCCCACCGAGCCTTCTAAAACAACTAGCGCAAGATCCAGAACCGGAAGTCAGACTTGGAGTTGCTGAGAATCCGAATGCGTCTTCCGAGCTTATGGAAAAGCTGGCTGCCGACGATCATGAAGACGTCCGGCTAGGAATTGCCAGCAATCCTCAGTGCCCGCAAAGTATCCTCAAACGACTGGCTGCCGATGACAACCCACACATAGTCGCGGCCGCAAATACATCGCTCAGCAAGGGATTGGCTCACTAGACCTAACCTGGACGAAAGCCTCTAAAACCTGATCAGCAGTGATGCTGCCCATGCATGGCTTTTCGGCTTTGCAGTAGTTGAATTCACCATCCCACCAGATCCAGTCCGGATAATCGGTAGAAAACTCCTGGCCATCTTCACAAACGAAGGTGCATTCAGAGGCGCAACGAGTTCCAATCAACGGTCGACAGTTCCATGCCGGACGGTAATACGTATGTACGAAGTTCATCAGAGCGACTGTCGGAATACCCTGCTGCACGGCGATATGCATCAAGCCAGTATCGACTGCAATGACACCTCCGACCGAACTGATGGCGTCAATAGCATCACCGATGGACGGCGTCGGGTGCCACGGGACTCCGGCGGCTACCAAGGCAGACACGACGGTCGATCTTTCCGGTTCGCCGAACATTACCACTTCCAGACCTTGCTTGCGCAGGCCGGACCATAGAGACAGCCAAAGGGAAACTGGCCATGACTTGAAATCAATAGTCGTACCAGGCACTAATGCCACCTTGCCGCCAAGCGAAGCAACCGGATGCACGTTCAGCTTGTTCATAACGGAGAAGTCGATGTCCAATCCGAATGATTTGCAAATCACCTGCATGATGTCGTTAATCAGGTAACCAGGATAGACCTGAGCGAATTTCTCGCCAAACCAGTCGTAGTTCTTTTGAATTTCATGATCGCGAACATTCAGGTATACATCCCCTTCTTGAAGCAGAGACTCAAGATCCACTTCACGAACAACCCCGGCAAGCCCATCAATCCGCTGTTCGAAGCCGATTTGCCGTGGTCCGCGAGCAACCAGTACAACCGGCACGCCCGAGGCGACCAGTCCGTTGATAAGCGGCAGCGCCACGATCACGTCGCCGATGCCGGAGCCCAGAGGCGCCAAATATGTCTTACCTTGTTTCAATCGTTGTAGATTCGCCTGATGAATATCACTTGCACCGGCATTCTATCTGTTTTGGGGTAGATATTAGGTCAAGAGCGCTTTTGAAGGTAACCATTGTGGCGGAACTGGAACTAACCGTTCATTGCAAGACACTGCCAAATCGCATTGGATTTGGCGTAATGTGCACCCTTTTTCCGCTCTGGGCCCTCATTATCCCCACCTGCCTGGGATTGGTCAGCGCCATGTTAATGCAGTATCCAATCCAAGCAGCGCTCGCCTTTTACATGCTTTCTGTCCTGGCAGTAATCCCACTTGCCTGCATCTTTTTCACTGCGCTGTTCGAAGACGACCGCCTAAATTTATCGAAAGACAGCATGTCATTTCCGTTATTCATGCTGTTTGGACTGCGTTTTCGTCGAAACAGGAGCTGGCAAGAACTGGCGGATGCCACCTTGATTCGCGGAATAGACGACAAGGATAGCAAGCTGGTGCTTCGCTTCACGAACGGTGAGCAGTTGAGGCTTAAGTCGAAATGGTTCAATCGGGCCGAGCTGGAGCAGCTCTTGCTCTCAGTTGAACTTTGGGGAACGAATTGCAAACGCACTCCAGAGCTGATGGACTACCAGCGTCATCTGCAAAACGACAACAGCGGAGTGGGCAAACAAAGTTACACGCAAATGTGGGAAGAGGAACTGGGGCGACGGTTTAACGCCACATCTTTCGTGCCGCTTGAACCGGGCCACACGCTTCGGCAGGGACAGCTAAGAGTGGTCAGCCAGTTGGCTTTTGGCGGGCTATCGGCCATCTATCTTGCTCAACGCAATGAACAGGAAATGGTGGTACTAAAGGAGGCTGTCGTACCATCGTCGGCAGATACTGAATCCAGACGCAAAGCCGAGGAAATGTTCAACCGCGAAGCTGCTCTACTCATTCACCTGGACCATCCGAACGTGGCACGAGTTATCGACCACTTTGTTGACGACGGGCGCAATTATTTGATGCTCGAATACATTAATGGGCAAGATCTGCGGCAGCACGTTAAACAAAACGGACCTCAACCGGAAGGAGTTGTGGTTGAGTGGGCAATCGAGATTGCCGAAATTCTGTTTTACTTGCACCGACAAAATCCTCCGATCATCCATCGAGATCTGACGCCTGATAACCTGGTTCTAAAAAACGATGGAAGCATACGGCTGATCGACTTTGGCGCGGCAAATCAATTTGTCGGCTCAGCCACAGGAACTCTCGTCGGCAAGCAAGCTTACATTTCGCCCGAGCAACTACGAGGGAAGGCAGATCTTCAAAGCGATATCTATTCGTTTGGCGGGACACTGCATTTCTTGCTCACAGGCAAGGACCCTACTCCGCTGATGGCAGCGCACCCCCAACAATGCCTTTCAGACATAAGCGACGAAATGGATAAGCTGGTGGCCGACCTGAGCGCATTCGACAAAGGTGCGCGGATCAAGTCCGCATCCGAGGCACTCGAACGACTGAAAGCCATTAACGGTAGCAGTTCGAACCTGCTGACAGGAGGGCGAGTCTAATGGCAGATGAAGTTCAGAAATATGACGGTGCAACTCCAACAGTTTACGTCTCAACCGATGAGATGGTCGTCCCTTATCGACCGTTCGCGGAGCTTGAGCACTGGCTTCGTTACAG
>JADYXS010000408.1 GCA_021772155.1 Candidatus Obscuribacter sp.
GTGCAAGGTACAGCCGAAGCCATTGCTGAGCAAATCGTCAAATTGTCAGGCAAAGAAGTCGTTGTGCGAATTCTTCGTACGGCTTCCGGTGACATTTCAGAAACCGATGTCAACCTGGCAGCATCATCTAATGCCATCATCATCGGCTTCAACATTCAACCGGACAATAACGCCAAGAGCGCTGCTGAAACAGCCGGTGTGGACATCCGCACATACAACACCATCTACCAGATCATTGACGACCTCAACCTGGCTATCCAGGGCTTACTGCAACCGATCCGCAAGGAGTTTGAAGTAGGAACCGCTGAGATTCGTGCACTGTTCAAAGTTGGCAAGAATCAAATGATTGCCGGTTGTATGGTCACCAGTGGCAAAATACCGCGTGGCTCGGGCGTTCGAGTCGAGAGAGAAGGTCAAGTCGTATACGAAGGTAAGATCGACACACTTAAGCGCTTCAAAGATGACGCTAAAGAAGTCGCTCAAGGATTCGAATGTGGCATGAGCTTCGAGAA
Source organism: Candidatus Obscuribacter sp. (assembly GCA_021772155.1). Lineage (GTDB taxonomy): Bacteria > Cyanobacteriota > Vampirovibrionia > Obscuribacterales > Obscuribacteraceae > JADYXS01. Next base: position 513 of record JADYXS010000408.1, read on the forward strand.
GTTCACAGAACTGAAAGAAGGCGATATCGTCAGAGCCTTTGCCATCCAAGAGATCAAGCGAGAACTCACTCGCTAATCCAGCAGATCTCAGCTCAGCACGACTTCGATGCTGGAGGAGGTAATAATTATGTCCACTCCTCGTAACCTAAGAGTTGCCCAATCTGCCAAGCGCGAATTATCCGAGCTGATCAGACGCGACCTTAAAGATGACCGCGTGTCAGGCATTGTTTCCATCACCGATGTAGAGACTAGCAACGACTGCCGCCGCATGCGAGTTTTTATCTCCGTCTTTGGTGATGAGAACAAACAGGCCATCACTGTTGATGCGCTAAATGAGCATGCTCCGCAAATCCGCGGCGAAATTGGGCGCAGACTGCGCTTGCGTTTTGCGCCAGAGTTGAGCTTCAAACTGGACACATCGTTGGAGCGCGGCTCGAAAGTCTCAGACTTGATCAGCAAGATTTCCCGAGGCGAAGTGTAGCTTCAATGGTCGAAACTGAATACGGCTTTTTGAACATCAAAAAGCCGGTAGGCGTCACTGCCCACGATGTTGTCGCCAAGGTGCGGCGAATACTGCGCATCAAACAGGTTGGCCATGGTGGAACGTTAGATCCGCTCGCTTCTGGTGTTTTGCCGATCGCTATTGGAAAAGCTACGCGCTTGCTGCGCTTTCTTGATGGCACCAAGGTCTATTTAGCTGAGATTCGCCTTGGCCTGCAAACTACGACTGATGACTTGGAAGGTGACGCCCTAAAGACGTCGGAAGAATTTCCATCTAGTTCAGCAGTCTCGGAGCGACTGTTGCAATTCGTCGGTCACATTGAACAACTGCCTCCGCTGTACAGCGCCGTGCACGTTAATGGCAAACGATTGTATGAAATGGCCCGTGCCGGAGAAACTCCGGAATCTATTCCGGTGCGCTCAGTATTTGTCGCCGCAATCGAAGAACTTGGCTACGCACCACCTGTGGTGCGGGTGAGAATAACTTGTGGTCCCGGCACTTACATTCGCAGTATCGCTCGCGATCTAGGCGAGAAGCTTGGATGCGGAGGATGCCTGCAGGCGCTAGTGCGCGAGCAGGCTGGACCATTTCGCATAGAGAATTCTTTGACACTAGAAGATCTGCAAGCTGCAGTATCAGAGAATCGCCTGGCTCAAGTATTGGATCCACCGCAGCGCGCAATCACCCTCAGTCAAATCCAGGTGCCCGGAGAGCAAGCGTTAAAGCTTCGGTTGGGGCAACCGGTAGAAATTTCACTTGCTGAGGTTCCTGCTGGACAGGAACACATCGTTGCTATGTTCGACGATAAAATCGTAGCGATATGTAGATGGGATTCCGAAGCTGGTGTCGCGTCTGTTAAAATCCAACCAGAGGTGGTGCTGGCAGATGGACAAACCAATAAATAGAATCACTCTTTTGAATATCACGCTATTCGTGGAAGCATTTCTGTTGCTTGTCGCAACAGGCTGGAGCCAGCTTTCCGGCATTGCATTGCAAAAGGCGATGACGTTCGGATATCAACCGATGCTGATTGGTGTCGGTGTCGGGTGCGCAATGGCGCTTGGGGGCTACGCCCTGTTCTCGATGACGCGGACACTGCCGCTATTTGCCCAGATTCGGGAACTAGTAGAAAACCTTTTGATTCCTATGGTGGCCGAGCTTAAGCCGACAGATTTGATAATCATCGCAGTAGTATCTGGGTTCTGCGAAGAAGTCTTCTTCCGCGGCGTTGCGCAGCCTCAGTTCGGACTGGTGATCACAGCCATTGCATTCGGCTTATTCCACGACCCCAGCTTTAAGCACTTTAGCTATGCCATCATCGCATTCTTATACGGACTGATTCTGGGAGCGCTGTATCAGTACACCGGCAGCCTTTGGGCTCCAATCTGCGCGCATATCACACACAATTTGATCTCGCTTTATCTTCTGCGCTACAAAATCAAACCGCCGACAGCTCCTGTCGAGAGCTAGTCGACTGTCGTAGGGGCGAGCGCCCCCTCCGAATGCAAGGCAGGGCGGCGCACGCCCCTGAAATTTGTGTGAAGCGTTGGTAACTCGCTTTGATTAAATGTAGCGCGCCTGGTGATGCCTCTTTTGAGCATTTTCAAACAGGCAGGCACTCATAAAGCAGAGCTTCGAAGCCCGGCTGTAGACGCTTTCCTTAAAACAATAGAAGTGCAAAAGATACTTGCAATTACAGGCCTACACCACAGTGTTCGACGTGATAAAAATAAGAACGTTACTTGGTGGTTTTTATGACATTAGCGATTACGGCTTCGATGTACTACGAGTGAAGACCTTGCACAACCCTTACACGCTCAACATATCGGAGAAACGACTCAATCGGTTTCTTTCGAAGCTAACAAATCTAATAGACGTCATCGAGCGCGATTACAATCTAGATAGAGATCACTTTCAACTTCTGCTTGAAAGTCACTGGCTGCACACGAATGCCAACGGCGGCATGCTCGTTTTGCCCAACTGGGATCTATTCATTTTCTCTGCGCTGCAGAGTCCTTCTGTGATGGCGGACCCTGAAACCAAAAGAGCTCTGCTGGCGGTTGCCGCAGAGCTTCGTCACTCTTAAAACGCCTTTCAGACCTAGACTGTCCAGCGATCGATCACTTCCTGGAACTGCGCAATAGTAAACGGCTTGGCTAAGAAGCCATCCATCCCTCCGTTCAGGCATCTTTTCAGGGCCTCATCGCCCTTCCCAGTTACGGCCACAACTGGCGTATGGCGTCCTTTCGTTGCATCCATTTGTCGAATATGCTTGGTGCACTCGAGCCCATCCATGCCGGGCAAGTGCCAATCCATCAACACCAGACAGTAACTACTTTCGGACAGAGCGGCCAACGCTTCTGTTGCATTACTCACTATATGCGCGTCAATTCCCAGCCTATCAGCCAAAATTTTCATCAAGCGCTGCTGGGTTTTATTGTCCTCAACAACCAGTATGGCTTCCGGCATCATTACCTTCTACGGTAACCAAGCAGTCAGTTTACACCGTTCAAGGCTGCGCTTGGGTCGATGTATCGTTAGGCATTGAAAATGTCGCGTCTGCTTCGGAGAACAGCCAACGATTGATGAGCCTGTTGAAATCGGTGAACGTGAATGGCTTGCTCAGATAATCATCCATGCCTGCTGCAAGGCAAAATTCTCGGACGCCGGGCATCGCATGCCCGGTCATCGCCACAATAGGAACGCGGCCCTCACAGGAGCTGCGAATTATTCCTGTGCACTCCAGCCCGGTTTGGTCCGGTAAACTCAAATCCATAAGTATCAGGTCCGGGTTTTGACCAGAGGCAATGGCATCAACAGCGTCGGAGCACTTCCCAAAAACAAGCACGCTCAGCCCACGCCGTTTTGCCATAAGCATCAACATTTTTTGCAACGTCGGGTTGTCTTCAACCACCATTAAGCTGATCAATTTTTCCATAGTCGACCTCTATTCGTTTGAGTGAATAGTCGGTCGTCGTGAGCCTAGTGTTTCCGGATAGAGATTAAGGTCTGCGTCTTCTGGCGTTCATCAGCTCTAATTGGTGCTCGAATTGTTGAGCTTCATTGGGCCGCCCGTCTTGCTGCAGAACCTGAACCAGCTCCATTAAGCAGATCATCGCATCGACATGTGACTGGGTAAAACTCGTGTCATATAAACTCAAAGCCAAGCGGAAATGTTGTTCAGCCCGCCTCAAATCACCTTGTAGCCGACACATCGTCCCTAA
>JADYXS010000409.1 GCA_021772155.1 Candidatus Obscuribacter sp.
CACAAAAAGACCCTGAAAATGACCAAAAGCGGCAGAGGCTACCGCTTTTAGCAAAGGTTCGACTTGCCATACCGCCAACGGGTTGGCCGAACACTTACCGAAATTTAGTAAGACCTCAGTGAACCATGTACCAATGGCCGAAGGGGTGGCATTTGGCAATGGAATCGTAGGGGGGAGGGGCTCGTCCCCTCCCGTTGTACAAGCCATTCTCTTAGGAGAACTTGGTTATAACCGCTGCTTCCTGCGGCGGGGTGACCAGCCCCTCCCCTCCATCAATCCGTAGCATTGGGAGGCGCCTGGAGCCCTCGCCACACCACGGTTCACTGAGGTCATGCGAAATTTAATTGTGCCAGATACGGTCAAGAAGAGAACGCAAGCAGATGGGCTAATTTCAGACCGCTGTCCACCAAGTGGACGCTCAGCAAGATTGCGAACTATTCGACAATCCTGACGCCACACGCGGACCAGATGATCGCGTAACGTCGTTCAATCAATTGTCCGCTGGGTGTGGCATCGCCACTGTTTCCATGAGAGAAACTGGATAAATGGTGCCTTACTTGCTCAAGCAGCAAGTAGTCGATAACGAAACGTCTCAAGTCTTCGCGCGCGAACTTAAGCCCCCATGAATCACCATCCCAAATCAATTCTTGCGACCATTGCGCGAACCGGGCAAGCTGTCTGTCGCTTGGTCTGCCCTTCGTTAGCGGCAGCAGGCCATCGCTTGCCCAAGGGTACAAGATAAGCGCGCGAGTCTCATTGCTGCAAACACACTCGGCAAGCCGGCTGTCTCCAAGTTCGCAGTCCGTTGGTCGCACGCCGCGCAGCCACACATGCGTCATTCCTTCTGTATGCAGATTGAGACTGTGCAGTTTCGCCAGTACTTGAATGCCTGTCACGGGAAAGTAGAAGTCGGGCGGTGCCGCGTCTTCAGTCAGTATTGGAGTAACGTCCGTAGGTTCTATTGATTGAAGAAGATTCAAACGCTCGAAGATTTCTCGAGGGGCTTCGGCATAAGTCCCGGAGCCGAGAAAGTCATCGCTGTTGGCATTATCCTTTCGTCGTTTTGCACTTTCTTTGCGATTAGGCATTTTTACGCACCGCTTTTCAGACCATGAGTTATCCTAGGCTAGTGGCTGTGGTATGTGAATGATGAATGTTGTTTTTCTGTCACCGGACTTCCCTCCGAACTACGTCAACTTTTGCACCAGACTGCGGGCCGCCGGTGCCAACGTTTTAGGAATATCGAGTACGAGATTCGAATCGTTGAATCACGAGCTTCGCGATAATCTCAATTACTATTATCGCGTGGACGACATGCATAATTGGGACCAATTATGTAATGGCATGCACTTTCTCGCGGAGCACTACGGCAAGATAGACCGTATCGATTCGCAGAATGAATACTGGTTGGGTACTGAGTCTGGCTTAAGGTCTGATTTCAATATCTTTGGTCTCAAACGCGAAGGCATTGAGAAAATCAAGCGCAAATCCTTGATGAAGAAGGTCTTTCAAGATGCAGGGCTGAATCCTGCGCGAGGTCGCGTATGTCAGTCTTCTGAAGAAGTTGAGGCATTCATTGCCGAGGTTGGCTTTCCTGTGGTGGCAAAGCCCGACATTGGGGTCGGTGCGGCAAGGACTTACAAGCTGGAAAACCAGCCAGACGTCGAAAAGTATTTGCGGGAAAAGCCGTATGTTGACTACATTTTGGAAGAATACCTCACCGGTCTGATTGTTAGTTTTGATGGACTGGTGGATGAAGAAGGGCGGCCTATGTTTACTTCTTCGCTGCGTTACAACGAAGGCGTGATGGACATCGTCAACAATGACAGCGATATCAATTATGTTACGGTGCGCGAAATCGAGCCTACTGTGATAGAAGCTGGAATGGCTACATTAAAGGCTTTCGATGTGCGTGAGCGATTTTTTCACTTTGAGTTTTTCCTGTTTCCCGATGGCTCTGTTCGTCCGATGGAAGTAAATATGAGACCACCGGGCGGTTTTACGCTGGAGATGTTCAATTACGGATACGATTTTGACTGCTACAAGATCTGGGCAGAACTACTTGTTCAACGCATAAAGCCAGAAGTTGGAAAACAAAAGTATTTCGTAAACTATATCGGTCGCAAAGATAACAAGCGATATGCCATGAGCCATGAGGAAATTTTTTCGCAATTCGGTTCGCTGATTGTGATGCACGATCGAATGTCGGATGCCTTGTCTCCAGCGCTCGGCAATTACTGCTATATCGTGCGGCACAAGGACTTGCAGCCGGTTTTAGATGCTGCCACAGCTATTCAAGAACAGGCATATTAGTGCTGTTTAAAATGGAATTGGTTTTCAGCACCGTTGCATTTAGTTGGGTATAGTCCTTTTGCTAGCGTTACAAGGAAGATTACTATGGCCGATAATGAAAAGTGCGCACACGAAGGTTGCAAGTGCCCCGCGCAAGCAGGACAGCAGCATTGCAGCGACCATTGCAAGCAGTGTGCCAGCAAATCTCAAGAGGCTGGAAAGCATGAGAATCATGCATGCCACTGCCATCACGAGCAGTGCGGACATCATTCCCACTAGTCCAATTACGAAAGTATGACGAAGAAAACGCCGGCAGCCATGCCGGCGTTTTACATTCCATGCGCTTGGTTTGCCAAGCTCAGGGGCGAAGGAAAGTACAGGCATCGGGCATCGTCAAAGTATTTTCTAAGCGCGGGCCAGAATATAGTTTGAGGACGCATTGATCCATCGTAAGTCCCGTAGAAGCTGCGACCATCGAAGGTGCCGGGACAACCACCGAACGGGTTTGCACAATAGGAGCGGCGATCGCTGCCGGGGACCCGGAGTTGATGTAATACGAGCCGTAGCTCTGATCGGGAGTAATAGCATTGGCGGCCGTGGCGAATCCTGCAACTGCAAGAACGGCAGCCATTATTGGTGTTCCGAGCTTGGGCATATCTGTAACCTCGTAAGCAAAGATTTTATCGGCGTGTAGGGACGCGGGCGAAGTCACAACGTTCCCCTAAAACATCGGCTTTGGCGGCTGAATAATGGTGCATTTTTGGCTCACCATCACATGTTGCGAATACGAACGATTCAAAGACTGAACCTATGCGTTAGGAATGAGACCGATGATGTTTCTTGCCGAACCCAATTGGGCAGTGTGCGCCATGTTGTGGAGTTTTCTTTCAGCACTGAATTCGGGCGGTTTAAACACTATGGCAAATAGTAAAATGAAGTATAAAAGTAAGCGTTCGGCCAACCCGCTGCATGCTAGAAGGAAATAATCTGTAGAGGGGTTCCCAAGGATGGCCAATTGATCTGGATAGGATCATGCTGGG
>JADYXS010000410.1 GCA_021772155.1 Candidatus Obscuribacter sp.
GGATGCAGCATCTACTCTTTAACGTCTAATGAAACTTGACGACAGTCAAGCGGCAATTCTCTCTGTCGCTGAGCGACACTACTGATTGTCGCCCATCATGCATGGCAAAAGCGATTCTGTTCTCCAATTGTTTGGGCAGTTATTTGCTGACGGTGCTGGGGTATGCTTGAATCGGACGGATAGAGGTTCAATGGACGAAGAATACAAAGCTGTTCTACTTGGTGAGCTGCTGACCAAAGCAGGCTTGTTGACCAATGAGATGCTCGGCGAAGCCCTGAAAAGGGCGCAGGAAACGCGTCTACCTTTGGGCAAAGTTCTTGTTTGGTCCGACTATCTCAACGAACGGCAGCTGCAAGCGGCCATTGAGGCGCAGTCTTTAATCAACGACCGCATGCTGACTATCACTGATGCCGTCCGTGCATTGAATATGGTGATGGATCAGCGAGCCACTTTGGATATTGCCCTGGATGAACTTGGCTGGACCCCAAGCGAATTGTTTGAACGGAATCGGCTGGGCGACTTGATGCTTGCTGCTGGAATGGTATCAGATGATCAGCTCGACGAATCACTTACCGCCGCTCTTTCAACAGGTCTTCCGCTGGGACAAGTCCTTGCTTGCTCCCCTCCGCCACTTAGCGTGTATGTCCGGTCCGCTCTGACCGCCCAAACGATGATCCGCGAAGGCAAAATTGAACGCTCACTCGCCATTGAGGCGTTGAAGCTGTCGAAACAACATCAAGTGACCATTGAACAAGGGTTGCTGGAGCTGGGCATTCGCGAAGCGGTGATTCTGAATAGTTTGGAGCTATCCGAACTGCTTATTGGCTCCGGAGTCATTACTCAAGCAAAGACATTGCGAGCGGTGGAATATTCCTTGTGCGGCAACAAACCTATCGCCGAATGTTTAGTGGAACTTGGTTTCGTCACTGAAGAAACACTGGCGGCGGCAAAAACGCTGAGAGAAAGTGTGAATCACGGGGACATCACTCGCAGCTTAGCGACGCAGGCGTTGCGCAGGGTGCATGATGATGGATTGAATATCAGTCGAGCGCTGGCTGTGGAAGCCGATCGAACAGCAGCTGGACTACCTAAAATAACAGCCACGGACCTTTTGCGCCTGGCTAGTTTTGTCACCCATGATGACATCGAGAAACTCGTTCCGTCTGGCAATATGACTCTGGAAGACGGTCCGGACATGCTTCTTGCTACCAAAGCGATCGACGAGGTGACGTTCGCAATCATATTGCAGTGCCTTGATCTGATTGAGAGAAGTACCATTGACCTGCAGCAAGCGATTGTTATTTTGCACCTGTGCTTGCGCAGAAACCTGACACTAGCTGACTCTCTCGCGACGCTGGGGATAGCACCGTCGGCGTAGGAGCGATCGGATGTAACTATCTGCTGTCGTAGAGCCAGTCCAAAGAAGGAAAGGGCGCAGTTATGCGCCCTTTCCCCCAAACGGACTAGCGTTTGAACCAGGGCGGTCGGAACAACCGCGCCGAGTTCAGCAAAAAAGCCATCTCCGAACCGACGTGCACAAGCGCTGCCACCATGGGATTCAAAAGCCCCATGAAAGCAAGCGTGATGCCGACGGCGTCGACGACTAGCGTGCCGATGAAGTTAAAGTAGATAACGCGCTGGCAGCGGCGCGCAATGCGCACCGTCTCGACAAATCTCAGAAGATCATTGCCAATCAGTACGATATCGGCGCTTTCCATCGCAACATCAGTTGCCGACCCGACCGCAACACCGACTGCTGCTTCAATGAGCGCTGGAGCGTCGTTGACGCCATCTCCAACCATAGCGGTGATGCGGCCAGACTGTTGCAGCTGTATCACGCGAGCCTTCTTCTGCTCGGGCCGCAGCTCGGCGGAGAATTCGTCAATCCCGAGCTGCAAAGACACGGCCCGGGCAATTGGTTCAGCGTCTCCGGTAAGCATCAGGGTACGAATTCCCAGACGCTTGAGGTCCGCAACGGCTTGCTTGGCTTCGGGGCGCAAGGTATCCGCAATCTGGATACGCCCAACCAGCTTCCCATTCCGCGCAATCAGCACTTCGGAAACATGAGTGGCGCGGCTTGCATCCTGAGGCAAACCGGTCACCTCACGCTCCTGCATCATCGCCCTGTTCCCGACTACAATCCGGGCACCATCCACATCACAGGCAATGCCGCGACCAGGCGTATACGTGAAGTTCTCGGCACGCTTCGGAGCAATACTCATTTCGCCGGCCCGATCAAGAATGGCACGAGCCAAGGGATGCTCCGAGAGACTCTCCGCCGCTGATGCAACATCGAGCACCGAATGTGGTGTCTCTCCCGGAGCCGGTAACACCGACACGACGAAAGGTTTTCCGTAGGTCAATGTACCAGTCTTGTCAAAGATCACGGTATTCACCTGAGCCAGTCGCTCAAGATAAAGTCCACCTTTGACGATGCTGCCTTGCTTGGCCGCCCTACCAATTGAGCCAAGGATTGCAAGTGGGGTTCCAGCCGCGATGCCACAAGCGCCCGTGACAATAATCACGGAGATCGTCTCGCGAATGTTCCACGTAATTGCAAACGTCACAACTGCAGCAGCAAGCGAGAACAAGACGAGGTAGCCAGCAAGCCGGTCTGCCAGCCGCTGAATAGTGGCACGATTCTTCTCCGCTTCCTCCACTGCATGAACGATCTTACCGAAGGCTGTGTCTGGTCCGACGCGTTCAGCACGGACCTCGACTGCACCGGACTGATTGATCGTGCCGGCGAAGACTTGGGATCCTGGGAGCTTCTCCGTCGGTAAGGATTCGCCGGTAATTGCTGCCTCGTCGACGAACGTCGTTCCACTTATCACGACTCCATCAACAACAATGCGTGCACCGGGCTTAACCACGACGATGTCGTCGCGTTTGATGTCTACCGCATTCACCTCGACGATCTGCTCGCCGCTCTTTATCAATGCGACTCTGGGAAGTAAGTCCAGCAATGAGCTGATGGAATTGCGACCACGCTGAATCGTGGCATGCTCCAGCTCTTCTGCCAGTAAGACGAAGAAAACGATGACCAGCGCTGTGAACGCTTCTCCAACGAACATCGCAGCGACAATTGCAATGGTCATGGACAGCTCCATCGTCATTCGTCGACTGACGAGAGCAGCAAAGGCTGATTTGAAGATTGGGTAACCGCATACGAGAACGGCGCTAATGCCGATGATCTGCGACGTACGCTCAGAAAACATACCGAGCCACAGGAGCAGAATCGAAACAGCTGCAGACGCTATTCTCAGTAATTCGATGGTGTCAGGCAGGCGAAAAGCAGGACCTTGACGCTGTTGTTTGGCCTTGCAGCAAGCTTGGCTCATATAACCTCCTCTACGGAGACAGCCGCCACCACATGTGGTGACAGTATTAGAAAATGAATCGCACCGAAGCGAATAAAAGAATCAGAGATGCGGGCTCAATGGTGTTTGGGCTGCGGATTTCGATTTCGGTGGGGAATTTAGAAGACGTAAGGAATCTATCCTTGAAAGATACGCGATCTCAAGGGATGTATCGAAACAAAGCTCGCGCAGTTAGCTAAACCTGACAACGCGATAATCGTTAGAAAGGCTGTTCCTTGCTACTTTTGAAAGAGTGGAAACTCGAACATCGCATTACCAATGCCGATTCTAAATATGCCGTCTTTTATGTCGGTTGCATCGAACTGCGCGCAACCTTGAGTCATTTGACCGGGCACTAAAGTGGTGGCGACTAACTTTTGATCTCGAATCAAATCGGCGGCATTGGTCGCCGTCTGAGCCGCAGCCTGGGCTTTGGCTTCCGCACGTGCCCTGGCCGCATAATCCGGTACGTAAGTTGTAACCGTTGTCATCTGGGGCCCGGCATTGCGCCAACCATAAGGATTGCCATAGGGATTGCCGTAAGGGTTTCCGTATGCTCCCCATCCATAACCTGGTCTAACAAAGCCGGGATTGGTCATGATCGTGCTTGTCACGGGAGTGGTGGCATCACCTTCAAAAAAGCGAATTAAGCTGGCCTTTCGATTTCCTTTCTTTTCAATCTGTTGAGCAACTTTGTCTGCGCTAAGCAACTTCGCAAGTTCTACCTTCGGACTAAGTTCCACCAAAACAGGCGGACGCGGCAAAAATTCAATTTTGTGGTGCCCATTGTTAATCACGCGCACAAATGCCGTTGCACCCTTGAAATCCGAAGCAGGCAGAACAGTGGCCTGCACAATGACATTATCGGGAGTTGAAATCGAAGCTAGAGACTCCCCAGAAACAGCTTCACGACTACAGTTGGGAGCACCCTGAGCGAAGCGGTACATGACTGTCTGCCATGCAGAATGGGGCGAATAAGGCTGGAATACCGCGCCAATAGTTGATTTGTCGGACAGTGACTCGTTGAATAACTGCGTCGCAACCGTCCGGTTTCCAAGGTGATTTTGTACGATCGCTAACTGTTCTGTAAGATTCGCTACTTGAATCTGCTGATTCGGATCTTGTCGGCAGATGGCAAGCGACTGCCCGTAAAGGTCCGCAGCATCCTTGAGCAAGCCTTGGTGCTCACTGAGTTCAGCAAGGTGCTCTAAGCTCTGAGCGGTCTCAGGGGCATTCGGAGGCAGCAAGCGCGTTCTGATATCGACAGCTTGCTTAACGTAGGAAACAGCTTCGGAAGACTTCCCTTGCGCCTGCAGTAGCCAGGCGTAGCCATCATAAATTGCCGCGACCTCCGGCTTGTCACCAAGCACTTTAATGTCCTTCATGACGTTCTTGAACTGCTTTGCTGAATCGGAAAATTTGCCTTGCCACAGAAACGACTCGGCAAGTCCAGCGCGCATCAAGATGCCATGCGACGGATCACCGTCCTTAGAGGCCTTCAGTCCTTGTTCAAAAAATTGCTGGGCATTTTCGTAAGACTCCACAGACAAAGCCTGGGTTGCATTGTCATAGAGCTGTTGCCACGAATCGGCAAACGCCGGAGATTGCCAGCTGAAGGAAAGTACCGTCAACAAAGAAATTGCGGTTTTGATTCGCATCCGTAGGCTCCATGTGTCAATGTGGCAAATCGCAAAGGCGATATCTGCGACATTATCGCTGCATCCCCCAGAATTTGCCCAAACTGTAACAGTGGCGAGAAAGCGGGCATGGTGCCGGGCATAAACTAGCAATGAATCGACTTCTGTTAATGTTGGTTATGCTCCTCGCTTGGCAAGTACCGGTGTCATCGGCACACGAAAAAAAGCCGTTAAGTGGGCATGTTAAAACGGAATCCGCGATCCGTATTCCCCGCCCAAAGGCGCTTAGTGGCACAGCCATTCCGCTGAGGACGGGCATCGAAAGCAATGATTTCGACATCGGAGCTAAAAAGATGAGTCTATCGGGACAGTCTGAAACTGCACTTTCTGAGCCAATAGTGATCCCTGTTCCATCCTTCACTTCATCAATGCGCAAGGCAGCCGACCCCGTACCGACACCAGCTATTAACCAGGGTGCCGGAGAGGCCAAACCAAACTATGACTATGGCTCCAAAGCAAAAGTTGATTTCAAAAAAATCGTCATTCGCTTGAAGCGTTTCCGCGCCTCTGGCGAAATGGAAGTGGTGTGGGAAGCCTCGCGTATGGCTAGCCGCATGTTACGCAAAGGAGCTGATGTCACCATTCTGCTGGACATGGAGGGCGTGCATGCAGCCGATAAGAACGACACGTCTGGTGCCTACAACGAGTCCAATCGGGGCAATGGAAACTCACGAGCCGAAAAACTAACGTCACCCCAACAGCACTTGACCGAATTCGCCGGAAATGGCGGACACATTGTTGCCTCAGCACGCTGGGTAAAGCTATTTGCTATCAGTATTGGGGCATTAATCCCAGGCACGACACTTGCCAGCGAGGACGAAATCGATGATATCCTGCTGGACCCGAACACAACGGTGATTGACTACTAATGAGTGATTCATCAAGAGAAATTGTCTCCCTCGATTTCAGCGGAATGGAACTGGAAGTGGTTCCGGAGGAAGTGCTGCAGTCTATACATGTGCAGGACTTGGACATGCGACACAATGCACTCACGGAGTTGCCTCCCGAACTCGGCAAGCTGACTTCGCTACAAATTCTTTGGCTCGAACACAATCAATTCAGCCAATTTCCAGAAGCCATTTTCGAGTTGCCATGCCTCCGTCTTCTGTACCTGGTCGGCAACCAACTCACCTGTCTTCCAGACCGCATTGGTGAACTTCAGTGGCTGGAAGGGTTGGACTTTATGTGGAACCAACTCGCTAGTCTGCCACCATCCATCGGCGATCTATCATTGCTCCAATCGCTGGATCTGCGCTCCAACAGGCTTAGCACGCTACCGACCGAATTCGGCAACCTTCAATCGCTCAAGTATCTGTATCTGGGCGGGAACCACTTGACACAAATACTACCGGCGATACTACTGCTGGAGAACCTAGAGTTCTTAGCATTGGATGAGAACTTGATCTCCGCAATTCCGCCCGAGCTAAGCCAATTGAAGAATTTGCAAGTACTGCACCTGATGGGCAACCCTTTGGATGATGCTGCTGTCGACTTTGCCCGCAGCTTGCTGCCCACCTGCGAAGTTTCCTTCTAACTCGTTAACTCGATCAATTCGAATGGCACCACGTTATCGACTCGCATCTCCGCGTAGCGATTCGAGCTACGGGATTCACGGTGTCAAACGGATCAAGTACACAATGGGAAATGCCAATCACGTTCATTCGTTCTTCATTTTGGCTTGTCCAGCGGAATGCCAGCTTGTTTAGCGGCTTCGGTAGCTTCGGAGTCGTGATGCCAGTACTTCAGAAAGTCCACGAACCAGCGCGCGAATGTTTGACTTTCGGGATTGTCCGCCCCCGAAATCTTAAGCATTAATCGCAAGGTCTCTTTGCCGCTTACAATAGCGTCCGCTGTCTTTGCCGGATTCTTCAACGCAGCGCCTTCATCAGCAAGGATGTCCGTGAGTTGGTTGTACGCGAAATATAACTCCGGATCGTCCTCATTCGGGTAGAGCTTTGTTTCGATGGCCACAAACTTACGCGCCGCTGCTTCGGATTCAGCGTAGCGCTTCTGGTGGCGCAGCGCCTTGCCAAGGCGGGAGACGCTATGTGCCGTCAGACCATCGATCTTTCCACGCGTTGTTTCTTTGATTTCTACGGCTTTTCGCGCCGTTTCCTCGGCACGTTTGTAATCTTCCATATGGAGATATGCAACTGCCATCTCATCATAAAGCACACCGCGCATTGAATCGAGGGCATGCGTGTGGTTGATGTCCAGCCCTTCCTGCAACAATACTATTGCTTTCTCTGGACGTTTAGTTTCATCGTAAATTGTCGCCAATTCAAAAATCATCTGCTCGCGAGGGCCAGCCGGAGCCTTTGCTTTTGCTGCCAAGTCAAGCGCCTGCCGATACTTGTTTTCAGCCGAATTATAATTGAAGTGCTTCAAATCCTCTTGTGCTTGTGCAGCGAGGCTGCCCCACGGCGTCGGAGCGAAGTACATTGTGAACGCAATCCAAACCACGCCAAGGCTGACCGTCGCGCAAGCTGATGCAAACCCAAGGAGTTTCAAAAACTTCTTCGCGGAGCGAATGTTTTTACGCAAGCGCGAAACTTCTTTGACCGGGTTCTTTCCTTGTTTGACGAGCTCCAGGTCTCGCTTCAAGTCTTCCACCGAATGGTAGCGGTTGTCCGCTTCTTTTTCCAACGATTGAAGAACTATCCGTTCGATGCCGCTACTCAGCTTCGCATTTGGCGCGACGGATCGGAACAGCGGCGCCCGCTCGTTGACATGTTGGAGAATTACCTGAAGGGAGTTCTCGCCCTCGAACACTTTCTTTCCAGTCAGCACCTCGAACATCACAAGGCCCAGAGAATAAATATCGGAGCGAACATCCACCTTGTGGCCCGTACACTGCTCAGGACTCATATACTGCGGACTGCCGATGATTTGTCCGGTTCCGGTCAATGTCGGACTATGTTCCTCCGCTGCTGGCAATTTCTTCGCAATGCCAAAGTCCACGATGCGAGCCTGCAATTTGCCAGATCCCTTTGACACCATAATGTTGGACGGTTTTATATCGCGATGAATAAGATGCTTGCTGTGTGCGAACTCCAGCCCACTGCAAATTTGTAAAAACAGGTCGATAGCGTCCTCTTCCTTCAGCGCGCTATCGCGCCCAATTAAGTCGGCAAGTGATTCGCCTTCGATGAAGTCCATCACAAGATACGGTGAACCGTCGTCCATTACTCCGTAATCATGAATGCCAGCCAGGTTCGGGTGGTGCAGCCCGCTTGCCGCCTTAGCTTCAGCGTCGAAACGAGCAACGTCGACACTATTCAGTCCATCGCCCTTCTGAGGCAGCAGCTTCAGGGCCATTGGTTTCTTCAACAGCCGGTGCATCACCTTATAGACGCAACCCATGCCGCCGCGGCCAACCAATTCCTGTACTTCATACTTTTCGCCGATCACTTTGCCGATGTATGGGTCGGCCGAGCGGTCGGCGGAGGTTTCGGCGTCGATGGAGATGTCTTCATACGCGCTAATTGGTTTTTGCATATTCCTATCCGCTGACCATCTTCATAACTATTCCCCCAAAACGAAGCAGACCACCGCCGTTTGTCCCGTGATTTTCGCGTTTTTTACGGCGTATCTCCCAGCGATAGGAACACTCGGTGACCGATACGGACGATGAACTTAATTATACTTCTTCGTATAGTATAAACATCCAAAAAAGCTAAACCCCAACTTGGGGCTTAGCTGAAGGCGGATTGCTTGCCGGTGCCAGCTTGGCTTTAGGATAACGACGAAAGGTCGTGTGTCCGTTAGCTTTACTTGCCCGCGGGCTTGCGCACTACCTTCCGTCGCGGCGTCACCATGTTAGACACAACACGGTTGGCGAAGTCGCTCGTCGAGAGCGCCGTGGCGTTCTTCATGAATCGAGCCAGGTCACCAGTGACAGTCCTGGCGCGGATGGTTTTGTCGATCGCCTTGGTAGCTATCGCTGCCGCTTCGGTCCAGCCCAAATACTCGAGCATCATCACGCCAGACAAAAGAAGGGAGCATGGATTGGCGATGCCCTTCCCAGCGATGTCGTCGGCGACGCCGTGCGTTGCTTCGAACAGCGCTAAATTGTTGCCGAGGTTTGAACCGGGAGCTATGCCCAGCC
>JADYXS010000411.1 GCA_021772155.1 Candidatus Obscuribacter sp.
CAATTCTTGTGCCCGCGGTTCGCGCTTGAAGATGGTTTTCGATTTTTCCGCCTTGAAGGCATCATCCACCGTGGCTCCTGATTGGGCTGCGTCTGCCTGCCCACTGAGCGTTCCAGCTAAAATGACCGCGCAAAGCGCGGTCGTGATGCCCTTTCTCATTGTTGTGTTCCTAGAAGGATTGTAGGGTTGTCTCAAGAGCCGCCCGGCGCCGTACAGCGTCGCCTCTATGCGCATCCTAGTGGCCGCGCCCTGCGTAATCTCCGAACTCGACATAAACACGTTCGAGCTCAGCCAGCCAGGCATCCGGGATTTCCACTGCGTTCTTGCCTTCAATCATGGCAAGTTCTTTGAGGTCCCACAAATAATCGAATCTGCCCCAATAAGAGTGAGTGCCTGGGTTGCCCCGCACTACCGCATAAAGCTTGTTCAGTCGTTGTCTCAAATGATCGGTGCGAACTGTTACCAGTTGCATGTTTTGTCTGCTGCCGCTGCTAACGTCCATGACCGAACTCCTTACTTGCCTAAAAGATATATTCCACTTGAGCAAATGGTTCCAAACCCTGACGAGTAGTCAAGAATGTGTATATCCGGCAATGTTTAAGGAACGGTTTTCGAACCGTATAATTGTCAGCAAAACAAAAACCTAGATCCGCAGCCGGTCCAGGTTCCGTAGGTGAACAAATTGTTTTGAAGGTTCCGGTCCAGGCTGCTTACGCTCGCTTGGACGGGGAAAATGCTTAAGAGCGTCTCTTACGAGCGGCTTCTGCTTTCCGTTTGCGCTTTACGCTAGGCTTCTCGTAACGCTCACGGCGCTTGATCTCAGAAAGAATGCCAGCTTTTTGGATTTTCTTTTTGAAACGCTTCAACGCGGCTTCGATGCTTTCGCCTTCCGCGACTCTAACCTCTGACAACTATCCTCCCCCCCTACGTATGTAGGATGCTCATCTAAATATAATACGATAGGTTGATACTATCATTCCGCGCCAACACCCTACAAGCTCGGAAGCGACGTTTTGGCGCATCATTGCGAGCTTGTGACCACATTTGCGTCTTCAGGGATTATTTACGATGTTAGTGAGGATGGGCTGCCTCTGCGTTTGATGCAGCCTGTGCCTGCAATTCCTTGGCCAGATCCGGCGGTACAGGCGCTAAATGAGAGAATTTCCAAATATAGTAGCCAAGGCCCAAGGTTAGCGTCCGCAATTCGATAATGTAGTCCCAGAGCTCGTCTTTTGGCACATGGGCATTGATTTCGTCCCAACCCTGCCGGTCCGTTAAGGGCCCGTAGCCAAGAATGTGCCCCCGCAAACCGTTCAATTGGCTCAGCACCCCGGACGTCCAGGCTGAAGGTACGATCACCTTGACTTCGACCACCGGTTCCAGAATGAATGGCGCTGCCTTCTGTAGTCCTTCTCGCATAGCCAGAATCCCGGCCATCCGGAAGGACATTTCATCACTGTCGACTTCATGATAGGAGCCGTCATAGACGTTTACATCAACGTCAACAACCGGAAATCCGGCTAAAGGCCCCTTTGCCAGAGCTTCCTCGACCCCTTTATGAATACCTGGGATGTATTGCCGCGGAATAGACCCACCGACCACTGACTCCCCGAACTTGTTGCCGGCGCCTCGTTCCAATGGCGACATCTTCAAATGGCATTCGCCGAATTGACCGCGACCGCCGGTCTGTTTCTTGTGCCGTCCGTGCGCTTCCACCGGCTTGGAAATGGTTTCCTTATAGGCAATCTTCGGCCGCCTGCTTTCGAGTTCGATGTGATATTTGCGTTCGAGCCTTTGCCGGTTGACCGTAAGATGAACCTCTCCTTGTCCGTAAAGGCAAAACTCATTGGTGTCCGGATCCCGGTCAACGTGAAGTACCGGATCTTCTTCAAGCACCCTGGCCAACAGCGTGGAAAGCTTGGCCTCATCGTTTCTGTTCTTGGGAGCTATTGCCAGCGAATACAACGGTGGTGGCTCAGGTGGTGTCGCCAACTCAGGGCAGTCTTTGTCCGTTGCTAACGTGTCACCGGTTCTGGGTGTCTCCATCCTGGCAATAGCGACAATGGATCCCGGACCAGCATTGGTCATCGTTTCCTGCTTCTTGCCTTGCAACCAGTAGAGTCCACCGACACGTTCTTTCACACCATCTCGAGAAATATCAACAAGATTGCTGTCAGCATTTATCGTGCCTGTGATAACTCGTGTGATCGACAGTTTGCCGGATTGTGGATTGACATAAGTCTTGATCACCTGGGCAACTACCGGTCCATCTTTTTTGACTGTAATGCGCTTGCCAGCGGAGTCTTCGTACTGTCGTTCGTTCGGCGCAGGACACAATTTGATGATTGCATCAAGCAGTGGCACCACACCGGCATCAGCGTGCGCAGACCCGACCAAAATAGGAACGAATGCGCTTTGTTGCACAGAATGCTTCAGATCGGTTTCCAACGCTTGCAGCGGCGGCTCGGTGCCTTCAAGCACCATCTCCAACAGGGCATCATCTGTGTCTGCAAGGCCGTCGACCAGTTTTTCTCGAGCCGTCTGCAGATCGGACTGCAAATCAGTGGGCACTTCCTGGTGCTCAGGCCTGCCCTGCGCCCCGTACTTAAACGCCTCTTTCTTCAACACATCAACGTAACCGGTAATGCCATTAGGCGACAAGATCGGGTATTGCAACGCATTGAGCGGACGTGGGGCCTTGCTACCGGCCATATCCTTCAGTAGTCTCAAAGTTTCAGCAAACTCGACATCGTGCTTGTCCATCTTGTTGATAAACACCAGGCGAGCAAGGCCAATTGATTCGGTAAACCGCAGCAAGTTATCCATTTGAATTAGCTTGTGTGGGTCCGGTTCAACTACGAACACAGCTGCGTCGACTCCCATGAGCGCAAGCTTTACTTCTTCTTGAAAGTCAACGAATCCCGGACAATCCAAGATGTTTATCAAAACGTTGTTGTAGGTGGTGCGAGCGAATGACGTTGAAGTGGACATCTGTCGCTGAATCGATTCCGGTTCGTAATCTGTTGTCATCGTCCCATCGGCAATCTTTCCGCGTCTAGAGATACCGCCAGTCAGATGCAGTATTGCTTCCACAAGACTGGTTTTTCCACTTCGGTTTAAACCGATGAAAGCCACATTCCGGATTTGTTGAGAACTGTCCACGACGATATCTCCTCAGTTGACAAGGGAGCGACGTAAAGAAATGAGTCTGTTAATAGCAGCCTATCGAAGGCAGGCAACTCTCAGCAAGTGGCAAAAGCATACAGAGGAGGAATTAATGTGTCCCGCTCGCCATGCTGCTTAGAGCGGGTTTAGTGGCAATTTTCACAGGACCGGTGGAACGCAAAAGAGCGCCGATATCGACGCTCTTCTTATGCCTGATCGAGTTGATCTTATGGTTCTTATCTATTTTTCTGGGCGCCGACTGGTTCGTCTTCGTAAAGCCAATCGTTTTTCTCCCCTTGACTGTAAATTTCCACATCCTTCCCTTGCCGTTCATAGACGTTGTAACTGTTTGCCTTGTCTTCGGGAATTCTTATGGTCAATGCCTTAAACACCGTTCTGGTTGCCTTCTTTAAGAAGGGGAAACGGTAGCTCATCGGTGGCGCATACAGAATAACCGGGGGCACAGAAGGATTATTTAGCGTCAAGACTGTGTTCAATGTCGTGGCACCCGGCAGTCCCAGCGTGTCCACGCCGGCAGTGACGAACATCAGCGCCAACATGAAGAACACCGGTCCGAAAACAAGGTGAACCCACAGCTGCTGCCGCACATGGATTAGCGATTTCTTCGGATCGTACGGCAAGTGAATGAGCAACGGGCTAATGAACAGAGTGATTGGCGAAAACAGAAAACCGAATTTTTCCAATCCGGACCAGTAAGCCACTTTGCCCACAAAAGCCGCTTGCACAAATTTCCAAGCAAAGGAGAAGCCAAGGATAATGAGGCCAAATCCACTCACTAACTTTATGGCCTGCCAAAAGGTTTCAGGAAGTTCCATTACTCTGTCCCAGTCCTATGTACTACTTACGGGTGCCTGTCCGACAATCCTTCTTCAGTTTACACCGGTTACGGCTGAGCGAAACGGGGGAGATGTCGTATTGCTAAAATACTGTCCTTGTGGCGCAAATTGCCTGCTCCAAGACTTCGCCCCCATTCCTTCACGGGTCGTCGATTTTATACTTCCATACAGCCAGGGGGCTTCCAGTGACAAATAACCTCAAACGTACGCACTATGCGGGCAAGCTGGGCAGCGACCAGGTCGGACAAAAGGTAACAGTGGCGGGCTGGGTCGACGTTCGGCGGGATTTGGGGGGGCTAATTTTTGTTGATTTGCGTGATTCAAGCGGCAAAATTCAACTGGCAGCTGACCCGAATCGCAACAAAGAAGTTCACGATAGTTTCTCCGGTCTGCGGTCGGAATTCGTCATTATTGCCGAAGGCACAATTACCAAGCGCCCTGAAGGCAGTGCAAATAGCTCCGCTGTGACCGGGCAGCTAGAAATTTATCCAGATCGGGTCGAAATCCTCAATACTGCACGTCCGTTGCCATTTCAGCTAGACGAAGCAGCCAAAGTAGACGAGTCGCTGCGCCTCAAATATAGATACCTCGACCTTCGCCGGCCGGAAATGCAACGCAGCCTCATGGCACGCCATCGTATTTCTCAATCCATCCGCGGTTTTCTCGACGGCCAGGGCTTTATTGAAGTTGAGACACCAATTTTGACAAAGGCTACTCCTGAGGGCGCCCGCGACTTTCTCGTCCCTTGCAGACTAACGCCCGGCATGGTCTATGCCCTGCCGCAATCGCCCCAATTGTTTAAGCAAACGCTGATGATTAGCGGAATTGACCGTTATTATCAGATCGCCCGTTGCTTCCGTGACGAAGACCTGCGCGCAGATCGCCAGCCGGAGTTCACCCAGGTTGATATAGAGATTTCCTTCACGGACGAAGAACAAGTGATGCATGTAACAGAAGGTGCCTTGAAGGCAGCCTTCGCGGCAGTCGGCATCGAAGTAAATCCGCCGTTCGCTCGCATGACGTACGCAGCTGCCATGGCTCACTACGGTAATGACAAGCCGGATACTCGATTCGGGCTTGAAATAAAGGACCTGACAGCCGTTGCTAAAGCCTGTGAATTCAAAGTCTTTCGCTCCGCGGCCGAAAGCGGCGGCCAGCTGAAAGGCATCTGCATGCCCGGGGCTGCTGCCGGCACATCAAGAAAGCAATTAGATCTCTGGCAGGATTTTGCCAAAGCAAGTGGAGCACGTGGATTAGCATGGATCGCCTTCGGCGCGGAGGGCATTCGCAGCTCAGGCGTTCATCAACATCTTAAGGAAGAAGAACTCAGCCAGATCAAAGAACTCGCCGAAGCCAAAAACGGAGACTTGCTGTTGCTCGTCGCCGACACCCCCAAGCAAACCGCCAACGTTCTCGGGCGTTTGCGCTTAAAACTTGGCGAAGAGCTGGGTCTGATGGATGACACTAAACACAATCTTCTCTGGCTAACTGACTTTCCGGCATTTGAGTATGACGAAACAGACAAGCGCATGGTCGCTGTCAATCACCCGTTCACAAGCCCGCGGATGGAAGACGTTCATCTTTTAGACAGCGCACCGGAACAGTGTCTTGCACGAGCCTACGACATCATCTATAACGGCGTTGAAATTGGCGGAGGCTCGATAAGAATTCACTCTCGCGCACTTCAAGAAAAGGCCTTCAGCGTTATCGGGCTGACTATGGAAAGCGCCCGCGACAAATTCGGATTCCTGCTTGATGCATTGGAGTCCGGAGCACCACCGCACGGCGGCCTGGCACTCGGTCTGGATCGCCTCGTGATGTTGCTGACACAAGGCAAATCCATTCGAGACGTCATCGCCTTCCCGAAAACTCAATCGGGTGGCTGTTTGATGACTGGAGCACCATCTGCGGCGGCAGACGAGCAGTTAGCCGAGCTTGGCATCACATATAAGCGCGCGGAGAAAGAGAAGGTCCACTAGTGCACTGATCTGTAGGGCGGGCGCAATCCGCAAGCTCTCTCGGGTTTGCCCTTGGCTAAGCCCGGAAAGGCGCTAGCGGGATACTGCGATCGTCATGTTATTATTCGAATGAACGTCGCGCGACGTCTTATCTGGTTGGAAAATGCCGCAGAGCTGGCTCTTACTAAACAATAAAGATATGGTTCGGATACGTGCGGCGTGTCTGGCAGTTTGCGCAGGCGTTATCTTAGCTGGCTGTGGCGAGTTCAAGAGCGCCACCGAGTACTTGATCGCCGGTAATGAGGCCTTCAAGCGAAGCGACTACAAGCAAGCGGAAATTGAATATCGCAATGCCTTGCGCTTGGAGCCGGAGAGCTCGACAGCGTTGAATAACCTGGGCGTTATTCTCAATGAGCTTGGCAGAAGCGACGATGCCATAGCAATTCTGTCCCGGGCAACGAAGATCGATCCCAAAAATGTAATTGCACATTACACTCTTTCTCAAGCACAGACAAAGAAAGGGCTCTACGAAGAAGCCATCGTCAACGCGCGCCGAGCCATTGACCTGTCCAATGATGAGCTCGGAGGGCACCGAGCTTTGGCTCTGGCGCTTTTGATGAAAGCCAAACGCGACAACAACCCAGAAGATTTAAAAACAGCGATTGCCGAGTTTCACACGATCTTGCAGAGCGAATCGGACGACGATGCTGCCCACCATCATTTGGCTGAAGCACTGGAGTTGAGCGGTGATGACGCCGGAGCTCTGGCAGAAGGGAAAAAAGCTGTTCAAGATAATCCGGATAATCTAGTGGCACGCAAGTTGGTTGCTCGACTGTTGATTGATAGTGGAGATAAGGATGGCGCGGCTGCCGAACTGAAAATTGTCATTCAAAAAGATCCTTCCGATGCTGAAGCGCGCAAGCTGCAA
>JADYXS010000048.1 GCA_021772155.1 Candidatus Obscuribacter sp.
AGAGGACATGACAGGCACGGCCGGCGAAATCGCCGAGGTGCTAAATGACGTCATCGATTTGAATGACCGGATGGCTCGGGAGTTTGAGCGGGTAAGCCGAGCCGTAGGACGGGAAGGACGAATTAACCAGCGAGCATCAATCGGTGTAGCATCAGGATCCTGGGCAGTCTGTGTCGAATCGGTCAACAACTTGATTGCCGACCTTGTTCACCCAACTACAGAAGTAGCGCGCGTAATTGGCGCCGTGGCGCAAGGTGACTTGTCCCAGACGATGGCCCTGGAAGCCGATGGACGCCCGATTAGAGGTGAGTTTCTGCGTGTGGCAAACACCGTAAACAAGCTCGTAGAGCAGTTGTCTTCATTTGCCACCGAGGTAACTCGGGTGGCAAGAGAAGTAGGTACCGATGGTAAGCTCGGCGGGCAGGCTGAAGTTAAAGGTCAGTCCGGCACATGGAAGGACCTTACCGACTCAGTCAACTTGATGGCATCGAACCTGACAGCGCAGGTCAGGAACATCGCTGAAGTGACAACCGCTGTGGCTAACGGCGACTTGTCCAAGAAGATTACAGCAGACGCTAAAGGCGAAATTCTTGAGCTTAAGAACACCATTAACACCATGGTGGATCAGCTCAGCTCATTTGCCTCAGAAGTGACACGGGTTGCGCGGGAAGTAGGAACGGAAGGCAAGCTCGGCGGTCAGGCGGAAGTTAAAGGTCTTTCTGGTGCCTGGAAGTCTCTCACCGACAATGTGAACCTGATGGCATCAAACCTGACAGCGCAGGTGCGGAACATTGCTCAGGTGACAACAGCGGTGGCAAACGGTGACTTCTCACGGAAGATCACCATCGACGTTAAGGGCGAAATTCTCGAACTTAAGAACACCATTAACGAAATGGTGGACCAACTCGGTTCATTTGCATCAGAAGTAACCCGGGTTGCGCGAGAAGTAGGCACCGAAGGAAAGCTCGGCGGACAAGCCCGGGTGAAGGGAGTCACCGGCGCCTGGAGAGATCTCACAGATTCTGTGAACCTGATGGCAAACAACCTGACGACACAAGTACGAAACATTGCTGAAGTGACAACAGCGGTGGCGAAAGGTGACCTGTCCAAGAAAATCACCGTGGACGTCAAAGGTGAAATTCTCGAGCTTAAGAAAACTATTAACACCATGGTGGACCAACTCGGTTCATTCGCCGCAGAAGTAACCCGGGTTGCTCGTGAGGTAGGTACTGAAGGGAAACTCGGTGGTCAAGCTGATGTGCAGGGTGTTACCGGTGCCTGGAAGTCGCTAACAGATTCCGTAAATCTAATGGCTACCAACCTCACGTCGCAGGTGCGCAACATTGCAGAAGTGACAACGGCTGTAGCAAATGGAGACCTTTCCAAGAAAATCACAGTGGAAGTGAAAGGAGAAATCCTTGAGCTGAAGAAAACCATCAACACCATGGTGGATCAGCTCTCCTCATTTGCAACTGAAGTAACACGAGTTGCCAGAGAAGTAGGAACGGAAGGCAAGCTTGGTGGGCAGGCTGATGTGAAGGGCGTCGGCGGTGTGTGGAGAGGCCTCACCGATAATGTGAATCTGATGGCCTCGAACCTGACAGCCCAGATGCGCAACATCGCCGATGTGACGACCGCGGTGGCTAACGGCGATCTATCTAAGAAGATCACAGTAGATGTAAAAGGTGAATTCCTCGAGCTGAAAAATACAATCAATACGATGGTGGATCAGCTTTCCTCATTTGCCTCAGAAGTGACACGAGTTGCGCGTGAAGTAGGTACTGAAGGCAAGCTTGGCGGACAGGCCGATGTGCGTGGTGTCACCGGCGCTTGGAAGGATCTGACAGACAATGTCAACTTGATGGCGAACAATCTCACTTCCCAGGTGCGAAACATCGCCGAAGTGACAACTGCTGTGGCGAACGGCGACCTGTCCAAGAAGATCACCGTGGATGTGAAAGGAGAAATCCTTGAGCTGAAAAACACAATTAACACCATGGTTGACCAGCTCCGATCATTTGCTGCAGAAGTTACCCGAGTTGCGCGGGAAGTTGGTACGGAAGGCAAGTTAGGTGGCCAAGCCGACGTGCGTGGCGTCACCGGCGCCTGGAAGGATTTGACGGACAACGTTAACTTGATGGCCAACAACCTCACTTCGCAGGTGCGAAACATCGCCGAAGTGACAACTGCTGTGGCGAACGGCGACCTGTCCAAGAAGATCGACGTGGACGTAAAAGGAGAAATCCTTGAGCTGAAAAATACGATCAATACAATGGTTGACCAGCTCCGTTCATTTGCCTCAGAAGTGACAAGGGTTGCTCGTGAAGTAGGCACTGAAGGTAAGCTCGGCGGACAAGCTGAGGTGAAGGGAGTCGGCGGTACCTGGAAGGATCTCACAGACTCTGTGAACCTGATGGCATCGAACCTGACAGCTCAGGTGCGAAACATCGCTGAAGTGACAACGGCTGTAGCAAACGGTGACTTGACCAAGAAGATCACAGTGGATGTAAAAGGAGAAATCCTTGAGCTGAAAAATACGATCAATACAATGGTTGACCAGCTCCGTTCATTTGCCTCAGAAGTTACACGGGTAGCTCGTGAAGTAGGTACAGAAGGGAAGCTCGGTGGACAAGCCGAGGTGAAGGGCGTTGCCGGTACGTGGAAGGATCTCACAGACTCTGTGAACCTGATGGCATCAAACCTCACAGCGCAGGTGCGTAACATCGCCGAAGTGACAACCGCTGTGGCGCGCGGTGATCTGACGAAGAAGATCACGGTGGACGTGCGTGGCGAAATTCTGGAGTTGAAGAACACAATCAACACCATGGTGGACCAACTCTCGTCGTTCGCCGCAGAGGTAACGCGTGTAGCTCGTGAAGTAGGAACAGAAGGTAAGCTCGGTGGCCAAGCTGATGTGCGAGGTGTTGCCGGTACCTGGAAGGGGCTGACAGACTCTGTAAACCTGATGGCCTCTAACCTGACGGCGCAAGTACGCAACATCGCCGAAGTGACAACCGCTGTGGCAAACGGAGATTTGTCCAAGAAAATTACGGTCGATGTAAAAGGCGAAATCTCTGAGCTCAAGAACACGATTAACACGATGGTCGATCAACTATCGTCCTTCGCATCAGAAGTAACTCGCGTTGCGCGTGAGGTGGGAACGGAAGGTAAGTTGGGCGGACAGGCTGAAGTGAAGGGCGTTGGCGGTGTGTGGAAGGATCTCACAGACAACGTCAACATCATGGCTAATAACCTGACGTCTCAAGTGCGCGGTATCGCTCGCGTCGTAACTGCAGTGGCAAATGGTGACCTCAAGCGGAAACTGACAGTGGAAGCCAAAGGCGAGATAGCCGAACTGGCCGACACAATCAACGGCATGATCGATACACTCGATATCTTTGCGGATCAAGTAACAACGGTTGCTCGCGAGGTGGGTGTTGAAGGTAAGTTGGGCGGACAAGCGAAGGTTCCTGGTGCTGCAGGAACATGGCGAGATCTGACAGACAACGTCAACCAGCTTGCGGCAAACCTGACATCACAAGTCCGAGCTATTGCCGATGTTGCGACTGCGGTGACAGAAGGCGACCTTAACCGGTTCATCACAGTGGAAGCCCAAGGCGAAGTTGCGAAACTCAAAGACAATATCAACGAGATGATTCGCAATCTCAAAGAAACGACGCAGAAGAATACCGAGCAAGACTGGCTTAAGACCAACATCGCCAAGTTCACCGGCATGCTGCAAGGTCACAGAGATTTGCTCACAGTTGCCAAACTGATCCTTTCGGAACTGGCTCCGCTGGTCAATGCGCAGCACGGTGTGTTCTACATCGCTGATGCCGATGAAAACAATGATCCACTGCTGAAGCTGTTGGGAAGTTATGCCTATCGCGAGCGCAAGAACATTTCCAGTACCTTCCGTTATGGCGAAGGACTGGTCGGCGAATGCGCACTTGAAAAAGAGCGAATTCTCGTCAACACCGTGCCTGGTGACTACATTCACATCAGCAGCGGTCTTGGGGAAGCGCCACCGGCTAACATCATCGTGTTGCCGGTGATCTTTGAAGGTCAGGTGAAAGCGGTTATTGAACTGGCATCATTTAATAAGTTCTCGGAAATTCACTTGCAGTTCTTGGACCAGCTAACTGAGTCCATCGGTATCGTGTTGAACACGATTGCCGCGAACATGAGAACAGAATCGCTGCTGGCACAGTCTCAGTCTCTGACAGAAGAACTGCAGAAACAACAAGAAGAACTGAAAGATACGAACCAGCGTCTCAAGGAGCAAGCAGCATCGCTGAAGGCTTCGGAAGAACTGCTCAAAGAACAGCAAGAAGCGCTGCGTCATACCAACGAAGAGCTGGAAGAAAAGGCGAAGTTGCTCGCCCATCAAAAGTCCGAGGTGGAACTCAAGAACCACGAAGTGGAGCTGGCGAAACAAGCGCTGGAAGAAAAGGCCAATCAACTTGCCCTTACCTCCAAATACAAGTCGGAATTTCTGGCCAACATGTCACACGAGTTGCGCACGCCGCTCAACAGCTTGCTCATCCTTTCGCAATTGCTGGCTGAAAACCCGGAAGGCAATCTTAGTTCGCAACAGGTCGAGTTCGCAAACACCATTCACTCTTCCGGTACTGACCTGCTCGCCCTTATCAGTGACATTCTCGATCTGTCCAAGATCGAATCTGGAACAATGGCGATCGAAATGGAAGATATCGAACTTCTTGAAGTGCACGACAACATGGAAAGAAGCTTCCGTCAGGTCGCTCACGACAAAGGGCTGGAATTCGAAATTGACTTTGAACCGGGCCTGCCACGCATCGTCAGAACGGACTCGAAGCGGTTGCAGCAGGTGCTCAAAAATCTGTTATCCAACTCCTTCAAGTTCACACATCGTGGTCGCGTTGAGCTGACCGTCAGCACGGTCACCAAAGGTTGGAGCGCAGAAAATGCCAGCCTGAACCGAGCAGAGCGAGTGATTTGCTTTGCAGTTACGGACACCGGTATCGGTGTGCCGTTGGATAAACAACGGATCATTTTCGAGGCATTCCAGCAAGCGGATGGTACCACAAGCCGTAAGTACGGCGGCACCGGGCTTGGTCTTTCAATCAGCCGCGAGATCGCAAATCTGCTTGGTGGCGAAATCATCGTCCAAAGCGCGCCGGGTGTTGGCAGCACGTTCACTTTGTATGTACCTCAGGTATCGCTCTCGCGAGAACGAGCTCAGAAGACGATGCAAAAGGGTGAGTTCAACGTCGCCAGCGCTGAGGCTGCAGCAACTGCAGCAACAGCCCTTCAGTCCGGAGGCGGCCATGAACATTTTAGCCAAGAATCCATGGTCACCGCGTTCATTGAAGATGACCGCGATACTATCAAGTCTGGCGACAGGGTTCTGCTTGTAATTGAAAGCGACGAGCGAATTGCACTTTCTGTGCTTAACGTCGCCCGCAGGCACCAATTCAAAGTAGTGGTTGCCCTTCGTGGCGACGTTGGCGTAGTGCTTGCACGGAAGTATAAGCCTTCAGCCATGGTGCTCGATGCTCACTTGAAGGGCGTTAACGGCTGGAGTCTGTTGGATCGCTTTAAGCATGATGCATCGGTCTCACACATACCGGTGGCAATCGTCGGCAACGAAGCTGATCGCCAGCAGGCACTCACGCTCGGTGCTATCGGCTGCATTTCCGGACAAGCCGAGCCGGAAGCCTGGGACCGCATAATGAAGCACATCAAGGACTTCGTGGAGCGCCCGGTTAAAAGCTTGTTGATTGTTGAGGACAATGATGCTCAACAGCGCAGCATTGCCACGATCATTAGCAACGACAATGTGTCTGTGACAGGTGTGCGGCCTGGCGAGGAAGCTCTCGAGGTTCTGCGTCAGCGGAAAATTGATTGCGTTATTGCCGATCTCGGATTGCCGGACATGGACGGTCGAGAACTTGTGGATAGGATCCGAGGCGATCTAAGGCTTGATAATCTGCCGGTCATTGCCTACACCGGTAAGGATCTAAGCGATGATCAGGAGCGCGATCTCAAACGTAAAGTTCAGACGGTCATATTGAAGGACGTGAAGTCATCCGAGCGATTGCTAGCAGAAACCGCGTTCTACCTGCACTGCAAGCATAATAATCTGTCGGAAGGTCGGCGCCGACTGATTGAAAGTTTCCGTCAAAAGGATCCAGTGCTGACCGGCAAGAAAGTGCTTATCGTTGACGATGATTTGCGCAATATTATGGCGCTCCAAAGCTTACTGGAGCGATACAAAATGGATTGCCTCTCTGCCGAAAACGGCCGTAAGGGAATCGAAGTATTACTTGAGCACCCAGATATTGATTTGGTGCTGATGGACGTTATGATGCCGGAGATGGATGGCTACGAGACAACCCGTGCCATTCGAGAAATGGAACAATTCAAATCGTTGCCGATCATCGCGCTGACGGCGAAAGCCATGCAAGGTGACCGCGAAAAATGCCTTGAGGCGGGTTCTTCGGACTACATTGCAAAGCCGGTCGATCACGATCAATTGATGTCCTTGTTTAGAGTCTGGCTCGCTGGTCGTGTCTACAAGCATGACTTCAGCGAACCCGATCCAGACGCTCAACCCATCGATCTTGAACTATTGTCTGAATTGCACACAAGCGAGTTCATTCAACCCGTACTGGAATTATTCATGCACGAAGCCAATAATCTCGTGAGTAAATTGAGACACGATCTTGAGCAAAGGGACGGAAATACGCTGGCTGCCACTGCACACGATCTGAAAGCTCTGTCAGGTGTCATGACTGCATTGCCGGTCTATATCTTGACTCAGCGCCTCGAACTCATGGGAAGAAATGGCCAGTTTGAAGAAGCTTGGGGTATCTATAACGACATTAGTTCGACGATCGGGCAGATAGCGGAGCAAGTAAACGGCTACCTGATCGATCACCGCGAGGGCAGTGCTTCTGGCTCTGATGAATTAGCAAAGTAGTGACTTGAGCGGCACCCATCCCTACAGGTTAGCCGGTCTGAGTGCGCCGGTTCTTATGGAACCAAAGGCGAATTTTATTGCCGACTCCACGTCGTCTTGAGCTCTCTTCAATCCGCTCAACTGTGACTTGGGCCCGGTGGGCGACGTAGGGATTATCATCGCTCATCAGCGCAATCAGCACAGTGAGCGGGATGTTGGCATTCTCCCCTATCCGAAAGCGCACATCCGGACTCTGGTCATGCGCAAGAATCCAGAGTAAATCTTGCTTGCACTTTGGGTTATCCGTTACTGCTGCCCGCACGTCCGCCATCTCGTGCTGCGCCAGTTGAAACAGCACATGCATCGGCGTGTTCGGATTCTCAGCTATTCTTTCCAACACGCCCGGGGAACTATGACCAGACAGCGATTCCAGCACCGTATACGGTGTGGCAGGATTGGCTGCGATCATCAAAAACTGTCTGAGTTCCATACATTTACCATTGACCAAAAACGGCTACGTCTTTATCGAGGCCGCGAGTGACTAAATTGAGACGACTTCGCAAATCATATGGTTCCTGGGCGCACGCGGATGAGCGAAATTGTCAGCACATCTGGGGAACTGAAGCTCAACGGGGTGCGTCTCTGCCGCTCAGCTAGAATCGACACCGTAGAACGGGCGCTATGACCGCCCCCGAGGAGCGAGAATGAAGATTAACGTCAATGCACTGCCAGCATTTACCATTGTCGCTGCACTATCCATCGGCATTTTCCAGGCAGCGACCGCACAAACGGTGATTAAAACGAAGGTCGCAAGACCTGCGTGTACGGTTCAAGTAGTTGAAACAAGCGTCGACACAAACACTGTTTACTCGCCAATCCGCAACGAAGTGGTGAATAGGCTTCCTGTTGGCACAGAGATTGTGGCGCCTGTGGACACACTTAAACTGCAGGTGATGAACGGCATAAACTCCGGAATCGTCAGCGGCAAGATCACCGAGAGTGAGGCCGAGCGCTTATATGCCATGATGGACGACGTGGCCTTGCAGGAAGCTCAGTTCAAGCTAGGCAGCTGGGGTGATGGGGCGATTGCCAACTTAATGCGTAAGTATCAAATGATTGATAATCATTTGAATGTGTTGAGTTCGAATACTGATACCAACGATTTTATGCCCAACATCGAAAACCGCCGGAATATGCTCAGTCGGAGAATATTGTGGCACATGGCTTCAGCCAATCTAACTCCGGCAGAAGGTGAACAGCTTTTGGTCGCGTTGAACAATATCTCGGATAACTGTGCGACCTATAGAGCGACCGGCGGTGTGTTGACTGCCGATGAATTGGAAAGTGTCCACAAGGATTTATTCAACTTGCACAACAAATTGCGCGATCGGATAAGTGGAACGATTGCGCGCGTACTTCCTCCCACTCGTACGGAGCGCGGTGAGTACCTTAAGCATATCCAGGAAGGCTTAGCCTGCA
Source organism: Candidatus Obscuribacter sp. (assembly GCA_021772155.1). Lineage (GTDB taxonomy): Bacteria > Cyanobacteriota > Vampirovibrionia > Obscuribacterales > Obscuribacteraceae > JADYXS01. The sequence continues at coordinate 8,423 of JADYXS010000048.1, forward strand.
AGACTCTCAGCCTCGAAGAGGGCGCGCAGCTATTGAGCCAGTACAACCGACTTGTGTTGTTGGAGCAATCAATTGCTCGGGAAGACGGTGTGGATTCGCCCGACATGCGGCGGCTGGCTGCTGAAATCAATAACCTCAATTTTGTTCTCAGGCGCGAATTGGGTGATCGGTCGGTTGCCGGAAGCAGCAACCGCTTCTAAGTTTATTGAGGACGAAAAAGCGGCGCCTGGGTTGGGCGCCGCTTTATTTTTGCTGATGAACCGCATGGGCAGGGGGTACGCTTGCGCTTGGCGGCTGTGTAGAGGGGAGGGGCTTGTCCCCTCCCGCTGTGAGAGGCTGTAATCAGTTGCGTCGTGCAACTATGACGACATGATCGCCAAAAGGGAGGGGACAAGCCCCTCCCCTCTTACGATTGAGTGATCCATCTGGCAGACGGAAAATTTAGACTACCAGGTTCCAAGTTCGTATTGCAAGCCAGTTTCGTCCGGATGCGCTGTTCCCATGAATCCAATTTTGTCGTTCGTGATTTCGTAGTCTCCTGAAGGATTCTTCGAAATTGTCGTGACGCTATTGTCGGATCTGTATATCTTGTAGCCGCCACCGCTACGGACGAAACGTCCTTGGGCACCATTTGGGTATTTGATCAAAAACTCGTGCTGTTGCGTTGGCACCATTACCGTATTGTCAGCGAATCCACCTTCAACAGCGAAGCTGTTGTCCGGGAATCGGTGTAAATAGCATGTTGATCCGTCGATCATGTTCATTTCCATAACGATTGCCGGCTTATCTACCGGTGGTGAGGACTTGTCATAAGGATCAATGTCCTGTACGGAAAAGACGAATGCACAATCCTTTGCCATATCACCGACGGTTGCTTTCGCTTCGGAAGCCGCGCCTTTTCCAACTGCTTTGACGAAATTTCTGACTGGATGCTTTTTCTTTTTGGACTCTGCGGCCATTTGGGTTGCCCAGGGCTGTTCGCGCTGCTGCACCCAAACTTCAGCTTGAGTCAGGGCTGGCTGAGTTTGTGCCGTAGGCGCCGGCTGGTCGGCAGCTTCAGCTATTTGGGCGAATGTCCCGCCAGCTATTAGTAGCGTTAAAGCGACGGTAATTGAATGGCTTTTGATGATCATGACTTCCGGTGCTCGAAGGGCCTGCGAAACGTTGAGAGGCTACACTGGGCAGCCCATATGTGCAAGTTATTCGGTCTAATCTGCGGCCAATCCCTTGTCTTTGCAAAATGAAAGTATTTTAGGACCTCAGGTTCGCAGTAAATCGAGGAAGGGCATTTCGTCGAGAGGTAACTCCAAAGCCTGACGCAGAGTTTCGCTGCATGAACGGACTAGCTCATCGCTATGCTTATCGCATGTTTTGAGTAGCGCCGAATCCTGCGGATTGACAAAATCTGCTTGACGAAAAATCAAGCATTCATCGCCGGCACCGCCATCTCGCCACAACGAGGAATCGCTGGCCAGGGCTCGCAAAGAGAGGTAGATTGTTAAGGCGGAGAAATTATCTAACCATGCTCCGAAATGGGTCGGATGCCGGGATGGGTGTTGGAAGTTTCTATGTCCCAGTTCATTGCTCACCATCTCTTCCATGCCAGGCACGAACATCCCGTCGTAATCGACAAGACGAATGCCATCCTTGGTGACCAGAATGTTGCCATGTTGCAGGTCGCCGTGAGCGATACCGTTTGTGTGCAAGCTTCGCATCATGTCGAGAAATTGTTCAGCCAGTTCTTCTATCGCCGCAGAATCACCAAGTCGCTGTTCAACATATAAATTAAGAGGTTCTCCGCAAACCCAATCCATGCGCACGATCGGAAACCATTTTCCCTGAACCAGAATCCCTTTCTGCACGAATTCAAAATCAACGGTGCACTCTAGATCGTCACCGAGGATTGAATTGCTGATCAGCTCATAGCGATCCTTCTGGTCATGCACCAACGTGAGAAAGCATTTGACGGCATAGGCGCGTTTGTCGACATTTAGTCTATAGACGCTGGCGAACGCTCCGGTGGCTGCGCGGGGCAACCCTAATGCTGTTAACTCCGGCTTACCGGTTTTGAGCACTTCCATCCCGAAGTTCGCTGATGGATTTTGCAAGGCCTCATTGTAATCCTGGGGGGACGGCCAGAATGCTTTTCCTGTTATCAGATCGGAAGCAGGTAATCTGCTGATGGCGCTGATTGAATTTGCATCTCTAGCCTTGACCAGAGTTCCATGCAGTCCGGTTGCATTTGGTCCGTTTTTAACTCTGGATCTGGCCGTCAGTTCCAATCGCAGCTCGTCAATCGTGTAGCTAACGATGGCCTCAACGTGGTCAGGTGCATTCAGCAAAGACCAATTAACCAACAGCTTTGGTCGTTGGGGTGGGGCTCCAATTAATTGCAGGCGCAATTCGAAGTCATCACCAACTTCTCCTCCGGCAGGTGTGAGGATCAACAATGCTTCGGCCGGATCGAAATGAACCGCTCCGATTCGCCACCAATTATTTCGAAGTTCAACTGGTGCGCTTGGCTTGACGTGATGTCCATGTCCGGCAAAGAAATGATGTACTGTCTGAGCAAACTCGAGGCTGTCGATGTCTACTGGGTATTCGCGTACAAAAGATGGGTTAATCAATAACGTTGGATTTGGTGATGCCTTAACAGGACTCGAGATAACCCCGGAGTACTTGTAGTACACCAGTGCTAATACTGTCATTGCAATTGCTGCAATCCCCATCTCCACGATCAATCACCTTGTCCTTCAACAAGGTTTTACCCACAAGGAAGTGGATTTGAGCGGGCGCAGAGCGGTTTAGCATAACGCCAATTTCTGGTGATTTTCCCAGTTGGACAACAATCAGGCATTCGACAACAATCAGGCATTCGCCTGATCGAAGCAACGCGATCTTGACAGGTACTGATTGCTTGCTAGAATGGAATTTATGGTTTCTCCCGGCTTGAGGTAATGATCATGTTTTCCCGAAGTAAGTTGCACTAGCAGGATATCGATTAATGGGCTCTTATCAGCCCCTGCATGCACACGGGAATATGATCTACGGAACCAAAAGTTCTAGAAGTTTATAGTTAATTCAATGCACTTATTCCATCGGTCTTCTGCTACACGATAGCTGATAACTGGTAGCACGTAGACGCTCGTGCATCGTGGTCTCTTGCTGGACGCAAGGGCTTCCACGGGCACGTATTTTGTAAAGGACTAACTATATCTATGTTTTCCAATTTAGAAAAAACGTTCGAAAAAATCGGCGCAGCAGTGAGCGTGGTATTCGTAACCAATCACCGTACTCGTGGACGGGTGACACTAGAACAACCTCCTGCACGCCTCAATGTGATCACCAAGAAAGGAAAGGAGCTATTTGAAATAGCCATCCGCAAAGACGTTGCCGATAGGCTCGATCTATCTGTACTGGAGGTGCTACCCAAGGACCGGCATTTGGTTTTGTTGTCCAAGCAGTTGAACGACAAGGGCGATGTGGTGACTAAGAATCATTTTCTGTGTGGTCACGATGAGCGCCATTTGTTTGTAGCGTCAGTGGAGTCTGTCACTACTGTCGCTGCAGCCAAAACATCGCTCAAGCCAGAAGAAATTCTGCACAATGAAACTGGACTTAATGCTAGGAAGCGCAACCGTCGCAAGACCAAAGCCTTCAAGCGTCAGGGCGAATGGTTTTTCATTCCTTCTGATATAAATCCAGCTCCTAATCGGATTCTCAGGGAAGAGCCTCTAATTCGAGACCGACTCAGCAAGCCTCATACTGCGCAGTTTGCCTACAGAATCGGTGGTGAATCTGTCGTTGTCTGCAGCCAATATCCAGACGGTTTGACTCAGCGGGAGTACGAGGAACTTCTTGCTCGGATGCCCAAAGTTAAGCAATATGGATGGCGTCATATGAGACGTAATCCCTCGGTGTACGTCCGGGGACGGATCAAGCACGCTGACCACGCCACCATTGTCCTTGACAGCTGGCACCGCGTGTTGATCAATACCGAACGTCGCAGCGCATCCGTCAGCTTCCTCGACTAACAGATGCTATCAAAGGGACATTATGGAATTCAGAATAATCTCATCAAAGAAAAATTGGATCGAAAGCCTGGCGGTCGAGCAGCTGGAAAAGACAGCTAAACTACCTGGCATGCTAGCGGCCGTGGGTATGCCAGATCTTCACCCAGGTAAAGACACACCGATCGGAGCTGTATTTGCCACGCAAAATATGCTTTACCCACACCTTGTAGGCCGTGACATAGGCTGCGGCATGAGTCTCTGGCAGACCGAGCTAAAGGGCGGCAAGTCAAAAATTGACAGCTGGATGAAATCCCTCAACGGCTTAGAAGGAGCCTGGGAAGGTAACCCCGGTCAGTTCTTGCAGGAACAGGGTGTCGAACCTACAGCATACGATGGGTCACTAGGTACCATCGGCAGTGGCAATCATTTTGCAGAACTTCAGCATCTGCACAAAGTCTGCGATCAAGACTACCTGGATATTGCCGGCGTCGATAGCGAAGCTATCTTCTTGCTTGTGCACAGCGGCTCCCGAGGTTTGGGGCACCATGTGCTGCAAAACCATCAAATGGAGAATGGCAACGGCGGCCTCGACCAGGGCACCACAAGCGCCAACACTTATCTTGCCGCACATGACCATGCCGTTGCCTGGGCCCGAGCCAATCGGAAGCTCATTGCTCTGCGCTTCTTAGTTGCACTCGGAACGAAGGCAAAACAGATCCTCGACGTCTGCCACAATTGTGTACAGTCCGGAGAAGTTGATGGTGTTTTCTGTTGGCTACACCGCAAAGGAGCGGCACCATCGGATCAAGGTCCTGTAGTAATACCCGGATCGAGGGGAACCTTTAGCTATTTGGTTTTGGCCAGTGGCGACCAGAGTGCAAATCTTGCCACCGTCGCCCATGGTGCCGGTCGCAAATGGAAACGCAGTGACTGTCGCAGTCGCCTCGATAAACGGTTCAGTAAAGAAAGTCTGCTGCGGACAGAAATTGGTAGCAGGGTGATTTGCGATGACAAACAGCTCCTCTATGAGGAAGCTCCTCAGGCATACAAGGACGTTGACGTCGTGGTTGCGGACATGGTCGATGCCGGCTTGGTCAAAGTGATAGCGATTTTTGCGCCGCTAATCACTTACAAGAAAAGGTCGATGGCGGTGCCAAGATGAGTATCTGGATACAAATTACAGCTGGACGCGGGCTGGGTCCGGGCGGGCAACACGTGAACAAAACCGAGTCTGCCGTGCGCGCAACCCACGGCGCAGCGACTGAAATTGAGTGCTCACTAAGAGGTTTCTTTCAGCTCGAGTTCCCTTTCTTGAGTGTTAATCAACAGTCTTGCAAATGTGTACCACCACCCGCTCAACGAATTAGACTTGACTTTCTCTTTCAACATCGCCATTCGCCAGGCTCTTTCGTGTGAGCCCATCATCAGTCCTTGATGGATTGACTGCGCTATTTGTCTGCTGTTGCCCGGATCCAGGTTCACCGTGTGACTTCCGAGTTCATCATAAGCGCCGGTCCCCCTGCTCAGAGCTAGCACGCCGGCACGCTGATCCTGGCAGGCGACGAATTCCTTTGCCGTAAGATTCAATCCGTCGCGGACTGCGTTTACCAGCATCATGTCTGCGCTTCGATAAATCTTTGCTAGCTCTGCGCTTGTGTAGGATGACTCTAGCCAGATCATGGGCTGCCAGCTTTCAGTGGAATACTTCTGCTGAAGTCTACGGTTCAGACTTTGACATTCGTCCCAGTAGCTATCGAAGCTCTCCAGTCCTGTGCGAGTCTTCCCGCAGATCTGAGCGAAGGCTATGCGTCCTATCCATTCCGGGTGCTCGGTAAGCAAGGCATCAATTGCGTGGATGCGATCGATTACACCTTTGGTGTAGTCAGCTCTGTCGACTGAGAGAATGAATGGTGTTTTGGCAAGCAAGGGATGCCAGTTTCCGAGCGGATGCGATGACAGGGAAGACCAGTGATCAAAGTCGATTCCCAGTGGTGCCACCACCAGTCTAGTTAGTTGCGTGCGAGGCATTGGCGGTCTGGCGGCCACGCGGATGGCGCTGTGTGCGGCTCGACGCTCAGCGCTGGTGCCCACAAGTGTTTCAGACCAAATGACCATGTTGTCACGACTGGATGAATACTGCGGTAGGTATTCGTCAACAAAATTGAAAAAGTTCTGCGCGTATTCTTCAGTGTGAAATCCGACTGCAGTTGCACTTAATAGACCTTTGGCGATATCGACGATCTGGCGTACATGTTGGGGTTCAACGTTCTTTGGCCAAGGAATGTGCCAAAACACCATTGAGCGGAACCCACCGTTGGCCGATAGGAATGCTGGCAACAACGCTAGCTGATAATCTTGCACAAAGAAGTCTTTTGGCAGATCTTGAGTGAAGCCGCGGATGATACACCATCCAAGGGTCTGATTAAACGTGTCGTAGTAAGCTCGGTCCTCTGGAACGAAATTACAATATTGCGGCAGGTCGTGCATGATCGGCCAGAGGAATTCGTTGCAGAATCGATAATGCCCTTTAATTACTTCAGCGGGAAGATCAGCCAACGTTTTTACCGGTGAGTCTGGACCGGCTGTCATATTCAACTGGTCTTCTGCCAGGTACCACCACATGCCACCACTACCTAAATTGGATTCCCACGCACGTGCAAGAGCAGCAGAGACGCCGCCTGCCATGCCAGGACCCCGATAAGAGACGATATGCATATTACAGCCCCATTAACTGCCAGGATTCTTGTTCGACATAAGATGGTGGACCTTTCGGTCTAAGTAAGGGCAGATTCTTATAGCGCCCCTGTTGTGTGACAGCGATGTCAGTGCTTTGTTAGGACAAGCGTAGTGCATGGGTTGTTCCTCAGATGGGTTGAGGTTTGCCTTAGCATTTCATCGTGAAAACCGTATACATACGGGAATGCAACTTTACAGTTGAGCAATAGCAGTTTAAGCGCTGCATTAATTCGTATAAGGCACATGTGCGTTGGAACAACGCTTGAGTAAAAACTTCTAAAACCAACAGCGACGCACCCGCGCGGCGTAGAATCTCAACATACAGCTGAGGCCACCATAATGGGCGATGCCCACGTTCCACCGTCGATCATTTTGCCATCTGATTTATTGGATGACACTAGTGGATTGCAAAGCCCGGACTATATAGTAGATAACCGTCCGCTCTGCCTGGGAACGCAGTTTGTTCTAACCGACGCGGCTCATCCGCGGCTCGTGCTGAAACAAGGCGGGCACTTTCTTGTCATGGACCAAACGGCCAATGTGCCTTCCTGCAACACGCTTGGCTATGGTTTTTATTGGAACGACACGAGGCATCTGAGTGGTTGGGAAATGACCCTGGATGACATTCCGCTTTCGATGCTCTTCAGCTCCACTTTCGACGGATATGCCGGTTCGTTTCTCTACACTAATCCGCAGACTAATCTTGTGCCTCAGCAAACCCTGATGATTCAGCGCGATATCGTAATTGGTGAGGCGCTCTGGGAGAGGGTAGTGCTGCAGAACTACCATACTCAGCCGCTGGACTGCGTTCTCAAATTCAAGTTTCAATCGGACTTCGCGGACATGTTTGAGGTGCGCGGATTAAACTTGCCCGAGCGCGGACAGCGCATGGTTCCTTGTGTGGGAAAGAATGGTCGTAGTCTTTTTATGGGCTATCGCGGACTGGACAACCTGCTTTTGGAAACGATTGTGGAGTTTTTCGGAATTACTCCGGACTCTATCGACGGACCGGAAGGGGAAGTGGTGCTTAGAATAGTGCTACCACCACGCCAGCATCGTGAGTTTCAAACCTGCATCAGCACTCGCTTATCTGGAAAGACCGCTACGCCTGTGCGCAAAACTGGTTTTGTAGAAGCGCGCAAAACAGCGGACAACGCTTACCGTGATTGGTGCAACAGCTCCACCCGAATAAAGACGACGCACGAGGTCTTTGATCTTGCCCTGGATAGATCAATCCGGGACTTGTACATTCTGCGCCAGCAAACGCCGCTGGCGCGAGGATTAGCGGCCGGTGTCCCCTGGTACTGCGCAGTTTTCGGACGCGACAGCGCAATAACAGCCTGGCAGGTGATGCCATTTTTGCCGGATCTTTCTCGCGAGTGCATTGAGGTACTTGCTGCCTATCAAGGTACGAAAGTTGACGTCTTCAAGGCCGAGTATCCAGGCAAGATCATGCACGAATTGCGTGTCGGGGAACTTTCCAGAGTGGGCATAATACCGCACTCCCCATATTATGGAACTGTCGATGCAACGCAACTCTGGTTGTATGTTTTAGCTCAGTACATAGATTGGTCTGGGGACATGGACTTCGCTCGTAAGTTATGGCCTAACGTGCTTGCGGCGCTAAAGTTTCTGGAAGATTGTCTTGATGAACGCGGATACATAGCCTATAAACGCGAGAGCGAGAAAGGGCTCGATAACCAGGGGTGGAAAGATTCCGGTGATTCTGTGATGTACGCAGATGGGCGCCTGGCTGAGCCGCCCATTGCCCTGTGCGAAGTACAGGCTTATTTGTATGCTGCCTGGCTGGAAATCGCGCGCGTGGCCGAGCTTTTGGGAGATGCCCAGCTCGGGCTGAAACTGCGCGCAGATGCAGCTGCGCTTAAGGAGAGATTTATCCGGGACTTCTGGGATGAGAAGGAACGATTTATCGCTTTAGCATTGGACGCCTCTGGCAACCAATGTCAGGTGATAAGCTCCAACCCTGGGCACTGCCTGTTTACCGGCATACTTGATGATGAGTATGCCCAGAGCGTTGCCGATCGCTTGATGAGTCCGGAAATGTTCTGTGGCTGGGGAGTGCGTACCCTGTCCAAGGCGGCCGTGGCCTACAACCCAATGAGTTATCACAACGGATCTGTTTGGCCTCACGACAATGCCATCATTGCCGAAGGCATGCGGAAAATTGGGCGAGCAGCAGATGCGCATACCATCATGCTCAGCATGCTTGAAGTTTCTAAATTTGAACCGGACTTTCGCTTGCCGGAGTTGTACTGCGGCTTCGAACGCAATGGCAGTGTCCACCCTATCGACTATCCGGTATCTTGCTCACCACAAGCTTGGGCCGCAGGGAGTCCTTTGCAACTGCTGAAAACATGCCTAAACTTACAGCCTGATGCCTGTAACGGAATTCTGCGAATCGTGGAACCTAATCTGCCAGAATGGTTAGGTCGTGTTACATTGCGTGGGTTGCGCGTCGGAAGCGCTATATTAGATCTCAGTTTTGCGTCGCACGAAGGAATTAGCTCGTGCCAGGTATTGCACAAGTCCGGCAAAATGAAAGTAACAATCGAAACGTAAAGCTACGCATTGCGCAGCTTTCCTCGAATGTTGAACGTGTACCACCTGACGGGTATGGTGGCACAGAGCTGGTTGTGAGTATATTGACGGAAGAGTTGGTCCGGCGTGGGCATGAAGTAACACTCTTTTCTACTGGCGATGCACAGACTGCCGCTCGCTTAGTCTCCGTGACCGAAGTCCCCCTGCGTCAGTGTGAGCCTGCGCGACGTTGGCCGGCCTTTGACATTCGATTATTGCTGGAACTGCAAAAACGCCGCAGCGAGTTTGATATTGTGCACAACCACATGGGTTGGCAAGCTTTGCCTTACTTGGAGGCCATGGATTGCCCGGTCGTTACTACGAACCATAACCCGATCAAGTCATATGCTGCGCCGCTTTATTTGACCTATCGTCATTTGCCATATGTGGCAATTAGCGAAGCTTATAAGCGTATGAATTACCCCGCAGAGTTGAACTATGCTGCCACCATATACAATGGCATCGATCTTTCCGAATTCGATGGACCAGATGGTGCCGATCGCTCCTACTTGCTCTTTATCGGCAGGTTGTGCCAGGACAAAGGTACAGAGCCAGCAATTCGAATAGCCAAAGAACTCAATTTGCCGATCATCTTAGCTGGCAAAGTCGATGAAGCCGATCGCGGCTATTTCGAGGAACATGTCCAACCACTTCTGGATTCAGCGGATGTCGACTTCATCGGCGAAGTGGATCGGGCCGCTAAGATATCTCTTTATCGCAAAGCGATTGCCACCGTCTATCCAATAAATTTCGAAGAACCATTCGGTCTGGTCATGGCCGAATCGTTAGCCGCTGGGACGCCGGTGATGGCTTTAGATCGCGGGGCCGTGCGCGAAGTGCTTTCAGATGGTGACACGGCAATTATCGCTGACAGTGTTGATGAGCTTGTGCGGCGCTTTCCACAAGTTCAGTCTATTAACGCACAGCACTGTCGGGACCGTGTGCACAGGCTTTTCAGCAAAGAACGGATGGTTGATTCCTACGAACAGCTCTATCGCCAGTTGATTAACGACGGGAGTAGATATTGAAATCTATGTATGACGAAATTGATCAAGCCCTTTCCGACAGCCACTGGTTGATCGCTCTAGATCGTGACGGGACATTAGTGCCCTACGCTAACCGACCGGAAGAAGCCGTTGTTGACGGCAAACTACGGGGGCTGATTTCCGATTTATGCGCAGGTTCGGGCATAGATGTAGCGATCATCAGTGCTCGCAGTACAGCTCAACTGCGAGGAGATTTTGACTCTGTTGGGGCAATTCTCGCCGGCAACTATGGGTTAGAGGTACTCTTCCCGGACGGACAGGAGCTGATCCAGCCGCACGCACTGAATGCCGTGCCCATGTTGAAGACCGTTCGTGACGAGTTGTCCGAGAAAATTGATTTAGCGAATGGTGCCATCCTCGAAGACCATGGCTACACCCTTTGTCTCCACTTCCAAAACGTGCACCCATCAAGGCGACATGAGATTCATGCGCCAGTACTTGAGACGGCACTCCAATTCCCGGACTTGTCCTTCAAACGACTGCCCACCAGCTACGAAGTTACGCCGAGCATTCCCTGGGACAAGGGTTTCGGTTTGTCTTTTATAGACTCGAACTTAGCCGGTGATTGCAGCACCAGGAAACGCTTCTTTGCTGGTGATACCACCGCGGATACTCCTGGCTTCATTTGGACCAATAGCCACGGTGGTATCTCAATTCAAATCGGTTTAGGTGATAGCATCGGCGCTACGCACAGGTTGGATACGCCCGAGGAGCTGCATTTGCTGCTGGAGTATATCGTAAAACGTCGTCCGCCAAAAAGCGATCGCGCAACGGCGTAAAGCTGGCGGCGCATGGCACCGCCCGCCGTGCGGCCAGGCGGGAGGGGACAAGCCCCTCCCCTCTTACTATGGTCTTGACAGACTAAGCGGACGCGTTTACATCTGTTGGGAAATAGTGCTGAGAGGAGAGAAACCGAGCCCCTCCACGGATCCAAAATCCGATGCGTAGATTGGACTCTCCTTTCAGCAGCCCACAGTGTACTCCGCAGGAAATCTTGGTGCCTAGAGCACGAGTAAGAGGTTGGTTGAGACACGGGCTTTCACTGTTTCTGGGCAATACCCTTCTCGAGAAAGAAACAAAAAAATGGAAAATAGGATCGCTCTAGGCCTCGACGTCTCGAAGCTTTCATTCGACGCGTGCCTTATCTGGACTGGTGGCAAAACTCGCAAAAGCAAATTCCCGAATACGCTCCAGGGATTCAAGGAATTACTGAACTGGCTTCATGGGTCAGATTTGGGGCAGGTGCATGCATGCCTTGAACCGACAGGTGTGTATAGCCGAGCACTGGCCAAGTTCTTGTTCGACCAGGGAATACGAGTGTCGCAAGTAAACAGCTATGCTGTTCAATGCCATGGACGGAGTAAGAACTTCCGAAGCAAGACAGATAGTATTGATGCTTATTTGCTCGGAGACTATTGCTTGAAGGAAAATCCCCCAAACTGGGAACCGCCCACGCAAGTACACTCCGCTCTCAGAGAGCTTCAGCACCGTTTAACCTGCCTGGATGAGATGATTCGCCAAGAAGAGAATCGCCTTGAGATCGTTGAAACTAAGCTGGTACGCGAGGATATTGAAGACGAGCTGGGACGGCTCTATGTGCGAAGAAAACGTTTAGAGGGTTCCGCCAAACAACTGGTTAAATCCGATGTGACTATGGCAGCCAATTTCGCCATTCTAGATTCAATCATTGGAATCGGCGAAAAGTCGGCAATTCGCCTGTTGGCATACGTACAGTTCGGTCAATTCGAGAGTGGCCGCCAGGTGGGATGCTTTGCGGGTCTAACTCCCAGAGATTTTGAATCAGGTACAAGCATACACAAAAAAGCACGGATCTCCAGAATTGGAAGCGCAGAACTCAGAGCTGCCATGTATTTCCCCGCCATGGTAGCGAAGCAACACAATCCTCAAATGCGCGAATTCGCCGAGAGGCTGGCACGAAAGAATAAACCGCCGAAAGTCATAACCTGCGCAGTTATGCGCAAACTCTTAGTCCTTGCAGCTACTCTAATTCGCAAGCAGGAATTATATGATCCAAATCACTGCTCCTTGATAGCCTCGAAGACTTGACGTCCAAGAGGAAATCTACCAGGCAGCGATTTGTAGGGGCGGGCGCCATGCGCCGCCCATTGGCTCCAAGAATATGCATAGCAAAAGGCTCCGACTGTTAGATCGGAGCCTTTTGTTTCTCGGACTTCTGTTTCTTCGTTTAGAAGATTGAGAAATCGACGAGCGGCCACAAACCGAGGTGGAACAGATGAGGAACTAGGTTCTCATGATGTTCGACCATGATCGGTCTTTGTGTGACTGCCGGTTGTACCAATACCGTTCCGGTAGAACAAGGATTTAGCACTGCCGGTTGTGTCAATACAGTTCCGCAAGGCTCGAGCACTGCAGGTTGTGTTAATACAGTTCCGCAAGGCTCAAGCACCGCAGGTTGTGTAAATACAGTTCCGCAAGGCTCAAGCACCGCAGGTTGTGTCAACACTGTTGTTCCGGCCGTAGGGACTGCTGCGCCGTTCACCAAGTAGGTGTAACGAGCGACGAATTCGTCTGCCATAGCGGCAGGAGCAGCGACGCTGAACGCGATGCCAGCAACTGCCACGAGGCTAAGAAGTTTCTTCATAAAAGGCTCCTCCTTCTATACTCTCCGATGGAGAGCGTCCATTCTGCTATCAGGTTTGATGAGCTGGACGAACGCTCTTTCAACTGAGTTCCGTTGGTTATTTCACTAGTCGCCGAATAGGCTGAATGGGAACAGACCCAAGTGAATCAAGCTTTTACGACGCTTTTGATAGCGATCGATGATCACTGGGGTGCATGTTTCAACCACGGCTGGTTGTATGATTTCCTGTTCGACCACCGGAGCAGGAACAAATACTTCCTTCTCGATGATGACAGGCCTTTCGATTATCCGTTCTGTTTCAATTCGAACAATTCGTTCTATTGTCTTTGGTGCTGCAGCGGCTCTCTTCGCAGCGGGGCGCTTGTAGATTCGCCTCATCTGCTTTTGTTGAATCATGCCGTCCGCCAATATGTTGGTATCGTCGCTGATGGCTGTATAACTATCGCTAGCAAAGCTTGGGGCTATGCCAACTGATATAGCAGCCATTACGGCGAGTGCTATCGACCGAACCAGTTTGTCTCTCATGTGAGCTCCTCCTTGTAACCGGGAGCAATTCCCTTTAATCGGTGTCATTCCGACGTTTGCGAGTAACCTCGACGGCGCGCCTTACGGTTCGGTTCCCGAACTGCCTTCGCAAGATTCGCTTGCTATGCCGGTTTCTTGCATATGCGTGGACACCAACCTGCGGTGCTTCCCATTTCTTCACCCTAGACTCGAGTTGATGCCGTCGGCGCCTCCGAGCGCGCTTTGGCTGAATCTCGGTCACTGAAATCGTCATATAAATGACGCTCTCGACCGAGACTGAAACGACCAGGTCCATATGCCGCCAGTAAAGCTAGCCCGCCCATAATGGACAGATTTTTCAAAAAACTTACTAGCTGCATATTTTGCTGAGCAGGTCCCACATCCCAGAACGAATGAAAAATGAAAGTGACTGGTATCAAATAAGAAAATAGTGCCCACGCTCCGGTGCGAGCGAAGTAACCAGTCAAAACCGCTAAGCCACCAAATCCCTCAATGGCGACCGCTAGCGCTAGCAAAATGGGAGCAGCGGGCAAGCCTTGTACTTGCAACATCTGTACGCTGCCGCTCCATTCAACTAGTTTCGCGTATGCGCTCACAAGAAAGATGCAGCTTAGAAGGATTCTTCCGATTAGGGCAACGGTATTCGAATGTCGATACCGAATCGTCATTTGTGGAATCTCCCCGAAGTCTTTCAGAAAGGCGCGACGACGGTTCAGCGGATTTGTTCTGCTTGTTCCTATGTGGAAACAAACAAAGTCTATATAAGGTGCGTCTTTCTGGGTCGGCAAGCTGAGCAACGCGCAACGAGCCCGGCAGATGCTGCGGGCTCGTTGCAATTTTATGGTTGTAAGCTAGCCCGCAGCATCTGCCGGCTTCACGAGCCTAACGGCGTGACATCACGCGCTTTCGCATACGGATGTTTTGTGGTGTCACTTCAACAAGTTCATCTGACTGGATGTATTCCAGGCAGCGTTCGAGACTCATCTCTAGTGGCGCTTGCAAGGTGACCAATTGGTCGCTATTGGAGCTGCGCATATTCGTTAGCTTCTTCATTTTGCAGACGTTTATGTCGAGATCCTGGGCGCGGTTGCATTCGCCGACGATCATTCCGCCATAAACACGTGTGCTTGGTGAGATGAAGTAGGTGCCCCGATCTTCGGCTTGCGCCAGAGCATACGCGGTGGTGGTGCCTTCTTCCCATGCCACAAGCGCTCCGTTCCGTTGGCTGGCTATGTCGCCGGCCCATGGACGGTACGCCAGGAATGCATGGTTCATAACGCCGTTGCCTTTGGTCAAGCGCAAGAACTCGCTGCGGAAGCCCAGCAATCCGCGGGTTGGAACGACGAATTCCAGCAGACCTTGTCCGCGATCAACATGCATGTTTTGCAGTTCGGCGCGGCGCGGTCCAAGTTCCTGAATGACGGAACCCATAAACTCTTCCGGAACGTCGATCAACAGTTTCTCGAACGGCTCGTGATTCTTGCCTTCGACTTCTTTGACGATTACTTCCGGCTTCGACACGGCAAATTCATAACCTTCGCGACGCATCGTTTCAATCAAAATACCTAAGTGCAATTCGCCGCGTCCGCTGACCATGAAGGTATCTGTGCTATCGGTGAGCATCACGCGCAGGCTCACGTTGGTCTCCAATTCGCGCATCAAGCGATCACGCAAGTGACGCGTGGTGACGAATTTGCCTTCCTGTCCAGCGAAAGGACTGTCGTTGACGAGGAAAGACATTTGCATCGTCGGTTCATCAACTTCAATTCGCGGTAGCGCATAGGGTGCTTCGGCGATCGCAATCGTGTCACCGACGTTAGCGTTAGCGAACCCAGCGATGGCAACTATTTCACCGGCGGCAGCTTCGGTCGCCTCATAGCGCTTCAAGCCTTGAAACTTGAGGAGCTTGGTGATTTTGCCTCTAACTGCAACGTCGTTCTCTTTGATCAGAATCACTTGCTGGTTATCGTTCATCGTGCCGTTGTATATGCGGCCAATGGCGATACGTCCCAGATAATCGCTGTAGTCCAGAATGGACACTTGCATCTGCAGCGGCTTTTCGTAGTCGCCTGTAGGTGCAGGCGCGTGATTGAGGATCAAGTCCAAAATCGGTTGCAAATCAGTCCCTTCTACGTCCAGGTTCATCGTGGCGATGCCTTTGACACCGGAAGCGAAGACCACTGGAAAGTCTTGTTGGAAGTCGTCGGCTCCAAGCTCAACGAATAAATCGAACACTTTATCGACAGCAATATGTGGGTCTATGTTTGGACGGTCAATTTTGTTGATCACGACAATTGGGCGCAATCCGCGTTCTAAGGCCTTGCGCAAAACGAACCGGGTCTGAGGCATCGGACCTTCGCCGGCATCAACGATTAGCAGGCAGCTATCCACCATGCCTAATACACGTTCAACTTCACCACCGAAGTCGGCGTGTCCTGGTGTGTCGACGATATTGATCAGGTGATCTTTATACCGAACAGCCGTATTCTTGGCCAGGATTGTAATTCCACGTTCACGCTCAAGGGCGTTTGAGTCCATAACGCAATCAACCACATCCTGGTTGTCACGGAATACACCCGTTTGCTTCAAGAATCCATCGACCAGCGTGGTTTTGCCGTGGTCAACGTGGGCGATGATTGCCACGTTGCGGATGTGAGCAACGTTTCCGTCGCTGTTTTTTTTGGGGTTTGAAGTTACCGGTGTTTCCATTGTGGCCGTCTGCATTGGTGTCTCCAAGGATTCTCGCAAATGAGCGTTTGTATGTCAGTAATTGTGTAGTCTATGCTTGGTTTCTGCTAATCTGTTTAACCAATAAATTGAGTGAGATGCGCAAAGAATGGTGAGGGGCACGGTACTTAGACGACATGCTGGCGGCTATCTGGTTTATTCAGATGAGCTAAAGGCCAGTCTTCAGTGCCCACTTAGAGCCAGGTTGAAGAAGGAAGGCATCGCCATATTCACCGGAGATCACGTTGAACTCGAGGAAGTTGAGTTCAACGATTCATCCGAGCGCGGCACAGCCGTTATTGCCGCTCGTCTAGATAGACGGAATCTGCTGACGCAGCCGCATATCGCCAACGTGGATCAAGTATTCATTCTACAGTCCATCCATCAGCCAGAATGGAACGGCTTATTGTGCGATCGCTACCTTGTCCATTTGCAGCTAGCGCTGCCTGAGGTGCGGACCTTCATCTGTATCAACAAGTGTGATTTGGCTACAGATGAGGAGATTTCGGCTTTACGAAACATTTATGAATCTATTGACTACAGGGTCTTTTTCGTCTCAGCCAAGCAAGACGTGGGCATAGAGCAGCTTCGGGACTTTCTGATAGGACGCACATCTGTCCTCACCGGACCTTCCGGGGTCGGTAAGTCAAGTGTTCTCAACGCCCTAAATCCGGCGCTGTCCCTAAAAGTCGATGTAAACGAAGAATTGTTAGTGGGCCGACACACCACCACATACAGTGAACTTTACAAAATGGGCTTCGGTGATAAGGCCGGCTGGGTTTGTGACACTCCGGGCTTCAGTCTTGGGGAATTGAAACATCCTGAGCCGGCTCAGGTTGCCTGGCAGTTTCCGGAATTGGCGGTGTTTGCCGGCGAATGCAAATATGGCGATTGTCTGCACCTTGTGGAAAATGATTGCAAGGTTCTGGCCAACATGGGGCAAATTCCTCAGGAGCGCTATGAGAGCTATCAGGCAATAGTTGCCGAAGCTCAGCAGGAAGCTCAGTTGCAGAAGCAAACCTCCCAAAAGGTGGAGACCGGCAGCGTCAAGCTTGTCGGCGGCCGAGCGGGAAAGGGCACACTGGTCCCCAGACTAACTAATCGCCACCGGGCCGTATCGAGGCGCAAGGACAAGCAGCAGCAACTTAACGAAGTAGAAGGAGAGGAATCAGATGAGTTGTGGCTTAACGAAGATGGCGATGATGCTTCAATCAAAACTGAACTCTGAGAGAATCAAATCATGACTGAGCTGAAGAAAGAAGGTATCCAGATAAAAGTGACGACTGCTTCTCTAGTCGGGCAAATACTCAGTGAAAGATACGAGATCCTCGCACTTGTTGGCGTTGGCGCGATGGGCTCTCTATATAGAGGTAGGCATTTAAGCCTGGATCGACCGGTAGCAATCAAGGTTTTGCATGCAGATCTGGCGGAAGACGATACTAATATGGAGCGCTTCGCCCGCGAAGCGCGGATAGCGGCCTCGCTTCAGCATCCGCATGTGGTTCATGTTTATGATGTTGGTAACGCTCCGGACGGGGCACCATATTTGGTGATGGACTTTCTTGACGGAAAGTCCCTGGCGGAAATTGTAAAAGACCTCGGACCGATGCCGTTGCGCAGAGCCTTGCCGTTGATAGCTCAGATCGCCCAGGGTCTGGACTATGCCCATTCAAAGGGGCTGCTGCATCGAGACCTCAAGCTCAGCAACATCATGGTAGTAAATGAGCACGGTCATGAGTCGGCGAAGATAATCGATTTCGGAATTGCCAAACTGCTTACAGAGAGCCAGGCGCAATCGATGACTGCAACTGGGCAGACTTTCGGCAGTCCACTATATATGAGTCCTGAGCAGTGCCAGGGGCACAAACTGGACTATCGTTCGGACGTTTATTCGCTCGGTTGTGTAATGTACGAGATGCTTACTGGAGTGCCAGCGATCAAGGGGGACAGCGTAGTTTCGACGATTTATAAGCATCTGAACGAAGTACCCAAGCGGTTTGCGGAAGTTTTACCCGGTGCAAAATTCCCAGGCGGCATCGAAGAGGCCGTGTTCAAAGCTTTGCAAAAAAATCCAGAGTCTCGCTTCCAAAGTGCAGGTGAGATGTACGATGCCATCGCGAAGATGGTCGATCCTAATGCCAATTCACACGGTATCACAGCACCATCCGTAGATAGATCGGCCCACAAGCCTTCCGTCGATTTAGTGCAGCGCAGTAAGAGCACTTACACCACAATTGTGGTCATCTTTTTCTTGGTGACCGGTGCCGTCATGGCTTACATTGCGTCGAACAAGCCAGCAGCAGTAACCGTTAATGCGGCTGGCGAGCCAATCGTCGCTGAATACACCATAGATGGAAAGAAAAGGCAGTTCGTAAAAGACGACTACAATGGCGATGATGAGGCGCCGTTCACTTGGACAAATCCCGTTGCAACCACCCAGGTCCCGGAAGTCATCTATCTCCAAACACACCAGACTTCGAACCAGCCGCGCAGTTTCGATATCAATTACGAAATTGAAGGAGATGCTACAGTCAACATCTCGGACAAGCACCACGACGTCATCTTAGTGCTATCCGGCGGCGCTCCAATCAAGTGGAACATAAAGGCTGCACCGGGCGTGAAAATTGAAAAGGTCATTTTGAATGGCTGGCACAAACAGGAAGTTACTGGTATCGCCAGTGGTGTACCAGTTATCGAAGCGAGCGAGAATATGCCGCCGAATCGCACCGCGCGCACCGATAACGCGTTTGAGCCGTGGACATTGTCTTCATTGCAAGCAGGCAATGATCCTGCCAACGATTCCTACATGGGGCAAGCCAGGAAGACCATTTCAGAGCTGACCGGCGGAAAGGACGTCAGCTTGTTCGTTCAGTACAACCAGACGCACAAGTTCGATATCTAGAAAATTCCGATTTCGCTGTGTAGTCCTGTTCTGGCGCATTGCCGCAGGCGGAGCCATTGAGGCCTTCTGGTGCAGGCCCCAGGGGGAAAGACTACCTGGCGTCGGTCAAGTTCCTACTGACCAACGATGGAAAAGTTGCCGTGGCGCTGGGTGACGATGGACAGAACAACGGACATCTTCATCACCTTATTAAGAATGTCTTTGTCATCCGGATGAGCGCTGCGGCTGAGTTGTGACAGGATGTCCGTATTTTGCAGCAAGCTAACGAGAGACACTTCACTGCTGATGACGCTGTGTTTGCCCAGCTCCATGTGGCGCATCTTCCGGCGACCAATGGGCTCAGTATTAAGCACTTGGGTGTACGACATGCTGGTATTGCCGACGATTATTTCCTGCCCTGCTAACGCACCGAGGCAGCGTTTTTCCGCTGTTATTACCTGTACTGCATTGGCGCGATGTTCGCACACGTTACGCACCACTACGTGGTCTCCGCGGTTGCTGATCAACGCGACTGTACAAGGTGCTAGCTTGACGGTATAGCTACCTACCACGACTGTGGTGGAGGCATTAGTGGACACCAGTGCATCACCGGAACGAAGTTCAATTTTATCTTGTCCAAGCAATCCGACTTTTGCGCCGGTGGTATATTTCACCAGTGCGGACGAGCATTTTAGGGAAACGATTTCCGGTACCGTAAGATCCAATACGTCTGCGAAACCGACCGCCGCTAGGTGGCTGTTACTTGTTGCCTTGCTGGTAAGAATGCGTTGCCGGCCAGGCAAGAGTGACTTCAATTCCTTTGGCGATTCAGTCATCATGCTCTTGCGGATTTGATCGATCATCAATTGCTGCAATCTAGTGAAGCAGCCGAGTGTGCAGTTGAGCAAGCCTTCGCGCGAGACCATTTCCGTTCTGTCGAAAATGAATTTTTGTCCGTGCAGTCCGGCTAAGCGCACAAGCCACGCGTGGTTTCTCTGACTTGGGACATCCGGTTGGCAGTGAATATCGGCATCGGGCACACTGTCTTCGGCAAGAACCAATTGTTCTCCTGCTCCGGCCGTAAGAATGATGGTCTCGCCTTGGCGGGTTACCGAAACGCTCGTCTTGCCGCCGGCCAAGGCAGTTAGACGTGTCAGTCCTTGTTGTGAAAACTCAACTGTTGCTGCGGAGTTAACCGGAATAGTTACGTTACACATTGGAGTACGAACGACAATCATACTTTCCCCGGCGATTACGAGCAGTTTTCCTTCCTTTAATAGAAGCGTCCGGTTATTGGTTGGCGCAAAAATGGCCGGTCCCGTTCCGATGACAATTGAACCGTCTGGCGTCTCGAAGGAGAATGGTTGGCACTTGTTTGAGGCGATAATCCAAGATTCTTCGTCGAGCGATTCCTTCTCCTGTAGTTTGCCTGGTGGCGCGCAATAGATGGCGGCACGCATAGGCTGGTCGTTACCAGTCTTGTTCACGCCGTCTTTTGGAATACCAGGTGCTGCCAAACTGAGTGTGACGTTGGTACTTGCCGTCGTGGAGTTGTTATTGGTGGTATCTCGAGCGGTGGAAGTGGAGCCGAAAGATGAGAATCCAATTGCCCCGGTCAAAGGTGACTCGGCAGATCCCAGACCTGTTCCCCCTGAGCCACCGGTGGTGCCAGTAGAGGAGCCTCCGGAATTGCCGGGAAGGGCAGGGTTGATGCCGCCTATGGTGCCAGTGCCGGTTCCAGTTCCAGTTCCAGTTCCAGTGCCGGTTCCAGTTCCAGTGCCAGGAGCTTGTAACTGTGGACCGGTGGCGTTGAAAGTTGCTCCGTCGATGATCACATTGTTGGTGCCAGGCGGATCTATGAAGACTACGCCGCCAAGAAGATTGAAGGTGCTATTCGTTATCGACTTACCGGCATTTGCTGGGAATTGCACTTCCATGATTGAGCCGCCCGCGGAGTTCACCGTGTTGGAGCTGTCCCAGGCCGCTCCTTCCGGTAGCGTGAGAATTTCATTGCCGGTGCGGGATGCCGCCATATTTGAAAGGAGGGCATTCATGTCGGTTTGCTGAGCACCTGCCATCAAACCGATTCGCCCACCTGAACTTCCGTCCGCGGTGGCAACTGAGGTGATAACTACACCTTGTTGGAGCGTAATGTCGTTCGCTGCGTTCAGCCATATGTTCCCGCCGTTGGCGGTGACTGCTCGCCCAGCATTGACTGTAATGTCTCCACCTGTAAGTGCAACTGAGGAGGCTGCGGACAGATTACCGTCGACGGCGATTATTCCGTTGGAAGCAAAGGAAAGAGATCCTGCGCTGATAGAGCCAGTATTTATGCCACCATTTGCGGTGACGGTGAACACTGTTCCATTGCCGAGGGTAAGTGAAGTGCCGCTAGCGATGTATCTGCCACCAGTGTTTATGCTCAAGCTGGTGATGCTACCGAGGCAGCCGTCGCAATTGGCCCGGAGCACGATGTCCGAATTAAAGCCGGTCAGACTACCTATGCTTAGGGTAGTGCCTCCGAATTGTGTCAGCTTCTGGAAATCCAGTACGTACTCGCCGGTTGTCGGGATATCCCAGCCGATGTGCCCACCACCTATGATGACATTGCCCCCGATGTCGGTTGTGCTGCCGCCAAGGGTGATTGAACCGTTCGGTGCATTTAGGTCACCGCTAACCGACACGGATCCCGGCGCAGTAACAATTATGTTGCCTCCGCTGGTGCCGGCAGAGGAATCCGCGCTACCGAGAACGATCGTGCCGACGCCCGTGGTGCCGGCTCGCACAGTGATGTTTCCTGGTGTTGATCCAGATACAGCAGTGGCGCTAAGTGCCCCTGCTGTGATGGATCCGCCTGCGATTAGGCTGATGTCGCCACCATCTCCGGTACCATGCCCGTCGGTGGTAATTTCATTGACCTGGATAAGACCGCCGCTCGTGACTAGGGATACAAAGCCGGCTGCGGCGTTAGCAGTGGTGGTGCTCAGGTCTCCTGGCTGGCTGCCATTGCCATTCCCGTTGCCATTGCCGTTTCCGTTGCCATTGCCATTCCCGTTGCCATTGCCGTTTCCGTTAATGGCTTGGATAACTCGGATGTCGCCGGTCGTGCTGACGTTGATGTTTCCACCGTTGGTGTCGAATTCGTCGATCGTGACGTTGCCGATGCCAACGTAATTCAAGCTTCCGGAATGAGCACTCCCTAGCCCTGTCAGAGCTAAGCCGTCAGTTCCAGCACTCACCGATATGTCGATGTTACCTCCATCAAGCGATACGGCGCTACTCAAGTTCAAAACATCAATCGACACCAGTCCTTGACCGGCATCGAAGGCAATGTCACTACCGCTGATCGTGCCTCCTCCGACTAATAACTGATTGTTTGCGGAGTTATTGTTGCCCGCGGAAAACAAAACGCTATCTCTTGCTGAGATAGCGCCGTCAGTGTTGAGGACGTTCAGGGTATTGCCCACGAGCGATTGAATGTTCATCGACCCGCCGAGGGATTGGAGCAGACCGCTGTTCGAGAGCGTGTTAGTGGTCAGGTTCACGTTACTCAGGATTGAGGAAATGTTGCCTTGATTCGTAATTGAGGTGGCAATCATCGTCAGAGCTGCGGCTGACTGAATGTTGCCGGTTACTGCGGCCAGAGCTGGATTCACATTCGGAGTAACTGCGTTTAAAATCGCTGTTCCGGCTGTTAAATTCAATGCTCCGGCACTAGATATGGTGCCATAGTTCATGATGTTCGTAACTGCAGTCAACGTAAGCGAGAGGTTGCTCACCAGGTTGCTGAAACCGGCAAACCCCCCGGTTGGCAGAACTGATGTGAGGAGCGCACCAGGGTTGTTGATTATGTTGCTGGCGGCGAAAGTTCCGCTGGTCACATTAGCCACAGACGAAATGCCGTACAAGTTGCCACTGTTTACCAGATTACCTGTTAGGTTCAGCGTTGCGCTTGTGCCGAAATCGTGAATAGCAGTTACGCCTGTGGGAACAATCAAGCCGCTGAGGTTGGTTAGTGAACTGGCGAGGAAAGTCCCTCCGGTCGCGCTCCCGTCAGCTGAAAGGACGATGGATTGAGTACCGGTGGATGCCTGTAACGCCGCCACGTATTCACCTGGCGTGAGCGTGTGTGTTTGGTCTACTGTCCTGGAAGTACCGTCCGAGTAATTTATGGGCACCGGAGCGGACAAGACGCCATCGGCACTCACTGAAGCGGCTGTCGAGGTGAGGTCGAGGTGGACGGTGCCGCCTGCTGGTGCACCACCACCACCACCATTGCCGTTGCCACCGCCATTGCCACCGCCATTGCCACCGCCATTGCCACCG
>JADYXS010000049.1 GCA_021772155.1 Candidatus Obscuribacter sp.
AAGAAATTGTTGGGACCGCTGGCGCAGTGGCAGGAATTTCTCCCGGCAGTGCCACCACATAAGCCACTGCCGCGGCAATCATGGATGTCCGGGGCGAAATCCGGAGAAGTCCAGCTGTTTGCCGGTTGCGTGATGGATGTCTTTTACAACCATGTGAACCATGCCTGCATTCGTTTGTTGACAGCGCAACGTCAAATAGTAAAAGTTCCCGAGCAAACTTGTTGCGGCGCTCTGGCCTTTCATGCCGGCGAAATGGACATTGCACGTAACTTGGCAAAGCAAAATATCGAACTATTTGAGAAGACCAAGGGGGAAGTGGTTGTCACGGCGGCCGGCTGTGGCGCGATGCTCAAGGAGTATCACGAGCTTCTTCACGCAGACAAGGAATGGGAGCCGCGGGCTGCTGATTTTTGTGCGCGCGTAAAAGACGTGACCGAGTTCCTTGCCGATCATGAATTTGCCACCACATCCAAACCAATCAAAAAGAAAGTGGCTTATCATGCTGCTTGTCACCTGGCGCACGCTCAGCAAATTCGCGAAGCGCCATTGATGTTGCTTAAGCAAATCGAGGGCGTGCAAGTGATACCTTTGGTTGAAGCGGAGAATTGCTGTGGTAGTGCCGGCATCTATAACCTTATGCACACAGAGTTGAGCCTGCAAGTACTTGCTCGCAAGATGGAGCACATTGATAGCACAGGTGCGGAAATTCTGGTGACAACCAATCCCGGATGCATCCTGCAAATCCAGAAAGGTTTGCGCGATCGAGGCTCGCCGATAGTTGCACAACACATAGTGGAACTGCTTGATCAGTCGTTTTGTTCTCAGGATTAGCCTCTGAACGAACCGAACTCATGCGCTGCAGTGCACTTCAGTCACATACTTCCGTGCCACAGTCTGTCCAACTCTTCAGATACCGCTTTGCCGCCCCGGTTGCCTTGATTCGCTCAATTAGTGCGGTTCAGAGCCAGCAGATGTTGCCATGGATGCCAAGTTGTTGATGCCGGCCCACGACCCGCTTGTTTGGCTTCAGCTTGCGGAATCGCCGGTATAACTGCCCAGGAAATCGCCATTTGCCTTTGCGTGTTATCCTTGGTGAATTCTAGAATTGGACGGTTTTGGCATGTCATCAGTCGCCTCGAAAGTACGCAACCCCGAATGAAACCTCCATTGCTAGAGCTCTTATATGTTGCACTTTTAGTAGTCTGGCTGGCAGCGGTTTCAACATTTGGGTTTGAGCGCTTGCAGAAGCAAGAATTGTTGGTGTCCGCCTCCGGGACCACGATAAATGTGCTCGATTTCGTCCACTTCTATGAAGCTGGTCAGCTCACCAGATCAAGTGAAACTCGGCAGCACGTATATGATCCCCGGGTTCAAATGGAGTGGCAGCAGAACTTCTTGCGACCTCTGAAGAGCGAGAAGGTCTTTTACATGCAGTATGTGCCGTTCATATTTCCGCTAATGGTTCCTTTGACACTATTTTCTCCGGAACAGGCGTATCTGGTTTGGAGTGCCGCCTCTGTTGGTGCCTGTTTGATGGCACTGTTTTTCCTGCGCGCTCTGACTGGGGAAGACCGACGCGTCGCCAAACTTCTTTCATTTGCTGTTGCAGTACTAGCTTCATTGCCAGGATGGATAGTGGTTCTAGAAGGTCAAGTAGGGCTTTTCTCTCTCTTTCTGCTGTCCGTTTATTTCTGGGCGTTCCAACGGCGCCGTGATCTGATCGGTGGTATTTGTCTTGCACTCTCGTCAATAAAGCCACATTATGCGATCTTCCTGGCAGTACCGGCATTGGCTGGACGGCGGTGGAAATTACTGTTGATAGCTGCAGTTGCGGAAGCGAGTTTGCTCTGTCTTGCCGGTTTTACCATCGGTTGGACAAATGTGTTTGACTATCCACAAATTCTTTTGCACGCGGAAACAACGATGGACTTCGCTGGCGTCCATGCTGATTGGGAAGCCTGCATTCGCGCTCTCTTTAGCTTTTTTATGACGCCGAAGCAGGCTTTATCGGCTAGTTTCGTCGCTATGTTGCTGGCGCTGGCTGGAAGTTATTATTGCTGGCGCAAAGCGCTGTCAGGCAGTAGCAAACTTCTAAACTGGACTATGGCGATGACTGTGGTTGTTTCCTTGAGCTTTAGCCCACACACCAACCTTTACGATTGGGCGGCACTGTCCGCCGCCGCTTGGGTCACAATTCCGACACTGTCAATCCTAAATTTGATCAGAATTCCATACGTGCCAGAAAGAGCGTGGGGACTTTTGTTATTCGTCTATCCCGTTCTCAGTTGGTGCATTTTTGTGGCGGTCGGAAGCTACTTTCACGATGTGCGGTTCAGTCATTTAGCGGTAAATTTGATTCACTACACACTGTTATTTTGCGGATTGGCAACGCTAAGAAAAATTATGACCACTGAGCCTGGCACCGCAGACCATGTGTTGCACCAGTCCCAATAGTCGATCAAAACAGCAGCGCCAGATAGACGCATAACCATCGTTTGATGCACGGCCTGAGTCCTGATTGCCATCTTTGACTGCCGCCGAGATTGGCTCAGCACAAGGAGACAGTGACCGTTATCATTTTGTTCTTAGACTCGGACACACTTCTAATGCAGGTGTCCGACGCGCCCCTTCAATGATGTTAAGGCCGAGTAGTGTTCAGAGTCGTGGATTTGCACTTTGGGGCTGGCGATTAGTTCGTGTTCGACGAAATCCTTGACCGTAAATGAGCCTTTGGCCGTTGTCGGATTGAGTTTCTTGCTGATCACCTGCCCTTGAACTTCCTCGGCCGTCAATGGATGGTCGCCGACGATCAAGGCTTCGCCAGAAGTAAGTCGGAAGCTTTGCGGCCTTGTGCCCGGCACTTCAATGGACACTCCGGCGCCGTCCCGCGATTCCAGTGCGTAAACTTTCAATGTCTTGTTTGTCCCTTTTTGCATTACTTCCACTATGGCAGTGGCGTTAAGTTCAACCGAGACGGTGCCGACGGTGGTTTTGAAAAGCAGCTCACCGCCCTGGTTTGAAGCAAGAAGTTTACCTGGCGCCATGACGAAATGTCGTCCGGTAATGGACTTGATTGCACCGGTGGTGGCGACAACAAAGGTGCCGGTAAACTCAACAGGCGCAGCTGCATTGCCTTTCTCAAGGGAGGCCTTCTCGTCTGTTCGATGTGTCCAGAGGCGGAAAGTATTGCGCGTGATGAACGGCATCGCGTTAGTGCGCGGCATAGCCATTGCCAGCTGTGGTAAATCCACTGCCAGGGCCGGTCCGCGGGCAAAATCGTCACGCTGGGCTGTGGCATCTGGTTCCAAGCGCGCCAGGTCCATAGAGAGCAGAGGCGCTGGTACCGGGCGTGTGCCGGCCGGAGAGTCAGCAATTCGAATCTTGTCCGGGGAGCCTACAGATGCTTTGGGTGTAACAACTTGAGAGCGTTCAGGCTCGCGTGGCAAAGGGGTGGATGCCACACTTGGAAATTCCACCGGCTGTTCTCGTGACATTTCCCGTCGTGGTTCGGGAATGGATGGCAGCAGCAAAAGTGGCGGAGCATCTGCTCGCGCGCCTTCTTTTCGACCACCGGTGACCAAGCGGATGGGCATTTTTATCAATCCGGCTTGGTATAAGAGAAGGGTTCGCAAATCTACACCAGATTCATCCGGAAACGCTGAATCGTTCTGTAGGAAAAAGCCTCGAGGCAAGCCAGTTCTTCCGATGAGCTTGGCCATTTCAAGAAGCAACGGCGAGAAGGTCAGGTCGTCATTGCCATTGCCCATGCCCTCAGTAAGCTTCTTGTGCCCGGAGACCGCGCCCACTGACGCTCGAAAAGCAAATGAAGAAGGCGCTAAAACCGTGATAACAAGGCTGAGCAAGCACGAGACCGCGATTGTCTTTTTTAGCCGGTTCATGAGATGGGCTCCAGTTCTGGTTTTCCACTGACAGATATTCCACTAATTGAATATCTTTAATCTCTGGTAGGCTCATTTTACGCTTCTTAGCTGAAAGATCGCTAACGCCAGAAGAACGTATAATTAGTGACCATTCGCCCGAACGGCTTGCGGAGAGCGATATTGAAAACTGAGACAATCGAAAACAAACAAAAACCGTTATTGTTCGACGGCGATTTGCCGGACGATATTTTTCGCAAATACATGGCGAAATCGGTCATCGCCATCGACACTGAAACGCGTGGCTTGAATTTGCACCGCGACAGACTTTGCCTGACACAACTTTGTGACGAAGATGGATTAGTGGCATTCGTGCGTTACACCGGGCCTGACGCGCCGAACCTGCGGAAGCTGCTTGAGTCGAAGGACGTGATGAAACTGTTTCACTACGGCCGTTTCGACATTTCCGTTATGAAGCATTACTTGCATGTAGATGTGCGACCGGTGTGGTGTACCAAAATTGCCAGCAAGCTCATTCGCACCTATACGGACCGTCACAGCTTGAAAGACCTGGTGCGCGAGCTACTTGGCATTGAACTCGACAAGAGCGATCAGTCAAGTGACTGGGCTCGCACTGATCTGTCTGACTCTCAGTTGGAGTATGCCGCCAACGACGTGCGCGTGCTGATCCCAATTCAAAGGCGCTTTCAGGAGTTACTTGAGCGAGAGAATCTAACTGATTTGGCCGAACGTCTATTTCAGTTTCTGCCGACCGCTTGCGAACTGGATTCGCGCGGTTGGGACATCAACATTTATTCGCACTAAACCACAGGGACGACAATGAGCAAATTGATTTACGAGAAATCTGTAGCGGGTCGCCAAGCCATCGTATTGCCAAAGCCTGGGGTGCCGCAAAAGAAACTGAGCGACTTGCTTCCCAGCGCTTTTCTGCGTACCGTACCGCCGGCTCTGCCTGAGGTTAGCGAGTTAGACGCTGTCAGGCACTTCGTGAAGTTGTCGCAGCTGAACCATTCTATCGACACTGGATTTTATCCGCTCGGTTCCTGCACCATGAAATACAACCCCAAGGTCAATGATGCCATGGCCGCATTGGAAGGTTTCCGCGATCTGCATCCGTACCAACCGGAAGAGCAGATTCAAGGCGCTCTGGAGCTGCTCTGGACTTTGCAAGAATCCATCGCCAGCGTTGTCGGCTTGCCGGCAGTTACCTTGCAACCGGCAGCAGGCGCGCATGGCGAGATGGTCGGATTGATGATCATCAAGGCCTACTTTAAAGCCAAAGGCGAAACAGCCCGCACTAAGGTGATCGTTCCAGACACTGCCCATGGCACCAACCCGGCGACGGCAGCCCTGGCGGGCTTTGATGTAGTCGAGATTCCCTCTAACGAACGCGGCAACGTTGATATCGAAGGATTGAAGAAAGCTTTGGGACCCGATGTTGCCGGGATTATGCTGACTAATCCAAATACGCTCGGACTATTTGAAGAAGAGATTACGGAGATTGCTCGACTGGTCCATGAAGCGGGCGGTCTGCTCTATTACGACGGTGCAAACCTGAACGCCATTATGGGTCTGGTTCGTCCGGGAGACATGGGTTTTGATGTTTGCCACCTGAACCTGCACAAGACGTTTTCAACACCGCATGGCGGTGGTGGACCCGGTGGCTGCGCTGTCGCGTGCCGAGCAACCTTGGAGAAGTTCCTGCCTAAGCCGGTGGTGACTCGCAAAGGCAGCCGCTTTAGTTTGGATTGGGATCGTCCGGATTCCATCGGTAAGATCAAAGGATTTTACGGAAACTTTGGCATTCTTGTTCGCGCCTTGACCTACATGCTTGCTCACGGCCGTGAAGGGTTATGCCAGGTTTCTCTAGATGCCATCTTGAGCGCCAACTACCTGAAGGAAAAGCTGAAGCACTTCTACGCGTTGCCTTATAAACAAGCGTGCATGCATGAATTTGTTCTGTCAGGAACTCGGCAAAAGGAACGCGGAGTGACCACTAATCACATCGCTAAACGTATGTTGGACTTTGGTGTTCACTCGCCAACTGTTTACTTCCCACTTGTGGTGCCGGAAGCGATGATGATTGAACCTACGGAAACGGAAAGCAAGCAGACACTCGACGATTTCATCGAGATCATGGTCAACATCGATAAAGAAACGCAAACAGATCCAGAGAAGGTTAAAACCGCGCCGCACAACACTCCTGTTGGTAAGCTCGACGAAGCTCTGGCTGCTCGCAAGCCAAATCTACGCTGGCAGCCGGCAAAATAGAGCTGTAAAACCTAGCAGTTTTAGATTTAGCAGGCGCCACTGAATGTGGTGCCTGCTTTCCTTTGTCGCTGCGAAGTTTTACACTTTCTGAGTCGATTTCAGTTACATCAAATGTCCGAATTCGATTTTGAATTTGACGTAACTGATTCGCTCTTTCAAGCGAGCAATCTCAGTGCGTGTGCCCTTTATCAAGATTATGCCAAGAAGAGCTATTGAATTGATGAACAGGAATGGCGTGCTGGCGATCATGATTTTACTTAGTTCGTCACCGAGGAATTCGTTGTAGCACTTCATGGCGAAGTAGACGCCAATGAAATTTAAACCGATGAAGCACGCCCAGTGAAACAACAGGAGAACGCGCTCGCGAGCCAATTGCATCAGCAGCGTTGAAGCTTCATCCTGAAGCTCCTTGTTGACGGATGGCGGTAGTAGCGGCTGAATTTTTGCAAAAGCCGGAGGCGCTGACGGCCCTTCGGCCGGGGTGAGATTACCGCAACCGCCGCAGAAACGAGCAGAAGGGGGCATCGCGAAACCGCAATTAAGGCATTGTGTGCTGGCGTAATTGAGGGTCTGCATCTGGACCAACCTAGGGACTCTTACATATTAGGGTTTTAATGCCTGCAGTAAAGGTGTTTTGCACGTGTCCGTATCCGTCTTCAGTGGGAGGGTTCCCACATCTTTGATTCAGCCTGTTATCGAAGAAATGCTTACGCATCAAGTTAACTCAGAAATGGAGCAAAATCAATATCGAGATTTCCCCAGTCTTTCCAAGTGTTTTGACTGTTAGAGACCGCTCATATTGGTGTCAATTTTGCGACGTTTCAATATCCGAGCGATGCTGTTGGGGGCTCGATCCTGAGCGACGATTACTATGCAGTATCTGATTGTTGAGAAAGTAATTGCGCCTGCCACTGCCCAAGTAAAACTCCTTGCCTTCGTTCAAATGCTGACTGTCATGGGTATCGCGCTCCAAACGGGTGTCACCAAATTCTCGAGAAGACCTCCCTGAGCTGTTTTGGGCAGGTCGTGCATATCGGTCTTCGTGGCCCAAATCATGCCGGGAGTCACTGCCTTCATGTCAGTTAGATGTTCTCGGCGGCCGCCATCGTTTGCAATAGTTAGTTGAATGTCTGGCAGCGAATCGTTAGTAGCGCGGTTTTGTGTGTTGATCTCGTCCATGCAGCGCGCCATTATTAATCGGTCTGGAAAAGGAATGGAGTTCAATTCTTCAGACACGCTCTCGTTCTTCTCAACTTTTGCTGTAAGTTGCTTGGCTGTTTGCTCAAAGTTGTCATCTGCCATAACTCAATCCCTTGCTTCTCACTCTAATCCCCATCTGCTTAAAGGGTAGCGTCGGTTATGGACAAGCTAAGGGGCAGGCTCATGACATAGTAATGACAAAGCAGGCATTGAACCGCATACATTGATTTGCTGTCCAACCGTTATCGGTTGAACCGCATATATTGATTCTTTTCGGCAGGTGCAGAGAAGCCCTGAGTAGCAACCAGGCTAGAGTGAGAGGCGGGTTGCGCTTTTGAGGAGGCTGATTGCTTTGTGTGGCTGAAAACGCCCTTCGGCGAAGACTTCTCTGAGCAAGGCAGCTCGCACGGTCGAACCAGCTTCTTTAAACATAAGGCGCTGAGCGAAAGGCAGTGCCGCATCCACGAAGTTGAAATCAGGATTGATACCCAAGGCCACACCTTCCAGCGTCAAAAGAGCGCGCATGATGTATGTGAATTCGCTTGGTAGGCGAAATGGATAGCGGTACACCAGGTCGGAGAAGTCGAATACGACTTGACGGAAGCGCACTTTTGTCAGCCCTTCGGCAAAACGGGATTCGACAATCGGGGTCAATTCAGCAGCTAGCGCTTCTCGATCCACATCGTCTTTGAGGAAGCCCATTTCCACGAAATCATCCACCAGAGCAGAATACTCACGTTTGATCACGTGCATGAAAGCGTTGATCATGTTTTGCTTCAGGGTTGGCGAGATTCGCCCGACCATGCCGAAATCGAAAATGCCGATACGACCATCAGGCATGATTCTCATGTTACCTGGGTGCGGGTCGGCGTGGAAAAAACCATCTTCCAGTAGCTGCTTGAGATAAAAGTTGGCACCGATCTCAGTAAGTTCGGCGCGGTCCAGACCGAGCTTATCGATCGCCTCGGAGTCAGTTACGCGGGCGCCACCGACGAATTCAATCGTTAACACGCGCCGCCCGGTGAGCCTCCAGATGATGCGTGGAATGTAGATATTTTCGTTGGAGCGGTGATTGTGCCGGAATCTATCGGCGTTTCGTCCTTCGCGGATGTAATCCACTTCCTCGAAGGTTGTGCGGGCAAATTCTTCGATGACGCCTGGCCAATCTGTATGGCGCGATAATTTCGGGTAAGTCATCACTTCATCAGCGATTGCACCGAGAGTCTGCACATCGCGAGTGATCAGTTTAGTGAGGTTGGGACGTTGAACTTTAACTACGACGTCTCTGCCGTCACGCAGAACGGCCTTGTAGGCCTGACTGAGGCTTGCTGCCGCAATCGGCAGCGGATTGAACTGCGCGAAAAGCTCTGCCGGAGGGGCGCCCAGCTCTCGCTCAAGTGTGGCCATGGCCACATCCGGTGCAAACGGTTCGACTTCCTCTTGCAGCGACGAGAGCTCAATCAGAGCCGGCAAGGGAACCAGGTCTGCCCGAGTTGAAAGCGTTTGACCGATTTTGATGAAGGTCGGGCCAAGTTCATGGAGTCGGATGCGCAGCCATCTGCCGAGGAGTCGATATTCTTCCATCTCTTCGGCGCTCAGGGCCACTTCTTCCAGGTCGCCACCGCCGCTGGCTTTGTTTGCCCGCAGGCGCTCATATTCTTTGGCGTGAAAACGTGAAAAACCGCGCACGGTGACGATAATCGACCAGATAATCGGCACGACACGAAAAGCACCGGACCAGCCTTGCAGTCTGTGGATGCGCCAGAATACTTTCCAGCTTGAGCTGAAAAGCTTTAGGGGAGTCACATCCGCAAAGACGTCCTGGATGGGATTCGTATCAACCAATTGAGACCTGCTGTTATGAGAACGAATTGCTCTGATGCTTAGCTCAGACTGCTTGACCTCTATATTAGTTGCTCAAGAATCGATGTCAGCAGGAACCAACATAAATTTAAGTTTGGCCGCAATGTTCGCAAACAAGTTTCCGCTGGGAAAATTAGCGCCCGCCCAAGGCCGCGAACTGAAGTTCGATGATTTCCTTGATCCCTTTTTCGGCTAAGACCATAAGCTCATTTAACTTAGATGCTTCATAAGGCTTCAATTCAGAAGATATTTGCAGTTCAAGAATCTTGCCGGACTCGGTCAACACTATATTGCTGTCCATTTCCGCCTGGGAATCTTCCTGGTAATTCGGGTCCAGCAAGAGCTCTCCCTTAACCTGGCAGACACTTACAGCAGCCAAATGTTCGGAAATCGGAAGCGAGTCCCACATTAGAGATTTTTGAAGCTTTTGCATGGCGTCATAAAGGGCCATAAACCCGCCGCAAATGCTCGCCACTCTCGTTCCGGCGTCAGCCTGAAGAACATCGCAATCGATGGTGATCGTTCGTTCTCCCATGGCCCGGCGATCGACCACGGCACGCAGCGTGCGTCCAATCAGGCGTTGAATCTCGTTGGTGCGACCGGACGGCTGCCCTCGGGTAACTTCCCGGACGGATCGTACAAGCGTTGAGCCCGGAAGCATGGAGTACTCCGCTGTGACCCAGCCCTCACCTTTTCCCATAAGAAATGCAGGGACACGTTCCTCGACCTTCGCGGTCGTCAGAACTTTGGTGTCTCCGAATTCGACAAGTACCGAACCATCAGCATTCTTGGTGAAGTTTCTTGTGAACTTTACGGGACGTAGCTGGTCCGATTGCCGATTATCGCGTCGGCGTACCATAGACAACTCACTTTCTAAAGTTTTGCAGCCTGAAACGCGGCTACGGTCGGTTGGCAGGTATTTTAGCGCAATTCCTTGCTTTCATTCACATCAGTTTGTCCATGTGGTTCTGTTTTGGGCGAAGGCTCTTGATTACGGGCGAATCGCAATCTCTTAATGAGTGCGGTGCCTTCCAATTCCAGTTTCTCATCGGGCACCACTTTCAAATCCGTAAATATGAATTTGATGTCGTCAGATTGATTGCCCCACTTAGACAAACTGTTGATTCTGTTGACGATGCGCTCGGACAGGTCCGGTGGTACTGCGTGCCCGGCGGTGTGCAACTTTGTGGTGCTCAATGTCACCCAACCGTCGACAAGGTTCAATTTGGTATCAGCCGATATCGAGACCGGCATACCGACTTTGCCCATGCCAAACTTTGAATCTATGGACAGAGTGACATGATTGTCTGGCTCGAGCTTTACGGCGCCTTTTGTGAAGCTGAATCCAAAGTTCACGTCTTTGCGCACCAGTGAGCTGAGGATAGGCACCCGTTTCTTTGCTGTTCCAGATAAGCGCTCGAGAATAGTGGGTGCATTGAGAAAGGTGTTTAAGCTTTGCTGACTTACACCAACTCGAACGCGTGCTGATGCTGGTTCTCGAAACTGCAACACTTTTTGGTTCAGTAATTGTTGGGTGTCAAACTGTAAGGCACCACGAGTATACATACGCAGTGAGTCTATGGTGAACTCGGAGAACTCGCCTTGATCGACCTGAATGCTCAACGACTCAAGAGTGCCTTTGTTCATGTCCATATTTTCAGCAACTAATCGCAGATCGCGTACCCTGGCTTCAAGGAAGAAGGCGTCTGTCAGCGTAATGTCCAGTCGACCGAATTTTGCCGTCGTTAAGTCAATAAGAGACGACGGAGCAATAACAACTGGAGTGGTTGGTGCTGCAGTGTCACTATCCAGGGCACCAGCGGAAGTTGTAGTAACTGTAGCCGTTGGCGAGCTATGGCGGTTTGCAGGCGGCGGCACTGCCTGCTTATGTTTTTTTGACTTCTGTCTTTTGACGACATGCTGAGCGCTCGTTCCTTCTTTTTTGCTTTTGAAAAGCCTTGCTTCGGCACTGGCCTGCGTAAGCAGCAGGGACAGGCTGATTGCAAGCAGGCAAATCGGGAGGCGTTTCATGGCGAATATTATCGCGGCAACTGGAGCTTAATGCCAATGATAATGCGTTGATCTCAGGGGCACTTGCGCCGAAGATGGATTGAGCGCATTTTTACCTGACGCAAAAGGGCGACGCTAAGCGTCGCCCATGAGCTTTTTTAAAATCCCGGTCTGAGGACTAGGGAGTTGTTGTTGTGCTGGTAGCGGTGCCCGTTGCAGCTCCGGTGGCGTCTGTGGTTGTGCTGGTTGTTGTCGTCGTGGTGCCTTCAGTGCCTGTCGAAGTGCTTGTCGACGTTGTTTGACCGTCAGTGGTCGTTGTCGTTCCGCCTTCGCCACCGGTACCGCCACAAGCGGTCAATGAAGCCGCCAATGCAAAGCTAGCCGCGGCAAGAGCAATCGTTTGGAATTTCACCATAAACCTCATTCGTCTCCTTCGTAGAGTTGTCTAAT
Source organism: Candidatus Obscuribacter sp. (assembly GCA_021772155.1). Classification (GTDB taxonomy): domain Bacteria; phylum Cyanobacteriota; class Vampirovibrionia; order Obscuribacterales; family Obscuribacteraceae; genus JADYXS01. Next base: position 11,694 of record JADYXS010000049.1, read on the forward strand.
GCTTGGTTGATCGGTTTTTTTGTTAGCCCGACTTGCCACATACGACAAGCTAGTATTTCTACCAACCGACGCGGGGCAATAATAACAGGTAAGTATTGGACTGATCAAACAATTTCTACCCTGAAGGGCATGTCCGGCTTTTTACATTGCAATAAACCGTCTATAGCCGCTTGTAGAGCCAATTGCTTCGGCGCATTGTTTGTTTGCATAAGTTTAGTAAATTGCCAAGAAATCTCGCGTATGACAACAAGATTCGATCGGTCTAACGAGATGTTGTCAAAGTCTTCAACAATGGTTTTCCTGTCATCTGTGTCGGTTGCTGGATGCTCATTACTTGCAGGATTGTCGGTGCCACGTCTTCTAGCGACCCGTCAGGCAGCTTATGACCACGGTCAACCTGCCCGCTGAAATCTGCCACTATGAACGGTACTGGATTTGTCGTGTGCGCGGTATGCGGTTCGCCGGTTTTCAGATCGATCATCTGCTCGACGTTACCGTGATCTGCTGTAATCAACAGGGTGCCTTTGGACATCCGCGTCGCTTCAAGCAGCCTTCCGAAGGCTTCATCAACAGATTCAACAGCATGAACGGCCGCATCCATCATGCCGGTATGTCCCACCATATCCGGGTTTGCAAAGTTCAGGATGATGAATGGATATCTACCTGACTCAATTGCAGATATGGTGACATCGCATACTTTTGGTGTTTGCATCTGCGGTGCCAGGTCGTACGTCGCTACCTTTAAGGACGGCACCAACTCTCGGTATTCGTCCGCATTTGGCTGCTCCTTTCCGCCGTTGAAAAAGTAAGTGACATGCGCATACTTCTCGGTCTCTGCGGTGTGAAACTGTCCAATGTGGTGGCACGCAAGAATCTCGGGCAATGTGTTGTGCATGTCTTGCACCGGAAGTTGCGATGGATTGAACGCCACCGGCAAAGCCAAACTGGTATCGTATTCAGTCATGCAAACGTAGTAAATCTGCGGAATTTCTGGGCGTTCGAAGCCTGTGAAATCGAGTTGTGTTAGCACGCGGCTGATTTGTCGCACGCGATCCGGCCGGAAGTTGAAACAGATAACACTGTCTCCAGTGGCTATCAGAGCTTGCTTGACCACAGTTGGCACGATGAACTCGTCATTTTCACCACGCTCGTAGCCCATATCCACAGCCTGAACAGCTGATTCAGCGGACAGCCCTTCACCAAGAACAAGTGCCCGCCAGTATCTTTCCACCCGTTCCCAACGATTGTCGCGATCCATGGCGTAATAACGACCGCAGACAACGCCAATGGTGCCATGACCTGCCAGCTTTTCTTCCAGCTCACGCATGAACCTTTGTGCCGATCGCGGTGGCGTGTCGCGCCCGTCAAGAATAGGATGGACTACCAGCTCGACTTTCTCGCGCCTGGCAAGTTCCAATAATCCGTCAAGATGGTCAGGGCTCGAGTGTACGCATCCGTCACTGACCAGTCCAAATACATGTAGCTTCGAATCGTTCTTGCGCACATTGTCGATGGCAGCCATCAGGGCTGGATTTTTGAAAAACGTCCCGTCGAGAATCTTGGCGCTAATCTGCGCCAGCTTTTGAATGACAACACGACCGGCGCCTATATTCAAGTGTCCGACTTCGGAGTTACCCATCAGTCCGGGCGGAAGCCCGACAGCAGATCCGGACGCATCCAGTTGGCAATTTGGAAAACGGGAAAGCATATCTAAGTAATTCGGGGTACGGGCAGCCAGTACCGCATTGCCTCTTTTTTCTAGCGAAACGCCCCAGCCGTCAAGAATTAATAAGGTTACCGGACCCAAGATCATGCCTCCCTCTTGCAACATTGATATGGTACTGAAAAAATCTCGGTCTGATTGGGCTGTTTTTCCTAATGTAGGGGTTATTTATATTAGGAGTATGAGCGCAAGGCGCCCTCGATAGGCGCAAGGACGTCAATGAACGGACCTGTGGATCTTTCCGAAAAAGCTGAACAGCAGTCCAGTGCGACTGGGGCTCCAGAGCAGTCCTCAAAGGACAGCAGTTGGATCGCTGAAGTCAGCCATGAACTGCGCCTGCCTATTGCTAACATAAGACTGTTGGTAGAAACGCTGCTTGACGGAGCGCTTGAAGACCCTGATGTTTGCAGGCGGATGTTAAAGCGTGCCTACTCCGAAGTTGAGCGCTTGCAGAAACTGGCACAGGATTTGCTGTCTGTGGAGCAAGTCTCCCAAAGCCGGCAAGAGCTTCGACTTGAGTGGGTCGAGTTGGCCGCCCGCGCCAGATACGCCGCCGAGTCCGTGAGCGCACTGGCACAAGCAAGAGGCGTGCAGGTAAAAATCGACGTAGCAAAGGACTTTCGTGTCCACGCCAATCAAGAACAACTCGACCAGGTGCTGTTGAACCTGGTTGAAAATGCTGTCAAATTCACCGCTTCCGGCGGGCACGTCACCGTATCGACATGCAGTAGCAGCCCGGGTTGTTTTGAAGTGAGCGACACTGGCTGCGGCATGCCGCAAAGTGAAATACCCAAAATCTTTCAGCGCTTTTATCGAATTGACCGAGTGCAATCGAAAGGCAGTACTGGCCTTGGTCTTTCTATTGTGAAAAACATTGTGGACTTGCACGGAGGACGGATCACGGTTGAATCGGAAGAAGGCAAGGGTTCGACCTTTCGAGTGGACCTACCACATCCGACTGTTTTGACTCAGCATCAGGTGCAACAGTGATGATAGCGACCAAAGTAATGTTAGTCGACGATGATGAAACGATCATCGAGACGTTGCAATATAACTTGAAGCGGCAGGGCTTTAGCGTAACTGCCTTTAACAACGGGCAGACGGCTCTTTCTGGACTGACGCTGGCGGCACCGGATTTGATTATTCTTGACTGGATGCTACCTGACATGATCGGTCCGGAAATTTGCAAGGTCATTCGCACGCGCATGGTCGAAGTCCCGATCCTGATGCTGACAGGGCGTTCAAGTCCGGCTGACATCGCGGAAGGACTTACCAGCGGCGCTGATGATTATTTAGCCAAACCGTTCAGCAGCCTTGAATTGATGGCGCGTGTGCAAGCACTATTGCGACGAAGTGGTCATGGCAAGTCTAAATCATCGAGAAAACTGGTGATTGGTGAGCTGGCTCTTGATGAAGATAGCCGTCGAGTTAAATGGCGCGAAAGAAATGTTGATCTGTCACCTAAAGAGTTTCTGCTGTTGAAAGTGCTCATGGTCAGTGCGGGAAAGACTCTATCGACAGAACAACTATTGAATCAGGTCTGGGGTTACGATTTTTCCGGTGACGCAAAAACAGTTGCTGTCCATGTTCGCTGGCTGCGGCAGAAGCTTGAAGAGGACCCGAAGAATCCTGTGCTGCTGGAGACAATTCATAGATCGGGTTACCGATTAAACCTGCCGGAATCAGCGTTACATGGAGATAAAGAGTGAAAACTCAAGCAATTACGATCATGAAAGAAGACATTCTCTCTCTTGGGCGAATGGTCAGCAGTACAGTAGCTGAGCTGGTGAAAGTGCTGAATCGGGATCCGGCCGCGCAGCTGGAACTAATAGAACAGCAAGAAGAGTTGATCAACGAAAAGTGTTTGCGAATTGAGGAGAAGTGCCTCGATTTGCTTACGGAGCGTGATGGGCTGCAGCCGCAAGAGATTCGCACTCTGGTTGGCAGTACCTTGTTGGCAGCTAAATTTGAACGACTGGCAGATCACGCGCATCGTGTAGCCAAGCTAATTTCATGGGCTGCAGAGGATGGTCTACAAGTTCCGCCGGAGCTGGCTGAAATGTCCGGGATCGTGCACCGCATGGTTGAGGAATCGCTCATCTGCTACCTCACTGATGATGTCGACGGGATTCCTCAAGTTGTTCAGCGCGATAGTCATGTCAACTATCTGCATGACATACTTTCCAAGAAACTGCTGTCCGATCTCGGTGTGCAGGAGCAGGAAGAGGCACAAACCCGCACGCAGTTCCTTTTCTGCGCCCGTTACGTTGAACGCATGGGAGACTGCTGTACATCGATTGCGAAGAAGACATACTTTATTGTCACCGGTACCCGATTGAAGACCGAAGGGTAGGAGTTAGAGTTGCCTGTTATCGTTCTTGCCGGCGAAGAAGAATTTCTCATATCTCGACGAGTACGTTCGCTCAAAGAGCGATTGGTAGATCCGTCATGGGAAAGCTTCAACTTCGCTCGACTGGAAGGAGGAGCGGATTTGAAGCAAGTGATTGACGTTGCTGGAACCGTGCCTTTCGGTCCGGGAAATCGTATGGTTCTGATTGATCAGTGCGCATTGTTTACGAAGAAGCGTGGTGGCAAAGACGATTCGGAAAGTTCCAGCGCAACTAAATCCAATAAGTTGGCCGAAGATTTTGAATCCGCACTGGCAATGGTAGCCGAAAATACATTCCTTATTTTCGCCTGTATAGCTAATTTCGACCGATCGCTAAAGACTTCGAAAGCAGTCGAGAAGCATGGTGAAATCATTAGTTTTGAGAAATTTAAATACTATACCGGCAGCGAAAGTAGCAAGCTAATTTCGTTCGCCAATGAAGAGGTCCACAAGTACGGCGCGGTAATTGATGACGATGCTGTTTATTACCTTGCGGAAAGTACCGAAACTAACCTCAGGCAGATTGCTGCTGATATTGAAAAAGCGGCCATTTACATTTTGCCGGAAAAGCGAATTCGCCTTGAACACGTAACGTTGCTCAGCCCACACTTTTCAGACGTTTTTGCTTTGCTTGGATTCTGGGCTCAGGGCGAAAAGGGAAAGGTCCTTTTATCTTTGCAAGAGTTAAAGTCTCGGCAAGTGTCACCGCATATGGTGGTAGCTGCGATGCAAACAATGCTAAGTAAGTGGATCTATTACAAGTCAGAACATGAAAAGATGATGACAGTGGCCACCGGCGGTCGCGATGTTGGGCGTCGAGAAATGTCTCTGCGTCAAGTAGCCGAACGTATCGATTCTCGGTCAGCGTTTATGATTGAGAAGGATTTGCGCAAAATCAAGTCGTTGTCATTGTCAGGACTTGTGAAGAAAAAGCAAGAACTGGTCGATCTTGAGCAACTGGTCAAAACGGGGCAGATGCCCGAGACCCATGTTCTAGAAGTGTTCTTCACGCGGTAAAATTGAACGAATGACTGGAGTTTTCCAATGGCGCCCAATGAATCCCAATACGTTATCGATGAAATTACTTCCAAAGATACCTGGCGAATTTTTCGAATAATGTCCGAACTCGTCGAGGGCTTCGATACGATGGGTCGCATTGGCCCAGCAGTCTCCATGTTCGGGTCAAAGCGGTGCCAGCCGGGAGAAGACGAGTATATTTTGGCCGAGACTATCGCGCGCAAGCTCGCAGAACGTGGGTTTGCAATCATCACCGGCGGCGGACCAGGCGTCATGGAAGCCGGTAACAAGGGTGCCAAGGAGGCCGGAGGAACTTCTGTAGGAGTAAACATCCGGCTGCCATTCGAGCAGGGACCGAATCCTTATCAGACGATATCTCTGGACTTTCGATATTTTTTCATACGCAAGCTGATGTTCGTAAAATACGCTATCGGCTTTGTCATTCTGCCGGGTGGATTTGGAAGTTTGGATGAATTGTTCGAAGCATTGACGTTGATCCAAACAGAGAGAATAAAAGCTTTTCCTGTGTTCCTGGTCGGATCGAAGTTTTGGAATCCACTCGTTGACTGGCTGAGAGACACCGTGGTGAAGCGAGGTCTACTTTCAGAAGCAGAGCTTGCCCTTTTCACAGTCATCGACGACCCGGATGAGCTGGTCAATCAGATTGTTTGGTGCGAACAAGAAAAGTGTTATGACATTCCCGGTGGAATCAAAGCCCGCGCTCCTCAGGAGCCAACAACATCCCCGCCAAGTGAAGTGAAAGGCGATGATCTTTAGTCAGCCTAGCGGCAGTAACGAGCTGCACCACTAAAGTATTGACCGCCGGCCGCTTGGAATTTCCGTCAACTCATGGTGGCATGTACGGCGCCAGCTTGCTTCAGAGCAGCTGTCCGGATGTTCAAAACCGCAAGTGTAGGAAATCGCTTGATCTGCGGCAATCGGAAAACCATCGAGTCGAGGCCCATTAGAATCGAGATTAGCCACCATAGCGGCATCAAGATATCAATACAACCATTGGCGGCGACACATACCCGAGAATTTCGCTTTCGATAATCCTGGGTGATTGACGGCATAGTTGTAGCAGCGATCCTTGAGACCAAGTTACTCTATCGCTGTAACACCAGTACGCAGCGAGATAATTCTGTAGATACTTTCT
>JADYXS010000412.1 GCA_021772155.1 Candidatus Obscuribacter sp.
ATTTGCTCTGGACGCCATTCTTGAACGTCGTAGCGATTGCCGTGCCCGCATTTTGTGAACAGGTAAAAATCTTTGCGCCTACTTGAAACAGCGGCGCCAATCAGTTCTTCACTGCCTTGGTAGCACTCAGCTGTATCTATAATGTTGAGCCCCTCGTCAAGTGCGCTCTTGAGCAGCTGCTCGACTGTCTTTAACGAGGCGTTTTTAAAGCCGATCTCCGCTCCACCGAAGCCGAGAACGCTGACTTCCATGTCGGTTTTACCGAAACGGCGTCTTTCCACTCCATCCTCCTTATTGGATGTTGTCAGGCACGCATGCATAACCATCATGCGTGCCGAATATTTTACTCTAATGTCGGGGTGGATACCTGATAGTGGCTGCAAAGGATCTTACATTCGGTTAACGCGGTTTTGCCAAAAGTTCGTGGTCGCATCGCCGCGCCGATGACCTAAGCTCGATCATGCACCTCCAGTAGTGGCAATCGCCTTCGTCGGCGGCACTGAAACCGGTGTACTGGTGGCTGCCAACGAACATCTTTTGTTCTTGGGTTTGAATTGCTTGTGGCATTGCTCGAGGGGGCCCAAGCATAGACATATGTGACTCAACGTCAATCCTGGGCATAAGGGACTCGGATACTGTTGGGGGATCGCGATGACTCAGCAAGCGGCAGCGCTGATTCAAATAGGACAACTTCTCACTAAGTCCGGCCTGTTGTCAGACGGAGAACTCGCCGATGCCCTCATTCGCGCCAGGGAGCGTGACTTGCCAATTGGAACCGTGCTTGTCACGATGGGGCGACTGCGTAAGACAGAACTGTTAACAGCAGTGGAAGCGCAATCATTGGTCAACGACGGACTGGTTTCCTCTGAGATGGCCGTCTCTGCCATTGTGAAAAGCTCTACTGATGGCAGCACTTTCGAGCAGGCGCTGAAAGCTCTAGGCTGGAAATCCGGACCGGTCGGTGTCACTAACCGATTAGGCGAGTTGCTTCTGACAGCAGAAATTTTGGACGAAGCTCAATTGGCGGAGGCTCTTCTGACCAGCAAAGAAACCGGCATGTTGCTGGGAAGAGTACTGGTTTTCAAAGGCATGATTTCCGAAGACTTCCTTGTCGCCGCTTTGCGAGCGCAGCGTCTGGTTCGCGAGGGGCTAGTTTCTCGGGCTGACGCGCTTGATGTTCTGCGAAAAGTTCAGCAAAAGAAAATTACCCTTGCCGAAGGTTTGGTGGAAGGCGGCTTTCTTCAAACTCGCTCGAAACGCCGTACGCCGGTTGGTTACTTGTTAGTCGAGGCAGGCTTCTTAAAGGAGTCGAGCCTGATGTTGTGTGTTGAACTTTCTCTTACCGGCAACAAGTCAATTGTCGATACGCTGGTCGAACAAGGTTATACGTCCAAAGCGGTGGCTCAGGCTAGTCTTGGGATTCAACAGTTGATTGATTCAGGTACTCTTTCGAAGGACCTTGCTGCTGCTGCCTTACGGATAGTCGAAAGCCGGAGCGTTGGTGTTGCCTGGGCAGTTGCTGAGGTTGGGATGCCGGCTATCGATGACAGTAGAAAGCAATCCCTTTATGAGTTATTGGTACTTTGTGGCTCGATCGACCCAAAGGAAATCCCCCGCATAGACGGCGACTTCAGCAGTTATTCTGCTCTTTCCAGTACCTTGGCTTTAACCGGAAAAATTGATGAATGTTTGATACCGTGTGTGGTGCGCGCACTCTTCCTTATCGAGAAGAAGCTCCTGCATTCCGAAGACGCAGTTATGGCGTTACATTTTTGTCGGCGAAATCAGTCTTCTTTGGATGAAGCGCTTACAATGATGAACTGGAAAGCCCCAACTGGTTCGACGATATAAAAGAAATGTCCAATAGAATTGTGCTGTGTTTGCTGGCATCGGCAGCTGCAGCGGTAGCATCACAAACGGTGAGCGCCGAAGTTGAAACTATCGACGTTCGGACAAGTATGCGGGCTCTACCCGGTGGCCTCGATGGCCTGCCGGTCCTAAATAGCAACAGTCCGGAAGTTGTTCAGAGCGAAGGCATCTTGGTATCAACTTTCGCTCCCGCAGGAAGAGCCACTCCTCAGGCGCATTTGAACCAGAAATTTCAGGGGCGATTTGACATATTCGCGCACCATATCGCGAAGGACGAGCCATTTGGCGAGCATCCCACGCTCTATCTGGCAATCATTATTCAGAATGCCGGTGACCATCTGACCACCGTTAAGTCTTTGGAAGGGGCAAGTTATCTCAGCCAACCTGATGCCCCCTTTGTACCGCTCCCAGCAATCGAGGACAATGCGGCGGGCACAATATTTGCCGGTCCAGGGGACCGGGTGATGAATGAAGTTCTCCGCCACAAGCTGCAGAAAAATTTCCCTTCCTCCGTTGACCTGCAGCCGGGTAGGCCGGAAGTGCTTGCAGCGTTGCCAATTCCGGTAAAGGGGCTCACTCCGCCACTTAATGGTCGTTCTCTGCTGTTACGACTTTCCTCGGAACAACCAGTTTTTGTCGCCACGGTAGCGGCATTTGCGCGAAAGAATCCGGACGGTACAGAACGTCGGCCATCCGACAATGAGTTCATCGAACTGCTTGATTCCGGTGGACTGGCCGGACCGCGCGAGAAGTCACCGACGTTACCTTCCGCCAGCGGTAGCGTAGTTTATGGACGAGTTGGCGGAGTTCAAGTAGGATCAACCTGGACCGCAACTCTGGCTGATGGCCGCTGCGCCGATGATTCACTGAAAATTCCGGCGATAGGAGAGTCGATCTCATATCCGATCTCCACCGTCGCTCGTGGATCCTTTGGCACTGGACAACTTCAAGCTGCAAGCATGATCAAACGCCAGCCTGATACTGCCTATGCCGCTCATGGAAATTATGGTGTCAAATACGATATCACGATACCGATGGTCAATAATCTGAATCGAGATGCCTTGGTGCTTGTGAAACTTCAAACCCCACTTAAGAAGGATGAGAAGCTTGCTACCATTTCCTTCAACAGAACGCCATCACCACGGGTTTTCTTCCGTGGAACGGTGAAAACTTCGTTTGTGGATTCACAGAAAATTCGCCACGAAAAATATACTCACGTTGTTCAGCATCAAGGCGAAACCGGCATGGCTTTGGTCGCGCAGTATTTAAAACCATTAGAAAAGCGGACGGTCAAATTGGAGTTTCTTTATCCGCCCGACGCAACACCGCCCCAGGTCCTAACCATAGAAAGTACGGACCCGGACGCGATTGACGACTAATAGTTCATCCACCATCGTTCGCATGAGTCTCTGCCTGTCCAGGCAAGCGCTTATGATCGCAAATTGGAACTTGCGAAGCAATGATTGGCTGGTGCTTTTGGCGATAGCGAATGAACTGCGCTAGAATGGCCAAATCACCTAGACGTCGATTCTTCTATGAGTGGATTTGCTTATGCAATTGAAAGTTTCAAGCGGTTTCGTCCAAGTTTTGACCGTCGCAGTATCGCTGCTTCAAATATCTGCCCTTGCGGCAATCGCAGCGCCTGCTGGTTTCGTAGAGGGCGTGCAGGCTTACAACGGGCGCAACTATAGGCTCGCGGTGTCCAACTTCCAAAAAGCTGCTCAAGCCTCACCTAGAGATTGCTCCGTGCACTATTACCTGGGGTTATCGTATCAGGGCATGAACCAGTACACTTTGGCGAAACAGGAATACCAATGGGTCGCAAGTGCCGGCGACGTACCGGCACTCAGGTCACGGGCTGCCTCTGCTTTAGCCAACCTGTCTCGATACTCGACGACCCGAACTGGGTCAACTACAGCGTCGTCCGGTGGTCGCACCATTGGAAGGACCTCGGGACGGTTTCAGGTCCTGGATTTCTACACTGACTGGTGCGGACCGTGTAAACGTTTCGCCCCTATATTTGAAGCGACCTCAAGAAGTATGAAAGACGTAGAGTTTAAGAGATTGAACGCGGAAGATGGAGCAAATGCTGCTCTGGTTCAAAAATACAAAATTGATGCATACCCGACTGTGATCTATGCAGACGGAGGCGGCAACGAAGTTGGTCGTACGAACGGGTTTGGTAGCGAGGAAGAATTCTCCTCTCACATTCGAAGTTTGCAAGGCAAATAGCAATTAGCCTTTGAAAACGAGACGTATTTTTCGTTCGCGCAAGTGCCCGGTTTGAGTTGCGAACGCTGCTCTTTTTATGCGCTGTTCGATGCTAGTTGCGCCAGCGCTAGGCTTAGCAACTATGACAATTTCTCTTGCTTTGCCATGCTTGTCGATTTTCAAGTTGATGTTTTTGACACCTTTTAGACTTGATTTAGCCTTCTGTTCGTTGATCATAAGGAGAAGCTTTCCGACATCGGCGTTAGGCGCGTGGACTGTTTCCGTTGAAGATGATTGTGCTGCCCAAGTATCGTTCTGCCAGGGGCAGAGCAGAAGAAGCAATGTCACGGCACATGAGAGCACCAGAAGTGATACCAAACCCATTATTTTATTCCTCCGCAAACGCCTTCGGCGTTTACTGAAGAAATGCCGAAATGCGCGGTGCAACCCGCTGTGACTTGCTAGCTAATTTGCTGCTGATATATATTTTTGTCCGGTTCTGTATTCTTGATTGAATATATATCCGCAATTCGATATATACAAGCGATTTGGCAGAACTGGAGCGGTTATCAGCCGCCACCACTTATCGGTCGTCCACGCGCGGCGTCAGTCAGCCAGCCTGGCGTCGCCCATACAAGCGTTTTACAGCGTCCGAGCGCCTTATTTACTAACCAAAAGTTTGCCAGACTGCCGGCGAGCATGCCTGCCGAAGGGGCAACGCTCTTTTATCCGGCTGCTACCTGCAGGAGCGAACACATAACTGACATTAAATGCGTCTGTCGTCGATTCGCTCAGCAGTTTTGTCCGAGCCAAACGAAGCTGTAATTGGAGCTGATGCTGGTACAGCGGCATTAAGTGTCGGGGTATGCAACATCGCGCGCTGACTGACGAAAAAGGTGGTAAGCAGTGCGAACCAAATCATCAATTGGACGCCGTGACCGAGAATGTCCTTGAATGATTTGCGCTTATGGAAAAGTGCACCGGAACGAAAGGAAGCGTACATTTCGTACGTGCGAGTCAAGTTTTCCGGAAAGAGCAGATTTTGACTCTGATCAACACGTCTATCTACTAGGCGCTTCGCTCTTCCCTGGGTCCGTTTTTTCATAGGCAAGCGGGCACTCATCGGGATTGCATCCAAACTAACATCGGCAGACAATTGTTGTCAACGAAAATGATTTGATAAACGGCGTAATTACCGCACTGAATATGAGTTTTGGCTCATGCACCGCATCTGGTGCTCGATAAAGGGCGGGACAATTCGTCTTTGCCAAACTTTTAATCAGGCTGGCAAAAATCACGCTGCTAAGGGTTAATCCGGGACTTCGATGCCAAGTTCGCGTAGCGCCTCATCGAGTGTCAATTTTCGGTGTCTCATGGAGCTCAGTGCAAATAGCACTTGATCCGTTCGCATAATGCCTCTGGCAATGTAGGCCTGACAGTGGACGTAGGTGTTCAAAGTCTCGCCGTCTATAAACCCGATTGCTAAAAGCAGTTTGGAGGCCAGTCTGTTGTCCTCTAACGCCTGCGCAATGGCTTGGTCGAGATTGTATTGGGTGGAAAAACCGGAGAGTTTCAATAGTTCAACAAGTGACACTGCGTTGGTTGGAGTACCAGCATTCTTTTGTGACCGTGATTCCAAATTGGTGCCGGATTGTTTCTTGTTCACGTCTGTATCCATTCCTTTGAAGGGTGGAAGAGCTGGAACTGCTGCAGTTTGGACGTCCGATGCTGGTCTCGATACTGCTTGGCTCGGTGCCGGAGGGCGGGTGGGAGGTGTCGCTAATGCCGGTGCTGGTTGTGCCACTGATGGCGTGGCAAATGGCGCGGGGGGCGCCTGCGCTCTTTGCGTCGGTGGCGCCTGCACTTTGGCGACAGAGGTTTTCTCAGTTTCCGGCGCTGCTACCGTGCTGGATTCGGGCTTCGAAAAGAAAGCTTGCAGCTGGTCTTGTTTTGACGAATCAGCCTTGGCCCAAAACATCAACGCTAGCTTGAGCTCACCGACAGCGTCGTCGCGGGTCATCTTGCCATCGCGAATTGCTTCTTGAGTATGCAACACCGCCGGCAATAATTGCGGCGATAACACGCCTTGTAAAACCAATGTTCCGCCAAGTGGCATCCCAGACTGAAAGCTTGACTCCAGAGCCCTTTCTAATTGCCCTTTTGTGACCATGGAAGAGTCAACCAGGAGATCGCCGAGCTTATTGCCGGCGCCGTCCGCGCTGGGGGTCCAGTTGAATGTCTTAAGAGCGGCTTTGATGTCGAGTTTCTGCGTAAAGACCAGGGCCAGAGCCTTAACGCCTGTATCAAGGTCGACAAGCCCATCCCGAATCAAAGACTGAAGCTCAAGTGCTTCCTGCAGGTTCGGCTCCGTGACACATCCTGACATCACCAGGACTCGCCCGATCGGTACGCCCATTCTTTTTGAGATCTGAATTGCTTCTGTCAGATCGCCGGTGGTCAGTACCCCGACTGCAATCAAGAGCTCGCCAATTCTTATTTCGCGAGAACCATTATCTTCCTGCACAACCAGCCCTCCGAGACTGATGATACCACTGCTGTGCTTGTTTCAGGTCAAAATCGGGCACAATCCGAGCAGGCACGTTGGGACCTAAGGGCGATATTTATCGCATGCCGAACAAACCACTTAAGATTACAAATCCCTTGGCAGTGCGAGTTTTGCTTGCATATCGGCTGATGCTTGGGCTGACGATTCTGCTGGAAACAGCTTTTCTCGCTGTACGCAGCATACCGGCGACAGCGCCGCGGTTTGTTGTTTGTCTAATTATTCTAACAATTTTGAGCGTTTTGACTGTGCGTTGGCCCTCCGAATCATCGCGCTGGTCAAGATTTTCTTTCTCGCTGGCGGAGTTAGTATTGGTTGGCGTTGCTAGCTGTCTAAGCCCTTATCGCTGGGTTTGGCCATTGTACTTACTTGTTATTTCGCGCGCAGCATTGCTTGTCGAGCGCAAAGACCTCACGCGGTTGGTGATCGTCTCGTGCGTCATTCAGGCCGGTTCGTACTTTGCAAAGGTGATCTTGTCGCTACCGGTCGACTTGTGGATGAATGTGTTTTGGAGTGCTGTTGCCTCGACCCTTATGATGGAGACCGGTCCTTGCCTGTTAGTCGTAGTGGTGGCATGGTTAATGTGTTCGCTTCTCAATGAACAAAGGTTGCGCACTGAAACAGAAAAGTTGTCCTGCGAAAATGAGCTTCTAGCCACGGAATTGGAGCGCACACGAATCGCTCGTGAGATTCATGACACACTTGGGCATTCGCTGACTGCTCTTAAAATTCAACTAGAGCTGGCCGGAAGGCTTATGGAAATTGGTGATGAGCGAGCGCGAGAGGTTGTATCTCAGGCAGAAGATCTTGCTGGACGCTCGTTGACCGACACGCGTGTTGCCCTTCAAAGCATCCGTAACAGCGGTTTCGAGTTCGGAAAAGCGTTGGAGGAGCTGCTAAAGGAAGTGCAGAACTCAGGAGCATTGCAGCTTCACGTCGACGTCCATCCGGCTGAAATGTCCAATGCCATCAGCTATCAAATTTACCGAGTGATCCAGGAG
>JADYXS010000413.1 GCA_021772155.1 Candidatus Obscuribacter sp.
ATGATTGCGTTGGCGGTCACCCGGCACCACCCGGCGTTAACGAATAGATGTTTCGGAGCCTTTTTGAGGCGGCTTGTGTGCAAGTACGAAAATCGACCGGCGCCGTTGATATATGCGCCTGTGGCAGTTAGCGCCACGCCGGCCATGTTAAACATCCACCATCGCCGACCCGCCCACGCATTGGGCAATTGATGCAGTCGCAGATTCGAATTCAACTTGATAAGGTCCGTCTCTTTGCAAATGATCTCAGTGGTCAGGTCATCTATGTTGCTTGAGACAGGCTGTGCCGATGCCATCTGTTGGCAAACGAGCAGAGTGACCAGTGTTCCGATGAATGCGCGGCGCAAGATGGTTGCCAAGAGTTTCCTCCGGAAGAGAACTCAATTGCAAGCAAGTTACCAGAGAAGTGTGGCTAGTTAGCTATGAGGTCTTGCATTCATACCGGTATTTAACTAAATGTTCGTGTTCGATTTGTAATTGTGAGCAGAGATGTTAAACAAATCATCTAGTGAATTGCGGCTCATATGTCGCATTGTGTGAGGTGGCAAATATGGAAGCACCGCCTGCACTGGAGCAGGCGGTGCTAAAAATCACTGTTGATGTACTGTGCCTATTTCATTCTCCTCGTGATTTGGAATCAATGAGGAGAAAGTCAGTGGACCGAGTCGGCTCAATCCACTAATCCCATTGTCCGCGGCCATTACCACTGCCAACACCGTAGCCGTTGCCATTGACCTTGTTCAGGAAGTTCCAATAGCCAACCCGACGATTGTCGAAGTCATTCAGTTCACGAGTGATCTGAGCGCTTAAAGTTGAAAGTTGTCGGTCCAATCTATTGCGTTCTCCGCGAGAAAGGTTATTTCCGGAAGCTCGCAACCGCACTTCCATTGCGCTAATTTGGGAAAGCTTTGCTTGGAGGCTGGCTGCTTCCTGCTGGTTCAGCCGTCCGTTCTGTAGTCCCTTCGTTATGCGGGTTTGGAGCAGGCTTGCTGGAACCGACCGAGGTAGTACTTCGAGTGACATGTATCACTTCACGTAATTAGGAGGGCAAGCCCCCCCGCACGGAATCACATATCAGTATTAGCTCGAGAGGAGATTTCTTTCAGTGAAGATAGAACGGCGTCCACGGCGACCAATTCACTAATAAGTGCTTGTTCACATCAAATAGGTTTGAAGTGATTTGAGTGATCTCTTCAACGATTGAGTTTGAGTGCTCCACAAACCGGGTCATGATTTTTGAGAACGATTTTGAAACGAGTTCTTCCTCTCGTCCACTCCAAGAAGAGAAGGCGGTGACAATTTCCGCAAGCAGCGTTTCTTGAAGGAAAGAAATCAACTCCTCTTCCCCGCTACCCAGGTTTCTAAAAAATACGGGCCGTGGAATGTTTCTTGCGCAGGCTCTCTATGAGAGAATCACTGACTTCAGTCTCATCCAGCACAAGCCGCTTGAGCGCCGGATATTCGAACAAATGAAAGGCCCCACTATCAGTAATGTTCGTGCCCGAAAGAGATATGTCTGAGACTCTAGAACAAGCAACCTTTTTCATAACGTTGTCGCTGACAGCGGTGCACGCCAGATCCAATCTGGTCAGCTTGGGCAGCGACAACAACTGAGTGACACCACAGTCACCAACTGGCGTAAGTCTAACTTCAAGCGATTGCAAATCCCGCAAACGAGAAAGCTCCACGCACCCGACATCAGAGATCTTGTTGCGATCCAATCTCAGAGATTTCAGCGAACTCACTTTGCCCAGTTCAGCGCAGTCTTCATCTGTGACACCTGTGTTAGCCAGGCTGAGACTGCGCAATCCCTTTATTGCGGACAGATCTTTGACAGCTCCGGACGGCAACGTACAGTCATCCAAATCGACATCAGTTAAATCGGGCATCTTCTTCAACTCAGCAAGGAAGGACTGAGGCAGAACCATGCCAATGCATTTCAACTGATCAATGCTCTTGATAACGGTCAGGCGGCTCATTGTCGCCTTATCCGCGGACACATTCATCAAAGTCAACGAGCGCAAATTCCTGGCAAGCGACAGTCGATCTACTAGGGCTTTGTCAAAAGTGCCACCAAATACTTTGAGTCCGGTTAAATGCGAAAGGCGGGTGACCGCCAGAAACACTTCGTTGCTTACGCATGGCGAAGGAACTTCAACCACATTGATCCTTGCTTTACTCACCTCTTCCAACAGGCGCAAAGCCAATGCCTTATCCGGCGGCAAAACCAGATGGACAGGGCCGCCCGTCGGCAAATTCACAGCACCACGAGCAGCACCGATCCAAAGTTTTGAACCATCCTGCCGAATGCAATAAAACTCTCCGCAATCTCCAGGAGACTTCGGAGATGACAATTCAATACGAGCAGAACTGACAGTTTCCCGGGTTCCAGCACGAATGGAAGTGGTTATTTCATCGCTCAACTCAGAGATCAACTTATGGGTCGTTGCCGAATGGCTGGTTACAGGGTCATCAATTGGAGCGTTGCTGGAAGCATTAATCGGTGCCCACAACAGCGCTACGGAAAGAACACCAAAAATGATCAGCATCGCCAGGCTTTTCACGACGCTTTCGCCTCAGATATTGGATAAGTTGTATGGATGTCGATCAAGGGCAACAAGATATCGAAGCGCGCGCCCGGTTGGCCTGTCTTATCAACGACGATAGTCCCACCATGACTTTCAACGACTTGCTTGCTGAGAAATAAGCCCAGTCCCCGCCCTTCCACAGGCCCTTCCTGACGACCACG
Organism: Candidatus Obscuribacter sp.; assembly: GCA_021772155.1. Classification (GTDB taxonomy): domain Bacteria; phylum Cyanobacteriota; class Vampirovibrionia; order Obscuribacterales; family Obscuribacteraceae; genus JADYXS01. Next base: position 2,750 of record JADYXS010000413.1, read on the forward strand.
AACAAAAGGGGCGAACACTTCAGGGACGCTTATGCCGGGGCCGTCATCGCAGATGCTGATCGAACAGTTTTTCTGCGCCACGTGCGCCAACACAGTAATAGTAGAACCAGCCGGACAGTACTTAATGCTGTTGGACATTATGTTCACTAACACCTGGATCAATCTGGTTTCATCAGCCATAACGTAGGCATCCGGAAACTGCTCCGCCACAATGGAGATGTCCTTCAATTTCGCTGCAGCGGCGACAATGTCCACAGCCTCACTAATCAACGCACCAACATCAGTCAGGCAGCGCTGATTGGCATGCTGCTTCCACTCATCAGACGACAGCGACAGCATGTCATCTACCAGTGACCCGACATGCCCAAGCGAATTTTCAACGGCTCTGAGCGTCAGGCGTCCCTGTCCATTCAACGGTCCATAACTTCCATCCGACAGCAACCCAAGAAAAGCGAGTGTAGAAGTGAGCGGAGAACGCAGGTCGTGGCTGACCATGGCGAAGATAGTTCTCTTCATCTGCTCCAGCTGTTTTTCCTTCTGCGCATTCTGAGCAAGTAGATTAGCGACATCATGAAAGGTTCTATCGAGTTGCGAAATTTCATCACTACCGGAAGCCGGCTCTCCCAACTCTTCAAAGGTCACAAGCTTATGGGCCTTGGCACTCAAAAGTTGCATCTGCTGGATGATGTGACGCGCAAATCCAAGTGACACAACAAGCGCCAGCAGCAAGCTCAGGATCATACCGGTGGCAATTACTTTCATGACCATAGCTTTGGAAGCAGTCAGTTCGCGGCGCTGAAGTTTTGCTTCGGTTTCGAAGGCAGTCATTACTTCATGCATGTTGTCCATGTAATTCTGCGCTGCGTCCTGCGCTTTCTTTCTTTGATTATGCATGAGCAACAAATGGCTGTGGCTGCTGGCATCACCTACCTGGTCGTGCATATTTTTCAGAAAGTCGAGCATCACCTTAACATGGCCCTGCTCTCTGATGAAAATCGACCGTTGTCGTTCTGACAGAAGCGACACCTTGTCCATCTCCTGCAAATTGCCCTCGGCCTGTGACACAAACTCGTTGAAACGAGCTTCGAATTTGCTATTCTTGGTAGCAATGAAACCGGCCAGCGATCCGCCGGCAGCATAAATTTCGTTGGTGATGGCATTGCTGCGTGTAACGAGAAACGTGGCGTTCTCAGCACTCTGCGCCTGAGCTTCGGCTTTGTTCACTACCATCCAGATCGTGCTGAATATGACAAGTTCAAATAGCAATGGCACAGCAACAATGAATACCATCTTTTGAGACAGCTTCATCCGGCTTCCGTAAGCGCCGATTGATTTGGACAATGCTGTTTTCATAATACCTTCCTGCAAGAATCGTACCTGCTGAAAGGTGCCGGCAATATGTAGAATTGCACAGCCCCTAAGCTCAGTTCTATGTGTGTAATTGCACAGGTGCTGCGTGCTATTATTTCCGCCATGGTGAAGATTCTGATCGTAGAGGATGACACTCTGGTTGCAGGGTTAGCCAGATCGTATCTTGAGCAGGATCAGCACATAGTCGAAGTATCAGGCACCGTTGCAGACGCTTACGAGCGACTGAAGCTAAGCACATTCGACCTGCTGATTTTAGATTGGAACCTGCCCGGCGGGACAGGGGTGGAGATCTGCCGCAATCTGCGGGCAGAGCGAGTTTCCACACCTATTTTGATTATTACAGGCAAAGGCGCGATCAACGACAAAGAGGTTGGCTACAGTTCCGGCGCCGACGATTATCTGACAAAGCCTTTTGACATGAGAGAGTTGCGCTTCAAAGTCCTGGCTCTGATTCGAAGAACCGGAAGCCTCAGAAGTGAACGGCTAACGTGCGGGGCTCTCACTCTGGAGATAGAGGCAGCAAGAGTTCTTTTCCACGGCACTGAACTGCGCTTGCAGCGCCAGGAGTTCGCCCTGCTCTCGTTTCTCATGCACCATCCGGGAATCGTTTTCAACGCTGAAACGCTGCTGCAACGAGTCTGGCAAGCAGACGAAGAGGTGACTGAAATCGCCTTACGCTCGTGTATTGCCAAATTGCGCAAGAAGCTTCGCGCCATAGCTCCTGAAGATCCGATTAGGACATTGCCTGGATTTGGTTATTCAATTTCAGAAGGACAGGAATCGCCGTCATCCTAGGCGTTCAGTCCTTCTAACGCTTTGGCAAATTCAATCTTTGACGCAATGCCGGAAGGAACTTCTTCGGTTCACCAGCTTCAAGCTTGATTTCAGGCAGCGCCGAGTCCGGAGCATCAGAACGCGACGCAGTAGCGCCGCTCCGAAGCATCGTCACGCAATTCGCGCATAGCATTGGCCCGGGTTTCCATGTCGCAATCTTCTGTTCAATTTGATCCATCGCGGCAATCGGGTCGCAAGACGCGGCGGATGTGCCGCTCCAGGTGAAGTCCTTGGAGTCCTGCTTGCCCGGCTTTCGCGGGAAAAATCGATCAAAGTTAGGGTCGAAATCATTCGACATAGGTGTATCCGAGCGCCGAAGTATCGGAAGCAGTATACCCGAAGCGCGCTCCATTCAAGGTTTCGTAGATCCTACTTTCGCCACAACAAGTTGGCAACAGCAAATCCGCAGAATACCGGAGTCGCTGGGATGCAGCGTCAGGTACTTAATGCGAGGTCTCTGAAATGTCAAACTTGGAGCGTTCAACTAACACCGATACTCAGCTTGTCTTCGAGGAGGCCAGCGGCGCTGCGAAAATGGCTGGCGATCTTGCACGCGGGGCTGTCTACGCAGCAATTGAGTCGCCCTCAAACGGATTGATTCAACTGGCAAATGCAGGAATAGAGCCACTAACCGGAAGTGCGATTCGGCGAGTCGACATCACCGGTGTTCACGAGGAGCTGCAGAACGGCAGCGAAAACGCGATGGCACTGCAGATCGGTGCTGCCGTCGGAAGCGTGCTGCCTATGTATGCGTTGAACAAAGTAAAGCTCGGAAAGTCCGGGCAAACGATGAGTGCGATGAAAACGTCTGAATACTATGCCACCCACGGGTTGGGGCATACGGTTCCGCGCGCGCTCGGCCAGGGGCTTACAACTGGCATGATTTACGGCACTCTGCTGGTGGAGTCGGAAGATCCCAATAATGTGTTGGCAGGTCGTGCTTTCAACGGCCTAAAATTTGGTATCAACTTCGCGGCCTTTAATGCGACCTCCGAGATTGGACGCCATGGGTTGAGTCGAAATCAGCTATTAGGCACCAGCAATACAAAGGAGTTTCTGACAAAGGAACTACCGCTGGCAGCTGGCGTCTCTGGTATCAGCGGTGGTGCGGCCGGTGTTTTTAGCGCCAACGTCGATACTCTGATGGATGAGGGTCGGTTGGCAACGTCGAATGAGATGGCCACCCGCGCGGCAACAGAGTTTCTGTTTGGTGTCGGATTCGGAGCTCTGCACCAGGCTCACTCACATTTATCGAAACCAGGACAGCTGAGTGCTACAGATCGTGACGGGATCACATGGGCAAAAGAAACAAAGCTCAACGATTCGAACCTAAGCGCCATTCGAGATTTCGTTGAAAAATACGAACACCCGGCACTGAAAGGCCACTTCGGCACCATGAACAAACAGTTCCGAGCGATTCCCTATGGACCTGGCGACTGGAAAGCAGATAACTACAACTCACACATTCACAGACGCGCTGGTCGCAGTGATTACTTAATCGTCAGTCAAGCAACTGGTAACGCAGGACACGGCTTCGCCGCCTCGTTGCTGTGGGAGCAACAATCAGCAGAGTTGGCTGAATAGGAGCTGAGCATGCAGGGCACCTCGTGTAATTCTCCGCGGTGACAACCTTTAGACAACAAGATTCTCGTAGATTGCAAGAAACGACGCACATCAACTGAAATTCTCACAGGGGGAAATTATGGCCGAGCTGGAAGCATACATAGGACAAGACTCCGCAGATAACACCTGCCTTGACGAAACAGTAGTGGTGCTCACTGATTTTTCTCGAGGGTTGATTCACGGCGCCGTGGAATCGCCCTGCAATGGAGCGCTCCAACTGGCAAGCTGCACCATTGCTCCGTTGAGCGGATTGCAATTCCCAAAACTAGAGATCACCGGTTTGGAAAAATCGATGGAGGCAGGCGATTGCAATGCGCTCGCTGTAGAATCCGGGGCGGCTATCGGGCAGATCGCCCCTCTTTATCTGACCAACAAAGTGACAGGGAAACTGTTGGGCAAAACCATCAGTAATACAAAAGTAGATGACTTCCTCGGTACGAGAAGCCTGCTGTCAACGCTGCCGACAGCCACCAAGCACGGGCTAGTGACCGGGGGTCTGGTGGGTTTCGCATTGACACCAGTGCCGGAAGACCAAAACAATCTCGTCGGTCACGCCCTGAGCGGCGCGAACTGCGCCGCCACGTTTACAGTATTCAATATCGCCAGTGAAGCTGGGCGGTCGCGGCTACGCATGTATGGGCAGCTTAGCAGTTTGACCACACAAGACTTCCTGACAAAACAACTACCATTGACAGCGGCAGTCGGCGTAGGAGCAGGTGCCAGCGCCGGAGCTGTTAACGCTCAAATCAATAGCCTGTTCAGGGAAGGGCGGCTGGCTAGAGGCGAAGAGACAGCACGCCAGATGTTTACGGACGGTATCATGGGTGGTGCATTCGGTGCGCTTCACGAGGGACAGTCCCGCCTCACCAGGGCGGCACAACTAACCAGACAGCAAAACGAGTCGTTGAAAGTGAAGCGATTCGACGTTGATGACCCCAAATTTAAAAAGCTTCTAGAAGAAGCGATTCCTCTGGAAGAACGTGAATCGATCGATAGCATTAAAGAAACAATCACGCGAGATCCGCATCCCTATGCCTATCGCGCAGAGGTAAATTATCCCAACGGGGAGAGAATACCGCAGGAAGTGCGCTTTGCAAAAATGCAAGACCGATGGCAGTCCGGCGAGCCGTTGGTGTCAGGATTCTTACAAAGCATCAGCGGTCCCAACGGCGAACCGGTAGGCTTTGCCCTGGTCGAAAACTATGCGGCTCGACAATATATCGCCGGGGAGAAACCATTTTCGATGTTGGCCTACTTTGGTGTGCATCCACAACTAAGAAGCGCAGGATTGGGTACTGAATACTTCAACAATCGCCTCATTCCTTCGTTGAACAAAGACTTCCCCAGGCACGTCGGACTTGCGGTCGAGATCGAAGCCTTTCAGGGGCTGCCATCCAACAGCCAGCAGCAGCAACGAGTCGGGTTCTATCTTAAAAAAGGCAAAATGGATCAACTTGATGTTAAGTACCCTCTGACGCCCTTTTCAGAAAAGCCCACTGAAGCTGGCTATGAACCGGTTGCAGAACGCGAATTCAAGCCAATAGACGCGGCATTGCTATGGCGCTCGCTGGATGGGAAGCCAGTCGACGGAGATGTGGCTCATAGCGTGATGACCAGACTATTTCATTCGGGCTACGGAGTACGTTGCAACCAGGACATTCCAGGTGCTTACACCGATCCCTATGCCGCAGGCTTCCTTGCACAAATCCAACGCAACACACAGGATCTGCGTGTGCCGATTGTACCGGCCCCGGGACCGGCAGAGAAAGGCGGAGTTGGGCGATCGAGTTTATCTACGGCTGAAGTATTGAAACGGCTAGACGGCCATGGCTTTGCTGCCGCCACCCAACCGGCGTTGCAAGAGGCTGTCGACAACCGGAATAAGCATAGGACCGCTCAAGATTGACAGTCTGTTTCTTTTGAGGACTATAACAGCGATTCTAATGTCTGAGTTGACCTTGCGACAATTGTTGAACTTGGGCCTGCAAGGGTTCACGGTTGATACTGGTCAAGCCGCTGTAGAGGCCGTAATGGATAGACACTTTGATTTGATTTTGATGGATTGCCAAATGCCCGAGATGGATGGCTTTGAGGCAAACAGACGTATTCGTCAAATTGAGAAAGAAACAGGGCTACACACGCCGATCATTGCAATGACAGCCGGAGCAACATCTCACCAGGAGCAGAAGTGTCTTGAAAGTGGCATGGATGATTACCTTGCAAAACCAGTTAGGGTGCTGACTTTGCAAGAGAAGTTTCAAGAATGGATTCGGTAGAAGCGGCAGGACGCCAGCGCTCCCAGGCAGAAGCTGCCATGTGCAATAACATTTATTTTGTTAGCACTACGTTTTATGCCGAACGGGAGCCGAGTTCTCGTCGATTCTGAACTATTTGAACGACGTTGTCTCTGCTGAGAACGCCTACTATACGATGGTTGGCAACAACAGGGAGTTGATTGATTTGGTGCTCGTTCATTGTGTGCAATGCTTGGATGAGCGGTGTGTCCAGCTCGGTAACTTGCGCTCGATTGAGAGGCACCATCACATCGGCCACTGTTTTTCGCGGCCAATCATTTCTTTGTACTTTCGCCACATCGTGAGGAGTCACTAAACCTACGATTTTCTGGTCGTCAGTTGGACTGGTGACAAGATAAAAGTGGTGCGGAGCTGTCGATAAGCGTTCCTCGACGAAGCCACTTAGCGGCATGTCACTGGGCACGTTGACCAATGTGCTAGTCATGGCATCTGCTGCTGTTACGTCTTTCAAGGTTTCAGCTACTTCAGTTTGCACGACGCTGGCAGTGGCGGCCCTAATCAAAAACCAACCGATGATGGCCAGCCACAAACCGCTGAAGCTGCCTGTGGTTAATGCCATCGTCATTCCCCCACCAATAAACAATAGTGCCATCACCTGACCGCTGCGGCCGGCAATTCGAGAACTTTTTTCGGCGTTCTTGGTTATCCACCAGATTACTGCCTTAAGAACGCGCCCACCATCCAGTGGAAAGGCTGGGATCATGTTGAACAGGGCAAGGGTCAAGTTGATGTATCCGAGCCATGCCAGTGAGGATGCTATCGGCGAAGTGGTAGAGTCCGGCGGCGACCAGCCAAGTCCGCTTGCAGCGATGAAACAGATTACACCAATGATGGCGCTGACAATCGGACCAACAATGCCCACCCAAAACTCTGCTTTTGGAGTTTCCGGTTCCTTCTCTATGTTCGCCACGCCACCTAATGCGAAAAGGGTAATCGAATGCACAGGTAAGTTATAGGCGCGAGCAACAATTGCATGTGAAAGCTCATGCATTATCAGCGTTACGAAAAATAGCAGCGCTGTGCCGACGGCCGTTGCCCAAACAACCGTGCCTGACCAGTCGGGGTGCATTGTTGAGAATCGCCCCGCCAGTGTTACGCAGATCAGCACGGCGATAAACAGCCACGTGTAATGAACTCCGATCTCGACGCCGAGAAACTTGCCGATGTTGAGTGATGGCTTCACGTACTGCTCCTTTTGTTCGGGTGTTACAGTCGAACAGTTCTTACCTGATGTTGGCGAAGGAATTCAATTGCTGGTTGAATGTCACTGTCCATGCACCATAGAGGCACGTCAATGATGCGACCATCTCTGCCGTGAAAAAAGTTATTGATCCTGGTCCTGGGCGTGCTGTTCGTTAGCTGGTGGCTCAGCCATGGCTGAAATGCAACGTGCGTGCAATGCCACAAAATTTGTTTATGCTGAAGCATAAGTAGATGCCGAGTGTTCGACTGGACGTTGCATCTTGTCTATGTGTTTCTGTTCCGCTAAACAAAGTCGCTTAACGATATGCCTACCTGTACCAGGATTAATTACGCCTCGGCTTCAATCCACAAGCCTTTCGATGCCATGGATCACCGCTGGGGCAACGAGCGCCACTCCGGCCGCTGCTATTGCGAAGCGTCCTTTGGTGGCAAATTTCATCGCCGCAAGGCGATAGCAACCGTATCCAGTACCGCCGAAGACAGCGACATCTTTTGCCAGGTGTAAACTATCTTTCAACGATGGCTGTCCATAGAACCCTTGAGCATGGGTTGCTACGTCTATATAGCCTCTGGTAACCGGGTTCCAGCCGAGCGTCGCGTCCTTGATTTGCCGTTCATTGAGAATAGATGGAAGTCCGGATTGATTGAGCCGGAACTCAGCTGGGATTTGTGACTTGGAGAACATCACTGTGCGCGCCCATGATGGAAGCGGGTTGTCGGCGCTCAGTTGATAATATGGGGCGCCTGTAGCGTCAAGCTTCTGTCCTACTTCTCGGACCGGCACGGAGACATCACGTCCGAAGGCACTGAGGTTAAAGTTGACTCCTTCGATGTTCGTCAACCATGGGCGGCCGCTCTGAGTTATCAGGTCAAACGAAGTGTTGCCTATGTCAATGGACGAAAGGCTTACAGGCCCCGCGCCTCCGCCCTGGATCTTCAATTGCTGAGGGGTCCGCAAAGCAAAAGCAAGACGCTGTCCGTTTTTGGAAATTTCCCCTGTTGATTTTAGGAAAGCGCTGATTTCGTCCTTGAGTTCGATTCCACTTTTGTTCTCGAATTGAGCCAGTGTATCTGCTGGCGAGAACGCGCCATCCGGGACATTGGGAACTTCGTTCAACATGTCACCGGCGTCAAGCTCTAGTCCCCGGATGCCGCGGGCAACTACATGCGCCTGCAAGCGCGCAGTGATGTTGAACGGTTCTTCTTGTGCCGCTTGCGCAGTGCCAGATGCTGTGCCGGACGCCTTTGGATGTGCCTTGAAAAATTCCCAAATCGCGCCGACTACTTGGTCAATATCGTCAGGGATGTGCCGATTGCCATGAAGAGTGTATTCGTTGACTTCAACACCACTTTTCTGGTCGATAAATCTCCGCTGGGTCGCTCCATCGCTTTCCACAATGATCGGTTTATCGGTGATCTTGTTTTGTTCCACCCAGAAGTCAGTGGTGTATTCCATTGGTTTGAAATTCGGCAATCCCACAGCAGAAAGAGATGCCGGCACGTTCTTCAAACCTTCATAAGGAACGATCTCGTCTTCGGTCCCGTGTATGTTCAATACAGATATCGGAAATTTCGCAGGTGGCTCCTTGCCGCTCATTGCACCACTGACTGTAGCAATGGCAGCAATCTTATCGGAAAGCTCACCGGCAGCTCGAAAACTCAGCATGCCGCCATTGGAAAGCCCGCACATAAATATCCGATTTTTGTCGATGGCAAAATCTTTTTCGGCGGTTTCGATGATGTGCCTCATGAAACCAACATCGTCAGCGTGACTGCCCGGGGGAATTAGTCCGTTTCCGGTATCCCACGCGCTCAGGTTATCCCGGTGCAACCATTTTGTCGCGTCCGGGCAGATGCCAATAAAGGATTCCTTATCGGCAAGGGCGTTAATCTTGGTGTATCTTGCTATTTCTTCTCCGCTTTGCGCATGTCCGTGCAAAAGAATCACAAGTGGCATCGGAGTTTTGCCATCATAGGTTGGCGGAATATGGACTCGGTAACGCCGTTCAGCACCATTAACTATGGTTGTGACGACGTGATCTCCGGGTTTATTGAGATCGAGCACTTTACCCAGGGGCGTCTTTTCCATTGGTGCACTGCCAGGAGCAGCCGGGTTTGCGTCTTGGACGACAGGGGCACTGGGACTCCAGTAGCGGACAGGCGCAGCTGAACCTGGAGGAGCTTTGGCATTGCGCTCAGTTTCGATGGTGCGATAGATTCCGTGTACGACAGGTTCAACTACCTGACTGATCCACTTGGGATTGGATTCGACAAAGAGTGCTACCTTCCCAGCTTCCTTCAATGCATCTGCAGCCAGCAGTCCGGCGATCGATGGACCGGTTGATGACGCCATATCTCCGAACACCTGACTCAGTTTGACGGATGAGAAACCATCTTCACTGAGTGGAAGCTTGATGTTGATGGCAGAAGGCATGCCGATGATGCGTTGGGCAGCTTCGGACAATGGATTTTTTAATTCTGCGTGCAGAACTTTCTTTCCGTCAGCGTCCTGTCCAAATCTTGCGCCTTCCACGGGCATCATATAGGGAGCGCCAAAAACGGTGACATTGAGCGTTACGCCAGTGACTTTGGAGGCCTTGCGCGCGATCGGATCATAGTCAAAGGCAACGTTGTCACCAAACTGCACTGACTTAACCAGAATGTTCTTGTTGAGAAGTTCGCCAGTGGTTGTGATGCTTGTGGCGCCCTCACTTTGTATCGAAATTCGCTGAGCGTCCTGCCGCACTGATTTTATCGAGCTCAGCACGGGCTGCATCTCGGTCATGGCTTTGACAGAAAAATTTGATTGCAAAGCATCCAAAACTGGGGCTAGCTCTGGGCTGTCCGGTTTAGCGACACGAGAATTGTCTAAATCCGCCAAGACTTCGTCTCATCACTGCTACATACAGGGTTCCCAGTCTATATTGGCGCCCGGCTACACTGATGTCACTGTGGAAAATACGAACCTGACAAACAGCCTATTCGACTTTGACCGAATTTGCCGCTTTCTTCGAGCCAGGTGGTGGTGGCGTCGGGCGATCTGCTGGTAAACAACTGACGATCTCTTCTGAGTATCCAATTGTATTTATCAGTAACGCGCTGCGCTGCTCGTTGGAGATTTCGCGTTGCTTAGTATCGCCAGTGTTGCTTTGTTCGAACCAGTGGCTGTTCATCGTTCCAACTGCGCAGTCGCCGAGCATTGTTCGCACAGTCAGCTGGTAATTGAAAGGACTCCATGCTCGTGTTTGTTCATGCCGTTGCTGGAACTCGTCGCTGCTGGCAGGGTGGTAATCGATTCGGCAATCCAGTCCGTTCAAATGATTGAAGGGCTTCCATCGTACGTACCAGAGTTCATCGTCGCGCTGCTCAATTTTAATGTTGAAGGGGATTTTTCGATCGGCACAGCTTGAAAGTTGAATTGGCACAACGTGGAGGATTGAAGCATCAGCCAGGTATTGCATATTTTCTACTTCGATCAAGACAGTTCCATGATTCGGAGGTAATTCCGGGGCAACCAACATTGTTCCTACAGCGCGCGTGGCTGTGAATCCAAGAGAGCACAGCAATGCGTAAAGAGCGCCGTTGCCGGCCCAGCAAGTGCCGCCAGTTCTGTGCTTGAGCCAGGACTCGAAGAAATCAATTGAATCGCTTCCGGGCAAAGGCGACGGATTTTGACTGTGGACGTGTATCAACTTGCGCAAGTTATCGAAGGGGATGTGGTGGCACCACGCATCGTAGACAGCCTGAAGCCCGTCGACATCAGCAGCAGGTGCGTGCGAAAAACCAAGTCCGCTGAGCACCCGGTCGCGCAAATTTGGAGACAGTGCTTCTAAAGGGACCATGCCGATTACTACTACCCGTGGAATTTGCTCAATTCGAATTCGTTGCCCCAAGGATCTTCTACCACGAGGCTGAGGAGATCTGGATTCTCAAGTCCATCAAGAATAACGGTTCCACCGAGTTTTGTGAATCTATCGATGTAAGCCTTAAGGTCAGCATCTGCGAATTCAAAGACGGGCACGCAGTTAGATCCTTGAAATCCGTCTCCGAAGTCGTTGAGCACAAAGCCCAAATTGATGTTGTCTAGACGGAATTCAGAGTATTTTGGACTGCACTTGGTGGGTGGCAATTCCAAAAACGCTTGCCAGAACGACACTGCATCTTCCATATTCAATGCCTTGAAATAACAGGTTCGAATCTTCACTGAAGCCTCACAGATATGTGCTTTCTTTATTCCACTGAGGTCCCCAAAAAATGAACCACCACCTTAAAGGCAGTGGTTCATGACGCATCTGATATGGCAGGAATATAGAGAATCGAGAAGTCGGATTGGCTTTGGTGAAGGCGGGCTAACTAGCGCCCGTTGCCACCGCCATTGCCATTGCCACCGCCATTGCCATTGCCATTGGTGGTGGTTCCAGTTGTGCCGCCAGTCGTGGTGCCGCCAGTTGTGCCGCCAGTTGTGCCGCCAGTTGTGGTGCCGCCAGTTGTGGTGCCGCCAGTTGTGCCGCCATCGGAACTTGTGGCTACAACGTCCGTTGTGTTTGGTAAACCGTTCATTGCGATGTCGTCATTCACCAGCTTGACGGTTCCGGCGGAAATTCGATTAATCCCGGCGTTTACGGCTGCGCTGGTTGTCGAGCCGACTGTACCTGGTATTGCGCGGTTGACTATGCCTTTGGTAATTTCAGCAACAATGGTCTCCACCGAGCCGGACTGGTTAATAATTACGTTTTTGACTTTTATGGTGATGTAACCGACCAGAGGACGGCTCTGGTTGTAGGGTGGATCCCCTGCCATCAGAGGTATCACCATATTTTTTTGGTTCTGCAAAGCGCTAAGTCTCGGTTCTTTGGCCAAGTCCTTTTGAGAGGCTACGCCATTGGACATGTTCAAGTCATCGCCGACCTGCGACGATGGAATGTTGGCAGGAGTGGACTGTAGTCCGAGAAGCGAATCAATTGCATTATTGAGCCAGCTGGCATTGGTGTTAGGCAAATCGAATGAAGTCCAGGCTGCGTTCTTTACTTGCTGCGAGTTAATCTCGAACCGGACCTCATCGCCTATGTTTTTCGTATACAGGGCCTGCTGACCGCCATTTGTCGTGTCAATACTCACTGCCAGAGGAAAAGCAATGTTCGGTCCAACGCCAGTGATTGACCTGGCCGCTAAAGCATTGGATTTGGCAATAATAGCGTCGGTGTTATGTCCGACTAGCTTCGCGAACATGTTTTGTATCTGCATGTTCCCCGTAACCGAACAACTTTGCTGGGTTGGCACCAATGTTTGGTTGGTCTGTACCTCGACGGATGCTCCCTCAGTGGAATTGGAGACAGGTTTGCCGTCAGCCGTGTTGCTCTCTGCAACTAAAAGGGCTGTCGGTTCAGCATTGTTTTGCGTGCTCGAATCGAGCAACTCGTGGGCGCCCGCCAGTGCTGCTGCATCACTGGCATTCTGCAATTCAGTGCGGACGTTGACGTTGTGCGATATGTCTAGCGCGAAGGCGCCTATCCCAACCACCGCTATAAGGATTCCACAAGGAATCAATACTGTCAGGCTTCCAGAGGCCGTGCGAATCGCTCGAGTAGAGTGGCGTCGATTGGAATGCATTTTGAATCTCCCGGCTAGTGCATGTGTCCTCTAACTTGAGCCTATCTTTTATTAGCCCGGGGTAATGTCAAGTTTCTTTTCGTTTGCTGGGTAAACTGCCCAGACCCTTGGCCGTTACTAGGATCCGACAACAATGCGTGTTGTCAAGAAGTGTTGCGGATTATGGACTACATCCGCTCGCTCCTTTGTGTTTGCTGCTCAGTCGATTTCGTTCGAGATACCTGTTGTTCCCCAAATTTACCCGATACGGGCTGTCGCCAAACCCGCAGAACGCCATACGGTCCCAAGAATCCCGGAGGTACGGCAACCATTAGTCCATTTGAATCGTTCATTCCAGCTGATATTTGAACGCGGAGCCGAGTGGATACGTCTACTGGATGTTAGGTATATGGTTTTGAGGTCGGTTGCAATAGCTCATCGTTCCACTTAATACGCCGTTCCCGACGCTCTTGCGGATTTCCGTCGGTGCTAAGATCGTGGCGCCGTTCACAAGGGCAGGGTAGCTGACATGAAAGTGGTTCTCGCTGAGAAGCCGTCCGTAGCACGGGACATCGCTGCGGTAGTCGGTGCGACTGAAAAGAAGGGCGGCTACTTTCAGGGCAACGGCTATGCCGTAACTTATGCTTTCGGCCATCTCGTTACTCTTTCCGAGCCAGAAGAGATGAATCCGGCGTGGGGCAAGCCTTGGCGGGTCGATCAGCTCCCAATGATTCCAACGGAATGGAAATACCGCATTGCAGAAAAGGCAGCGGATCAATTCAGTATTATCAAACGCCTTTTCTCCGATTCGTCCACAACGTCAATAATTTGCGCAACAGATGCCGGGCGCGAAGGTGAACACATCTTTCGGCTTATCTATGAACATGCCGGTTGTACGAAACCGGTGGAAAGGCTCTGGATTAGCTCACTGACGGCGGAAGCCATTCGCGATGGTTTGAAGAAACTGAAACCAGCATCTGAATTCGACAATCTGGCCGATGCTGCAACGGCGCGATCCCGTGCCGACTGGGTGGTGGGGCTGAATTTCACCAGGGCCTATACGACGATGAACCGGCAATTGTGCACGATTGGTCGTGTGCAGACCCCGACCCTTGCTCTGATTGTCGAACGTCAAAAGACAATTGACAGTTTTAAATCTGCGAATTTCTATGAAATTGCAGTGACCTTTGAACCGGGATTTGTGGCGCGCTACATTACTGCTGGTGAAGATGCTCAAACTCGTTTGCAGGACAAAGCCGCAGCGCAGGCGATCGTTGCTTCGATAACGCCAAAGCCGACCGGGACCGTAAACTCCGTTATTACTTCGGAAAAGAAGACCAAGGCGCCGGCACTCTACGATTTGCTCACGCTGCAGAAAGAGGCGAACAAACGCTTTGGCTATACCGCCAAGGAAACGCTGGATATCGCGCAGAACTTATATGAAGAGCACAAGCTCATCTCCTATCCACGGACGGAGTCGCGCCATTTGTCGACAGACATGGTTGGTGAATTGCCGGCCATTGTGTCAGCTGTTTTGAAGGCATCAACAACAGCGCAAGCCACTCGTGATGCATTTGCCGCCGTATCGATCAAGCCCGGTAATATCACCGCCAGTCTGTTGAAACCGAGCCTATCAAAGGCTTATCTGGATGACAATAAACTGACGGATCACCATGCCATCATCCCGACGCCGAAGGCTCCGCCGTCCAGCCTTCCGGAAAAACAGAAGAATGTCTACAAACTAATTGCTACGCGCTTCTTGAGCATCTTTCTGCCTGCTGAAGTTCGTGATGAAACAACGGCGCTCATTGCAATTGATGAACACACATTCCGTGCGCGCGGAGTTGTCATCAAAGATCCAGGCTGGACCGTGCTTGAGCCGAAGGCTGCCGAGTCTACGAAGAAAGAGAAAGACAAGGACTCCGCGGAAGAATCGCAGCAACTGCCACCATTGAAGAAGGGGCAGCAACTTCCAAAACGAAAAGCCGAACTAAAGGAGCGCAAAACGAGCGCGCCGAAACCGTACGATGACTCAAGCTTGCTAACAGCCATGAAGAACGCCGGACAAGAGATCGATGACGAGGATCTGGCCACATACATGAAGCAGCGCGGACTGGGAACACCAGCTACCCGCGCGGCAATTATTGAACGCCTTTTGCAAACCGGATACATTGAGCGCGCTAAGAAAAACTTGGTGCCGACGGACAAGGGCAAATCCCTAATTGAGCAAGTCCACACGGATCTTAAGGACGTGAAGCTCACAGCGTCGTGGGAACAAGGTCTTGCAGACATGCAGGACGGCAAGTTACTGCTCACTAAATTCGAGAGCGACATCGCAGAGTTCGTGCGCAGTGTGCTGCCGGATGTGACCAAAGACAGCGCTCTTCGCGAAGGTGATGTCGGTGCATGCCCGAAGTGCGAGGTTGGAGTTGTTCGCTTTACCCCAAAGGGCGCTGGCTGCAACCGATGGAAAGATGGTTGCATGTTTTCTATCTGGAGAGAGCAATACGGCAAGGAGCTGACGGATAGTCAGATAAAGGAACTTACTGATGATCGGCGCACGAAATTAATCCACGGATTCAAGAAAAAAGAAGGCAACGATACATACGATGCGTGCCTCGTTTTGAACGAAGAGTTCAAGGTACGTCTGGATTTTGACAAAGGTGCTGAATCTGAACTTGGTGCTTGTCCTCAATGCAAAGAAGGCATGGTGCGTCCGAATTCCAAAGGTGTTGGCTGTAATCGCTGGAAGGAAGGCTGCACGCTATTTATCTGGCGTGAACAATACGGCAAAGCACTTACGGATGACCAGATTAAAGAACTCGTTGAGAAAAAGCGCACTGAAGTTATCAAAGGCTTCCTGAGAAAGGATGGAAGTGGCACATACGATGCCCGGCTCGTGATCAACGACCAGTTCAAAGTGCGATTGGAGTTCGACAACACGCCAAAACCGAGCGCTCCACCAGTCGAGGTTAGCCAAGCCCCATTTTAAACGGGTGCGGTCCATCGTCCCCTGGCTTAAGGGGCGTTCGGGTTGTGCGTTGCCAAACCGAAAAGCGCAGGCGCGTCAGGAGGTAGAATTATCAGACGCACCGGGAGGATCACGTGGGAGTTAACTTCGCCCTTGGTTTACTGAGTTCGTTTATCGTGGTGATGTTAATGTCGAAGCCGGCGTTAGCTGATCATTGTTTTGAACAAGTCGACATCAGCATGTTGCAGTGGATGCATAAGTTTAAAGTGCCAGGGGCGCAGCTATCTGTGGCAAAGAATGGCAAAATTATTTACTCGAAAGGATACGGAATAAGCGATGTTGAGAAGCATCCGGTCACTACGCAAAACCTGTTCCGCATCGCGAGTGTTTCAAAAGTGTTCACGGCCGTTGCTATATGGCAGCTGGTGCAAAATGGGAAGTTGAAGCTCGATGACAAAGCCTTCATTGTTCTGGACAACTTGCCGGGACCACCAGGCACCGCAGAGGACCCACGTCTCAAAACGATCTCCGTGCTGAATTTATTGGATCACGCAGGTGGATGGGATACGGCTTCCGCCGGTGACGCCCAGGTAATCTACACAAGAACGGCCGCTGATATGTTTGCTGAACCACGTCCGGCAAAGCCAGCAACCATTGTTCGCTTTATGCGCGGTAAGCCGCTGCAATTTGATCCCGGTAGCAAATCAGCTTATTCGAATTTCGGATTCAACGTGCTCGGTCGGCTAATCGAAAGGACTTCTGGTGCTACCTATGAGGATTACGTAAAGATGAATCTGCTTTTGCCTTCAGGTATCACGGACATGGAAATCGCAAAGACTCGCTTGGCCGATCGCCGACCGAACGAAGTGATGTACTTCGATGGTGAGGAAGAGCCGCTGCTGTGGTCGGTATTGGATAACGAGTCGGAGCAAGTTAAATGGTCGTACGGAGGAGACTTTGCTATTGAAACAATGGACTCCCACGGTGGTTGGCTCGGCACCGCCGATGATATCGCGAAGTTCGCCGGAGCTATAGGTGGTGATGGATCAGGTCCGTTGCTAGCAGCGGATACGCTCAAGCAAATGCTAACGCCCGATCTGAAACACGAAACTGCCAACAAGGGAACATTCCGTGCACACGGCGTTCTCGTGAATCCCAGCAAGAACCGCTGGTGCCACGTGGGTGCTTTGAATAGCGGTTCGGGATCAGTACTCTACAGTTTGAAAAATGGTGTCACCATAGGTGCCAATTTTAATCATCTCGACTACGAGCGTCGTGGCGAATATTTCCGTTCGATCGAGAGTTCTGTGATTGACTCTATAGATACGATGGGATTGTAGAATAGGTGATTTGCCACGAGTGCGAGTTGAACGATCCACATCAGGTGGCGACCTCAATGGAAAGTTAAGTGTGCGAAATCGTTCCTCTTTTGTGGTCGTGAGCAAGGCCAAGGTATAGGAAGTCGACGCTCTCGTGTCCGATCACGAATCTGGATTCGCTCTGGTTGACCGTGATTCCTGGGATCTTGGTCGCGGTGTGAACGATGACCAGAAGGCTGACTAACAGTTTCACGAGCAAAGGTGCTTTGAACATCTCTGCGGAGTCGACCGGTCGACTAGTATCGACTGAAAAAAAATGGTCCGCCGACAAGGTCGCCGAGGATTGCCCACCAGTGACAACGGCTGACTCCATGACCGAATCAAGTACCATCGCTAGTGAGCCTGACGTGGTGGCCGCAACCTGCTTGTCCAAGCAAACTGCAGTTGCTGTTTTCTGGCAAGGACCAGCTTTTGTGCAGTTCGGTGTATCTTGCAGCATGTTCAATTCCTCTCAACCGATTCGATGTAGTTATAATAGACCGGTCGTCTAGCAGGGTCAACTACCCCAGTAATCGGTCGGCTCAAATGGCTGCATGGTGCTCTGTGACGAGCATATGCCTCGCGGAGCGATGCGAGATCGATTCGGAAAGGAACATCCAGCCCAAAGATGAGTCATCCTCCGGCGAATTATTGCTTGGGTATTCGCGATTAAAGCTTTGGTCCTGGCGTGACATGGATCACGTAGTCAACTGCCGGGGAATTCGTTTCACCGTTTTTGTCGCCTCCGTCCACAATGCCAATTGTTGTCGCTGGTTCTTTCACATAGCGCGCCACCCGGTCTGGAATTCCGAATCCACCATCTATATGTCCGCTGCCGGCGAGAATGATCATCCGTTTCAGTTGGTGCTTGGCTTTGAAGTTAGCTGCGCTTTGAGCCATGAAGTCATCCCAAACTGCCATCACCTGGTATGACCGCTCTTTCTGTTCTGAAGTAGCTGTATGCGAGCCGTGCATCTCACTTAACAGCTCATACCAGTGGTTTCGATGCGCTTTTAGCTGAAAGTCCACCGTTCCCAGTTGCTGCTTTTCTCTATCGCTAAGTTGCTCGAAGCCGAGCTTCGAGATTCTGCTCGTAAGCTCCTTGGGCGCATTTAGCGCGGCCAGCGGAATACTGTTGCGGCGGCAGAAATCTATTTTCGGACGATATAGTTTCCAGTCGTACCCCCAACGCGGGGCATACTCTGACTCCTTCAGGAAAGCCGTCTCATCGATCTCTCCTGCGAAAAATCGATCGATCGCAGGCTGAAATGGGCGTTGAAAAATTTCCATGCCAACGCCTAGACTTTCGTCTCGAGCGAATAATGCTTTGATGATCTGCAGCTGTACTAAGTGATCGGCTTCACTATCGTGCTGTTCTCCAACGCAGATTAGATTCTTGTCCATCAGCCTGTCGATCAAGATTCCAAAAGAGATCGAGCTTCCTTGAGAATCGGTAATCTTCAGCGCCAGCGGCTGCGTGAGCGCTGGTCTTAATGCCGCAGGTGACGCAGTTGTGGCATTCGACTGCGGCGCTGATGACGGCACAGGTGGCCCGGCTGCTGTGGCGAATGAGGCGGTCCCGGCAGCTGCCCATAAGATCTGCAAAGGCAAGATCACAATGAGCGTTTTGAAAAACAACTTTGGCACCATAAACCACCTGTGTTCTATCAATACTGGCGCCCTACGATCGGCGTTCCCCTTGATGTCCGTACCATGCCAAGCAGTGTGGGGATTTGGTTTGTACCTGGTACACATTGCCACCTTCCAGCTGCAAACTTCTACAGGTTAGGCTATCATCCTCCGGAGCGCGATACGCCTCACTGTGACATCTTGGGTTCCAAAGCTGAATGGCAATCAACAGCCAGAACAAAGAGAAGATAAAAGCTCGCCTATCGAAGGCTGTTGGGCACCTCAATGCGGTCCACAGAATGGTGGATGATGAGAAGTATTGCATCGATGTTTTGAACCAGCTTAAGGCGGTCCAATCAGCGCTAGACCGCACTGCAGAAGTGATTCTCAGGCAACACCTTGAAACTTGTGTGGTTGATGCGGTCCAAAGGCAAGATTCGAAACGTGTTATCGAAGAACTAATGCAAGTGTTTCGCCAATCGCCGGTGCTGTATAGTGCCGACGAACCGGAACCACAGCCGGTATCCAAGGATACTGGCTGCTGCCACTAGACCAGGACCCCACCGGGGGGTCGGCTTACTCAAGTCTGCGAGATTTTGTAGACTTTGCACACCTTGAGGCAAGTCATGCATCCTCTCCATCTTTGTTGTATCCCGCATGCAGAACAAGTGCTTATACAGATTCTTCCGTTTCTAGCGATCGGTTTCTTGGCCGTTCAAAAGACGTGGTCGATGTTTCAACTTAAGAGGAAGTCATGAGACGTTCTAGCCGAGGCCAGAGCATGGTCGAGTACGCTATAGGGGTTGGTTGCATCACGGCGCTTTCCATGGCAGTTCTAGGAACTTTGGGTTTTATTGACTGGCGACTATTGCACAACATCGAACATGCGCTTGTCCCTCATGGTAGTGGCCACGCGACATCCGGTCACGCTCATGCCATTGTTGAAGCTAGTGCTCAACCATGGGTCATTGATTAGCCAGCACAGGGGTTGATGTCAGACTAGCTCTTAGTGGCTTTCGAATCACTCACATTACAGCTCCGGCGGCGCACACTGCGCCGCCGGACTGGTTTAGGTTCCCGGAGTCCTTGCGCAGCGTTAGCCGTAGACCTTCTTGAGAGCAGACAGTTGCTTCACAGCGGATTGTTGATCAGGGTCGATCAACCATCTTTTCACTATCTGTTCCAGATCTGTGCTCAAGATGGGTTTGCGGAAGTGGTCCGTCATGCCGGCTCGACCAGACTCGAATTTGTCTGCCACGCTAGTTAAGGCAATGATCGGTACCTGCGCATGTTGTCTCAGTTTTTCGCGGCGCCGTATTCGTCTGCAAGCCTCCCACCCGTTGATGCCGGGCAAATTGATGTCCATCAAAATCAAATCAAAGAAATCAGCCAAATCAACTGCTTCCTCGCCGG
Source organism: Candidatus Obscuribacter sp. (assembly GCA_021772155.1). GTDB lineage: Bacteria > Cyanobacteriota > Vampirovibrionia > Obscuribacterales > Obscuribacteraceae > JADYXS01. The sequence goes on from JADYXS010000413.1 coordinate 23,056, forward strand.
TTAGAACGGAGTAACAATTGACGTTGAGGCCGTGCAACATCCTTAGAGTTACCTCTCGCGTCACAGGGCTGTCTTCAACAAGCAAAATTCTCTTAATCATGGCTTAGTCCCTCATTTTACGTCGTGTAAGCCTACCGGCACCACAAGAGGTGCAGTGAGGCGATGCGTACGCAACCTGTTTATTTAGCCACCGCATTCGGTGCCGCCGAACAAATGGAGTTCGACGCGCGTCTGGTCAGATGTAGCTAACATTACTCAGGTGCTCGAGTGGGCCAGCTCTTCAAAGCAAAAGTGCACGGTTTAACAGCCAGAGTGGTGACATCTTAGCTGGAATGGTTTGATGATTAGACAGCGACGGAGCAAAAGACGCGGCAATCTCAGCTGTGGCAGTGTCCGTCCTACGGGCATTGGTGCCGGCTAAGCCGAAGATCCGATTTTTTAGTTCCGATAAATATCGATTGCCGAGTAACTTTCCAGAAAGCGCTGTTCCATCCGTATTGCCCTGAAGCTCCGCGCCAAAGGCCGCGTTCAGCAGGAACGTTGAAGAAACGAACGTCAGCACAGCTAGTACTGCTGTCAGACTGATAAGTTTGCGAGATATCGCTTTCTGTCTCATGCAACGAGTCTAACAAAAAATCAGTTGAGCGCGCTTGGATAACAATGGCTATTTCTAATGAATACAGCGAGTTCTTAAGCTATCGGGCCCATTTACACGATACTCAATTTCTTTCGTTTCCAGAAATGAAGTTTTTTTGTCGGCGACTCTTGCTGAACGAGAGTCGATAAAGGCCAGAGCCGCTAGCGTTTCGAAAGGACGGGCAAGTCCTGCCGTGATACAGTCGTAGAGCCAAGCTCCACGCGGATGCTAGCCGAGTTATGACTTTGACTGCTCTGTTTTACGCGTGAGCTTAAACAGGCACAACAGGCTTTCTATGATCGGCAGTTGATACTTATGCAACATTTTGGCGGCCGTGGGCAACGACACAAAGCGTGCGGCTTGCACCTCGGCCGATGCTAATGGCATTTCGTCCTCACCGCAGCGTGCCTGATAACAATAGAATCGCTCAGTGCGTTTGGCGTTTTCGACGTAGCCTAAGGGCACGAGTCTCTCATGGCAGGTTAGCTGGGTCTCCTCATTAAGCTCGCGCCGAGCAGCTGCTGCTAGAGCCTCGCCTCTGCGGACCTTCCCTTTAGGGAGGCTCCACCTGACCGCCTTCGACCGCACAAGGAGGATTTGCAAGGACCCTGCCCTTGTAAGGCGCATCAAAAGAATTCCGGCAGTAATCTTCATGGGTCTGATGACTTTGACCTGCTGCACAGCTACAAGCTGAGAACGTCGGTAAGGCGTCCTAACCAAGATTTGAAGACATGCTGGACGTTCCAACATGAGGTCTTGCGGACAATAGGGACTGCGTATCTTATCAAAGGAAAGCGGTCAATGCCGCAGAAAGAGGCGACTGCCTTTGTTGGGCGTATGAACACGTGCCAGCTTTTGGGTGCGAGGAGCTCAGGCTCGCTGGGAATCGCGAGGCTTGAAGTGCGATCCGGACGGCGATTGAGAATGCCAATAATCTTCATTAGTTTTTTAGAACATCTGCCAATTGGATTAATATGTCATCGTGCTTCTGCCTACCGGGTACAACCATCTAAAAGCTGGCAGCATGCCATCGCCGGAAAGAGCCAAATGCCGAAAGTACTTATAGTTGAAGACGATCCGCAATTGGCGGAAGAGATCCGCAATTGGCTGGAGCTTGATCGTTACCTGTGTGAATGGACTTCGAGCGGCGTCGCTGCTATCGATTTTATTGAGCGATCACTGGTAGATCTGGTAATTCTTGACTGGCAGCTTCCTGATGTTTCTGGCATCGAGGTGTTGCAGGCTGTGGGTCGCGGCGAGAAGAACTCGGTTCCGGTGCTTATGCTCACAGGTAAGTCGTCGACCCAAGACAAGATTACCGGACTAGATAGCGGGGCCGACGACTACCTGACGAAGCCGTTTTCCGGTGAAATCTTACTGGCCAAAGTACGTGCGCTGCTTCGGCGAACTGATTGGCAAGCTTTGCCGGTCTTTTCGTACGGTGACATAACTTTGGATGAAGCCTCACACGAAGTGCGCATCGCGGAAAAGAACGTGCGGCTTACTGCTGCTGAGTTTGCCTGTTTGCGCTATCTCGTGCAGCAGGCAAAACGTGGTCCAGTATCAATTGATTCTCTGTTACAACGTGCCTGGTCACCGAGCGATCGGGCCTCGACAGATGGCGTAAAGAGCTGCATCTACAAGGTGCGGACCAAGCTGAAGGAAGCCGGCTCGATGGTATCGATCTGCATGCGCACCGGTTATGGTTATGAGTTGAGCGAAGCGCCCGATGATCAGCAAGAAGCGCTTGCAGACTGAAAGAAGGGTTTTCGATGTTCAACGAGAATGAAGTGGACTAATCAACCCGGGTCCGCGTTTTTCGATTTCGGCTTTAGTTCTGTTTGCCAGTATGAGAAATCCATCGTTTTGTGCCGCGCCTAGTTGTTTGAATACTGCCAACGCGTGGTTGTTTAAGCTCTGTGCGCGCTTGCGATTGCCGCACTTCATTTCATAGAATGCAATGGACGTAAGTGTAGTCCCATGCTCATAACTGCGCTCTCCGAAGGCCTTTGGTCTACCGACCAGACATGCCGACGCCAGCTGTTCCATCACACGACGTGCGGCTGGTTTCGTCGCCTGTGGATTTTCGCGGGCAGCATCAAACATAATTTGCAGGTCAGTTATTTTGGTGGCACTGTTCATGTCGGGACTTTGCTCTAACAATTTCTGCGCTTTGATGACGTATGGGGCGGCATGGCTGAAGTCGTTTCCCAGCAAATTTTCTGCCAGGTACACATATCCTGTGGCGGCTGAAGATTTTGAATACTTGTTTGCGTGTTTGTCGAGGCAAGCACTCAATAACTTATAGATATGTTCGACAGCTTTTCTGTCAAATTCTGGATAGCTGCGCAAAACATAACCGCAGCGCCCGAGGATGGCCGGATATGAAGGGTCTTCTGGTCGTGCTGCTTCGATGACAGCAAGTCCTAGTTGAGCCAGAGCCTTGTCACGACTTGGGCGATCGATAAGCAATACGCACTCTTTTAATCGAGTGGAACTTGACTTGTCTTGCGGTAGGGTGGGCAACAGTTCCGAGATTTCCTGTATGTGCAGCTTCACCCGGGCGTCATGCTGATCAAGTTCGTCGTAGCACAATTGAAGTAAACACGCGGCGCGGAATTGTCCATCGCTGTACTGCAAGTCCGACAGTGCGTGTCGCATCAGCTCGCTGCGGATAACCTTTCCTTGATGTGAAACTCGCGCACCGCTTAAAGACGACACCAGAAAAGACAACATCTGTTCTTTCATCGGCGACTCCGTCCTGGCAGCCAATTTGCAAACGTTGTTCCCGCACAGAAGAGCCAGCCGAAGGTTGTGCTCATCGGTGATAGCTCTTCCGCCGAAGCGAGAATAATTCCAAGATCTTAGCCAACCTGTCGTCGGGGGATCGGAGCATTTTGAAAGAAGCGGCTCGCATTCAGCAAACAACTTGAGCGATTCTGCTACCGGACGGTTATATGCATAGTCGAGATAGGTGAGCAGGGATGCACTTCCTGCCACCACTGCATCGGTAGCTTCGAAGGTGCTTTGCGAGTCGCTCAGCAGTCGGCTAACCGCTTCTCGAGCCATTGCCAGATCCCCGGATGCCATAGCGTGCCTTGCGCAGTCAGTCAGCGCCTTCACATCATCCTGATTGTCTAAATTTGTCCTGTTAATCCATTGGCGCCGGTAGTCTTTTAACACGCGCTGCCTTTTCTCGATTTGGTTTTCGTCCGATTCATGTGATGGCAAAATATCTGCAATTTCAAGCCATTGGACTGAAAAGGACTTTGGGTCAGAGACCTTGGTATTTGAGTTTGCCAGGTTGAGGAGCGTTGTTTGGGCCGCAAGCGCCACGGCATTGGGTAGCTTGGCGGCCTTGCAAAGTCTTAGAATTCCATCGTTCGACCAGCAAGCACCCTCTGCGAACACCTGCTTGTGTATGGAATCTTGCACAACAGAGTTCTGCAACAAGCTCGCATAGGACACACTAGCCTCACGGTAGACTTCCGCGGCCTGCTGCACATCGCCGCTCTTTTCCAGAATGCCGGCCAGGTCTAGGCTAACCCTTGCGTATTGCTCCGCCGAGCAGGACGCAGCCAAACTGCGTGCCCACCGCATCGCTTCTTTGGCATCTTTCAGGCGATGTCCGCGCTCGTAGTTAGAGGCCTGAAGCCCGAGAAGGATCACCTGGCGCTTCTCTACATTGTGTTCGCTGAACAGACGGAAAATGCTCACCGAGGACAGAACTGCAGAGACGACGGTGACGAGCAGTAAAATTTTGTCGAAGTTACCGAACTTGCCCATAAATATCGTATGCCCAGTCCAGCTAATGAATCGCCTGCTGCCTTTCCACGTCTTACCCGGGAGCGCGGTAGGGGACAAGCCCCTCCCCTCTTACCAGTTCACTGCGTACCCGGGGGAGGGGACAGCTGCGCCCCGACCAGTTCACTGCGTTCCCGGGGGCAGGGATTGGCGTCACCTGGTAGCAATTGAGGGCGTGCCACAAATTACTTACCAGCCGTCCAGACCTCTGTTACCCGACGACGCTAATCTCATTAGCACAGGGACGGTTTGGGTTTTTTAGAGGCTGGCAATTAAATGAGCAATAAAAATAGGAAGGTCATCAATCGGCGCAATTCTAAGGGGCAGGGCTTGGTGGAGAGCGCCTGTGGCTTAATCGTGGTTTCGATGTTTTTCATTTCGATAGTGGCCTTCGGTATGAACGCATACACCGCGGCAGTTTATGGAGCCAAGCTGCAGGTCGTAGCCAATGAAACTGCACGCGTGCTCGACGACAACCGTCTCTGGCTGGGTGTGCAGCGCCCAGATTACAACGCCCAGCAATCACACGAGCGGGCAGAAGTGATCGGCAAGAAAGTCGCGCAAATCATGACCATTCCAGGAGAGGTCACCTTTGCATTCGAAGAGATCAGCCAAGCAGAAGGCATTATCTCCAAAGTAACGGCATCTGTCGGTTTCATTAAACTGCCGTTTGGTTTTGGCATCTTCCCGGTCGGAATTCCTTTCTCGTCTACAAGTGCCTCGGCACGCGGTCTGTCCCAGCCCTACGCAGTACTGCACTTTGATGGAGCAATATCTAAAGATGGAGTAGTTCGCGACGGTGTTTCACTTCCTGCCTATGGTTTCTTCCGCAAGTATCAATCGGCGGGCGTACCCGGCGTCTTCCAACCAGCAGCCAACATCGGTGGGCTAGGCGGACCAGGCAACATCAATCCAGTAAACTTCCGTGGTTTGCCTCTTTCAAGTGCAGCGCAAGTCCAAAATGGCGAGCCTGCTGGTATCTGGCACCCGGATGGCGTTGGACAAGGCGAGAAGAAAGCCATTTTCTAACAGATTGTGGACAATTGAACGGAACTAACATGTGAGGGAAGAGCGGGCTGCAGGCCCGCTTTCCCTTCTTCTTTTTGCATTTCATTCTTCTGAATTCGGAAACAAGATCCAGAATTTGCTGCCTTTACCGAGCTCGCTTTCAACGCCGATTTCGGCTTTTTGTAACTCGCATAATCGCCGACAAATAGCTAAGCCGAGCCCACTGGTGCCGAGCTTCGTGCTGCCTTTGACTTGATAGAAGGGCTCGAAAATGGAAACTTGCTCCGCTATTGCAATGCCCGGTCCGTTGTCGGCAATTGAGATTCTTAGCTTTGTACTTTCTGGTTGTACGCTGACCGTAACTGTCGTTCCAGAAGGTGAATAGTGAATTGCATTGCCGATGAGATTGATTAAAAGTTGTTTGAACCGTACGGGATCAGCCTTTACTGCTCCGGAAATATCGCCGACGGCTTGCACCACGACTGTTTTAGAACTTGCAATGGACTCTACGCTACTGATGGCGTCGGCAACTGCTGTCTTTAAATCAACCGAATTTAGTTCGACCGATAGATTCCCACCATCGATTTTTTCCAGATCCAAAAAGTCGTTGATTAGCGCGATGACAAAGTCCGAAGACCGTTGGACACCAGCTAATTGAGTGAGAATAGGAGATTCGGCCTGATCTCTTTCCAAGACAAATTTGAGACGCTCGAGAAATAGGCTGATGGACGTAATTGGTGTTCTCAGGTCGTGGGACAGCATTGAAACAACATCGCTGCGGCGCTGATTGGCCGCATTTAGCGCGGAGGCCATATCGTGAAACTCGTTGTCCAGGTAAGCGATTTCGTCCGTGCCGGCGACCCGCCGGGAGAGCGTTTGACCTGCTCGCAGCAGTCTTGTATTGCCCACCAGTATGGAGAGCCGCTGAGTAATATCTCTGCCGAATAGAATTCCAAGCCCGATCATCAAAATGACATTTAGAGTCATGCCCAGGCCAATTGCGTATAGCAAAACTTGGCGCTCATGCAGAGCCTGTTCGGTGAAGCGTGGGCTGCGGGTAGAAATCGAGTCCGTGAAATTTTGCATTTCTCCGAGCAAATCATCAAGCATCAACTTCATTTGCGCAGCCAGTTCGATGCGATCAATAGTCATCTCGTGCGACTTAGTGAAGAACGCATCCGCGACTTGATTGAATTGTACAAAGCGAGTGCTGAGCGAATCAAATGCTATTCGGGATTGCTCGTCCGGCGGCATTTCCGCAAGCAGCGATTTGATTTTGGAAATTTGCCGAGCGCCCCGTGCCGCCAGTGCGCTGTAGGCGCGGCGATGGCTCTGCGACTGTGTCATCGAATACAAGGCCAGTTCGCCCGTGGCCTGATAAGTGATGTTGCTGATTTCCTGCGTCTGTGCAAGAAGATAACGGTAACTGGATTCTTTAAGCCCGCTGGATTCGGCATTGCCCAAGAAATGAACAAGTACGCCGGTGAATGCTGCCTCAAAGACGATCGGCAGACAAACCAGCAACAAACCGGTAGAGCGGATCGATAAATTTGAAAGTCGGATCATGTTTGGCAAATCTTCAGCGGACTGATGTAACTCAGTTTAATGCACCGATCTCACTACAACCGCGTGCGCCTGATCGATGAGTATAGCTGATTTAGCTCCTGCTGTTCGGTACTTTCGGCCGCTTCAGATTTCGGTTGATAAGCAACTGTGCCTTTTGCGCCTTGGCTTCAGCCGGTTTGTCCTTTAACTTCCGTGCCAGTTTGAGCCAGTTATTCGCCACCGTGTCTGCCTGCGCGAAGTCTTCCATTGCACAATACAGTTGAGTACTTTGTTCTAGCTGGTCCAACCTATCGCTCAAGGCGAATCTTGCTAAATAATCGCCTTGTTCCCGACGCAATTTCTTGGCAAGAATTGGATCGTCTTTAGCTATCTCTTTAATATAATCGACGAATTCTAAACGCACAATGAACGAGAAAGGGTCGTTGTAAAACGATTTTGCATTAACTGATAACGCCTGGTTGAAGGCCTCAAGTGCCCCCCGCCGTAAATTCAATTTCCGATATGCTGTTGCCAGCCCTCCTTGCGCTCGTATCAGCGTAATTGAATTTACATGGTTGAGCAATTCGATCGAGCGATTGAAGTACGGAATGCTTTCCTTATATTTCTTGTCGTGCAAGAGCAGCGCCCCTTCAAGGTTTTCTATTGAAGAGGATACTGGCGGCGGTAAGGCTTGCTGCGTTCTGATGCTCTGCAACACGCGGAGCAACTCCCTGAGGCCTGGCCAATCACTCGCCAAAAATAGCGCTGACTCTAATTTAATGAGAACACTTGCAGTCTCATAGTTGGGCTGTTTCGCTGCTCTCGGTATGAGCTGCACGGCTTGACGCAGGGACTGCTGCTGGTCTTTAAATCTTCCCAGTACCCCATCTAATTGTACTTTCAGGAGGAGCACCTGAATCTCTTGTGCAACCAAGCCGCTGTCGCGCGCAGCTGCTAGCGATTTGTAGAGCCTCCGTTCTGCTGGGTCGTAGTGTCCCTCCAGGATACTGTCACAACACTTGGCTAAATATATCCGTGACAGCATCACATTTGTTACTGGCCAATTCGCTGGTGCTAAATCGAAGTGAATGTGTGGATCACGGATTCCAAACCTCTCGGAGTGCTCGAATTTCAGCATCTCAGCGTAGTTCCCGAACATTGGTATAGCACCACGCTGATGCTCAAGTTGGGCCAGCATCGAATGATAATCGGGCATCGTGCCGTGTCGGTTTTGGGCGTGAGCTAACTGGTATTCAAGTTCAGCAAGGTCTTCCATTTCTGATTGGGAAAAACGCTCCAACGGCTGCGAAGACCTAAGGAGATTGCATGCCTCTGCATATTCCCCTTTGTCAAAGGCCTTTACAGCTTTGCTGAATGCGGTCTCTTGATTGCTCGAAATGAAATATAGGGCACCAGCAGCGGTGCTAAGAACGACGGCGGCCAATGCAATTCCTGTCATGCGCTTTCGCGGGAACTGCTCAGTGCGTCTGGGCGCATTCACTTTGCGTCTTTTAGGAGGGGCAAGGCATGCGATGTCGATGGCCGCAAGCGCTTGCATGACTGATTCGCAATTTGGGTAACGTTTGTTGGGATCTTTTTCCAGCAATTTCAAAACCATCTCGTCAAAGCCGAGCGGCAGTGACTTGTCTTTAACTGAAGATGGTGCTTCCGGTTGTTCTCTTATGTGTTGATTTAGTGTTTCTATCGCGCTCTCGCCTTCGAACGGCACTCTGCCTGTCAGTGCCTCGAACATCATGCAACCCACGGAGTAAAGATCGGATCGGGCACCAGTGGTAGTGCCCTTGCATTGCTCCGGACTCATGTAGCTTGGGCTTCCGATTAGGGCCCCAGTCTGCGTCAATCGCTGAACTGCGGAATTTTCCCCGTCTAGCAATTTGGCGATCCCGAAATCGACAATCTTCGCGACAAGAACGCCGTTTTCGTTCCGGACCAAAACTATATTTCCTGGTTTTAGATCACGGTGGATAACGCCTGCCCCGTGGGCGTGTTTCAATCCGCTAAGGATTTGCAAGAAGAGGTCTTTAAATAAGAGGGCCGGCAGAGTTCCATTCTCCTCAATGAAATCCTTGAGCGAACCGCCATCCAAGAACTCCATTACAAGGAAAGGTTGTCCGTCCGCTGACGTTCCGCAGGAAAGTACCGATGCGATGTTCGGGTCGTTCAGCGCTGTCGTCAGGCGCCCTTCTTTGATGAATCGCTGCAAGTCGCTAGGGGAAACCAGATGGCTGTGCAGAGCTTTAATTGCAACCAGGCGCCCGAGCAACCGGTGGTTAGCCTTATAAACGGTGCTCATTCCACCTTTACCGGCCATGCCAATAATCTCGACACCTTCAATGGTAGGCGGCGCTTGGGGTTGCGATGAAAAGTGTTCCGTTGTCATCGAAAGGCTGCATGTGGGTCGCTACTCATCCATATGCCCAGCGAAACTCTGCATTTCAGCTTGGGCAGCAAAAGAGAGGACTGTTGACTTCCTGCAAATGTTAGTCGGCGATATAGTTGTTCCAGTATTCTGTGCGCTCGTGGAAATCGCAGTCTCCGTTTCCGCAAGTCAGTGTAACCCTGGAGGCATGAGAATCGATTTCAAGGACATTGAATCCATCTCTGACAGCGTCAATGGTTTCAGCGAACTTATCGAACTTTTGAATCGGTTTGTCGCATTTGGGGCAAATCATCTTCTTGTTTGCAATTGCGTTTTTGATTATTTCCAGCGACATTTGAACCTCGAGAATACGCTTGAACCGGTATTTTCCTTAGCTTACTCTACAATCACTGCCGCAGTCCGCAAAGGAAACGGACTGTCAAACTCGAAAGGACGCCAGCAAAAGTAAAAATCGATCCTAGGGATAACCCTGCTTGACTTCCACCTCTTGTCAATCATACTGTCGTGGTCCTATTCCTTCGCCCAAATTACTACGACCACATGAACTTGAAAAAACGAGTCGGCCGGCGAAAGCTGGTGATGACCTCTCGGAGCGAATCCGGGTCGCCGTCTGCTGTTTGTGAGACCCTAGGCTCTTCGCCGGGCGCTGCGCTTGATACCGGCCCGTTGGAGAATGCTTTACCTGCCGGCTCTTTAGACGTTCACCAATGTCTGGAGCGGGAAGCCGTGGTTGCAGAACTGTCCAGCTCGGATCAGCCTTTCGCTAACGCCAGTCAATCTGCTCAATCACCTTCCCAGGTCGATTCGAGTCAGTCCGGCAGAATTTTCGGCAGTCATCATCTCTTATGGGAAATTTCAAGGGATGCGTTGAGCACTACTTATGCCTGCGAGAGGGACGGCGTAGACACGCTCCTGTCCGTCCGAATATTCAATGACAGGTTTAAGGGCGAGGCTCAGGTTCGGCAGATTCAGCGTTCGGCTAAAACGGCAGCCGAGCTGACCCATCCGAATATCATCACCGTCTATGAACATGGTGTTGGAGAAGATGGGGCACCGTATGTAGTGTCGGACTGGGTGGAGTCGGACAGCCTTGCGGATGTTCTCGGCAACAGTAAGCGCCTCGATATCGCTCGATTCTTGAACATTTTTCAGCAAGTTTGTGATGCTCTGATTGAGGCGCATTCGAGGCAGTTATTGCATCGTAACCTGGCACCGGATAAGGTCATCCTGGTTGGCGACACGGACGGACACGAGTTCGTCAAAATGACCGAATTTGGAATGCCCCCTAATCCAGTTGAGCATGCCTTCTACATGAGTCCGGAACAGTGTATCGATGGCAACAGGATTGATGCGCGAGCCGATGTCTATTCTCTCGGATGTATCATGTATGAGGCGTTAGTCGGCAATCCTCCTTTTGTCGGATATGGTGCAAAGCAGGCATCTCTCGATTGCCTGCACGACCTTGCAAATAGATATAGCCCTCAGTCGCCTGAGCACAAGGCGCTCAAGCTGCTCGACTGTATCGTGGCAAAGTGTCTTCAGCAGAAGCCGTCGAAGCGCTTTGGTAGCGTGAGAGAACTTTCCGGCGCGCTCAGGCTAGTTAACGATTGCATTTGCGGTGGCAGCACAAGGCGCTTGCCTGCAGCGGCAGAAAAACTTCTGTTATTTCGTTTCTTAGATATCTTCGACCGCAAAATTATCGCTTGCGGATTTGTCTACCTGTTGTTAGGAATGCTTTCCGTCAAGTTTCTCGGCGAGATGCAGTTGCAGAAGCAGATCGATGCCGCGCAGCTGGCCGAAATGAGTGGGGATCAGTCACGCGCTCAGACTCATTGGAAAGACGCTATTCGACAGGCCGACTCTATGGGTAAACCCCCGAGCCTTCGGGCCGATCTTCATTGGGCACTAGGCGATACCTACCGGTATCAGGCTTGGAGCGAATGCAATTCTCCAAGCAATGGAAGTCTTGCTAAAGATGCCATATTGGAGTACAAGCAGTCCCTTGACTATTTTGGGCACGGTGCGCATTTTCGTCATCGCGCAATTGCCCTGTGGCAGTCTGTTGCTTCGCTTTGGGAACAAGTTGATCGTGTCAAACCTGGCTCAGGAAAGCATCGCGAGATAGAGTTGCGGGCCAAACGGCTCTTTGCGGCGGGAAAATTCGCAGAATGCGCTACACTTTGCTCTAGTTTTCTAAAGACTAACCACGATCATTCGTTGGCATCCTTGGCTGCATGTGCCTACACGGAACTTGGAATCAAAGCTCCGCCAACAAAGGGACTCAGGCTGTTTGAACGGGCTCAATATTATCTGAGCGATTACAATTGTTCTTCCGCGGATGGACAAAACAATTTATCGCACTGCATGTCGCAGTTGAAGCAAAATATCTACTCGTCGGAGTCATACAAAGTAAATGCCAGGCGGGCATTGTTGGATGGAGACGTGGAAGCAGCCATATCGGATCTTGCGTTCGTGCCTGCATTTGAATACCAGGAATTGAGGCAGGCTCTACTTGGTTATTTGCGGTTGCGCCGCAATGACAGTGAACCGCCAATTTCTAAGGACTCTGCGCTCGAAGCCGTCGCTGCACTGGAACAGTCTCTCAAGTTGGAGCAGATTGCATACGGTGAGCACAGTAACCAGATTTCCCACACGCTTTCGCGCTTGGCGGAATTGTACAGAATAGCCGGCGATCACGAGAAGGCAATCAGTTCATTCAAACGATTTTTTTCGCTGGAAGACCTAGAATCGGTTTCTGATTCCAGCCTATATTTAGATTACGTAGATATGCTTGCGAAGCACGGGAGGAATCGTGAGGCCATCGCCTTCCTTTCTCGCGCTATCGCTACTGACGAAGAAGACTTTGATTGGAAAGACAAATACCTCAGCGTTCGACTCATAAAGGCGTACATGGATGGCGGGCAACGGTCCCTGGCGGAAGTAACATTGGAGCAATTGGTTGGTGAGGATCCCAGTCCACGCCGCGCAGGCGAAGAAATAATCGAAGCTAACTATCGCAAGTGAGTTCATGACCGCCCAACCGGAAGCGTCGTGGTATTCAGGAATTTTTCAGGCGGGTAAAACTAACCTCTTCAAATCGTTCCGACGAGGTTTCTAAAATGACCGACCGACCAGCGGCACCGGCAAGTAAACAGCCCGAAACAGAGCTTCTGAAGCCTGACGAGCCTCTCAACAGTAATTCGTTAAACTTAGTAGACCAAGTTGGAACCGGGGGAGCTAAGGCACCCAAGCCGTCGGCCGAGCCGTCAGAGCTTACGAAAGCATTTCGCGAAATTGCTACTCCGTTAGTCGGCCTCTCAGTCATAGAAACCAGTGCCATGGTGCGTGAGATTCTTGCCGACCGAAAGGAAGAAGAGGCGTTAAAGGCCCTCCGGGCAGAAGCTGGCCCTAGAGCTCCTAATCATCCGACTCCCTTAAGAGACACGCCGCTTGCTGCGCGAGAGATTTCCGCTCATTTGAGGGACAGACTGCTTCCTACGCCAGAGATGCCCGTTTCACGCGCTCAGGTGACAGAAGCCATTTTCCACCAACCGGCTGCACGTTCATGGAATGCCGTGCCAGACGCCGGAGAATTTATTGTAAAACCTCCAGCGGCTAACATCGAAGAATTCACCGTGACCACCAAGAACAGTACATCGCGAGCTTTTCGCTCAGTTCTGGGCGCCGCGGCGATCAACGTGGGTATGGATTACACTGCTTTCGCCGGTGTACCGACTTCTGAGCGGACTGTTGGTTGGGACATTGCATCCCAATTCATCTATGCCCTGCCCCGGGGCGGCCTGCTTGCAAAAGGCGGGGCTTTGGTAGCTCAGCACTGGTTAAATCGAGAAATCGATAGAGGACAGCAAGAAGAGACCAACGCCGATGAATTAGCACCACTTGCCATTGTGCCCAGGAAGATTGACGACGTATTCGCCAAGGCGTTACTTGAGTCTCAACGCCGGTACTCAACGATTGAACTTCATCAATCCCGAATTAGCAAAGACAACAGGGAATTCAATCCAGCCTTACTCAAAACAGATACTGATTCAGCAAGGAAGGGACCAGAACCCTTGAAGCAAGGGCATCTTCTCGAGCGCACTGCGCAGGGGGATGTTCGACCGATGATGTATGAGCATATACGAAGTGAGACGCCGAACAAAGCTTATGTCCCCGATCTCGATGCTATGAAAGCCGCAATAGAAGCCGTGGTAGAAAAGAAGTGATTTGAAATTTACGCGCCCAACAGAACGTCTGCTGCTTCCGTATGGGCACTAATGACAGATGGTTCGCGTTCAAGTGCGGCGGCGTATCTGCCATCGGATTCATCATTGCTTCCGGATGGATTGACGAGAATGCGTGCTTGTTCCAGCAGTGACTCGGCATCTTCGTTGGTGGCGCGCGGTTCTTTGGCATCCATCACTTCGTCGATGCGCACAATTAGCATGGAAAAAGCCCTGAGCCATGCGAACTGTTCGTGGTTCATGACCAGTTGTAGAAGTGCTCC
>JADYXS010000414.1 GCA_021772155.1 Candidatus Obscuribacter sp.
AAGCTGCCACCGGTGGCAGCTTTCGCCAGCTCCACTGTTGGTTGGTGCGCTGCACCCATCAGGTACACGACCAGTTCGCCTATCGGTTGCCACAGCAGATAAGCTACGACCACCGGCCAGATTAGGTTGAACGCCGTAGCGCCCCACCAACTTCCGCGTGGCTGTCCAGGTTCAGTGCCATCGACTCAGAGAGCGAGCGACCCTCCTTGCGCAAGCTTTTGGCGATGTAGCGCATCTGCATGCCGAAGCCGCATACGAACGACACAGCGCTCAACCCCATCACGAAGCTCATGCGCGGTTTTCCGTCTTCGGTGGACAGTAGGTTCGCCACCCAGCGGATAACCTGAGGGAACACCGGGTCGAGGTAAAACATCGCCAGGCAGAACACCAGTATCGCCAGCATCGCGCTGATGATAGTGATGGACGTGGCGCGCAGACGACGAGAGAAGTCGAAACTGAAGCCCTTTCGCCGCAGAAGCAGATAGTACGCGCTTAGACCAAAGCTGCCGCCGATCAAGCCGATGATAGCGAACGTGTTGCTCGCTCCGACCGGGTCGACAAGCGTCAGGAGCATTTGGGGGTAGTTCGCCAGTGCGAAGACCGGCGCAAGTACCAGCAGCGGGATGGCGAAAGAGCCGATGGCGAAGTAGAACAGGGCGGTGAAGTAGCGCTTGCCCGCGGTTTGTAAGTCCCAGGGGAAGTTAGCAGCCAGCTTGGACTGGCCGAAGAGCAGATTGCCCACGGCTTTCCACATGTTCAGGATCCTTTGTTTTTGGTCATAGGTGCAATCAACGCGAGATTGCGTAAGATCGACCGATGACACTTCTTTGTCTGAAGAGATTGAGCTGCAAGACTTGCAAACTCTGGTTTTTATTGGGAGCCCATCGACGCATTGAGCGTGAGAAATCGACACCCAGAGCTTCAACTATTACGTCAGTAACGCGACACAAGAGTTGGAAAGTCGGATTGAGCGATGTTCTGCGGGAATTCGAGTTCCTAAAGTAAGAATAGTGAAAGTGATAGATTAAGCATAGAAGAAAGCACTCGCGACAAGACAAGCATAATTAGGAGTTGCAAAGATAAGCCTGTTTCATCTCGGCCTCAATAGGTGGCGCAGCTCGCGGGATGTCAGCAAGGTTCAAATGATCCCTTGCCACCAAACGAACTGTTATTCTTTGCCCCATCGGCTCTTCAGCACCTTAGCCTGGGCTTGAAGCTCCTGCAGTGGAACGCGCCGTTGCAACTCGTAAGCGACGCGCCGAAGCTCAGGATCCAGGTGTGCAACTTCGGCATCAAATGTGCCTGACTGGAGCATGTCCGCGAACATCTCTACCAGCTGCGTGGTCAACTGATCGTAGCGTTCACGCGCGCTGGTTTCGATTCGATACTCGGCTTCATGCGCAATTTGCGAAGCGGTGAGACCTTCAGAATCGGTGGCAACAATAACTTCCGCTTCTTTTATCATCAGGAGCACTCTTTGCCAGCTGTCGTCTTCGACTCCTGCAGGTGGGGTGCTGAGGGCTGCGTCAAATTCTGCCGCATCAAGATGACGACGGCGGGCGCTAAGCTCACGAGCGGCAGTGTAGACACCACTTGCCCGACGGTATTTTTGAATGATGCCGGACAGTGTTGTGGGCGCACGGTTGAGCAGCATGTGCAGCCCACGGTCCGATAACAGCCGCAGCAGGGCAGCGCTATCTGTACTCCCCAGTGCGTCAACGACAATCTCGATTTCATCGTTGATTTGCGCGGTTTGGAGCTCAGGCACAACTAGAAGCAACGTGGTTTCGCAACGATCATCAGCTATGCGGAATGCCTCACGCGCTCCATGATATCCTTCGTCCCCGCTGGACATCTCTTTCCACGCGGTTCTCTTATCTACTTTCGTTTGCTGCGCATTAAGGAAGTCGCGCAACAGGCTTAGCAGTTTATGCACGGTGACCTCCTTTTTATTTGTGCCGTCAAGAAGGCTTCGCGCCTATGCCTTGCCAGTGGTGCAAACCAACACTTTCGACGTCAACGGTGGAAGAAGTTCCCGGCATCGGATTATCTGGCGGGGCGGAAAAAGACAGGCATGGCTGAGCGTCGAAACAGTTCCAGATCATTCTTGCACGGTTTAATGCCTAGCGCAGCTGATTTGAAGGAATTATCGTTCCAATTGATGTAGCACCACAGGCTTCAAAAAGGCGTTAACGGAGCCTCTGCTCAGCTTATACGCCAACTGGCGCCGAAGTGTGGCTAATAAGTGGCCGAGCCATAAGCAGAGCGGGTCGAGCCTATTTACGATCGGTGACTGAGTGCACAGCATAAACAACTACGAATGCTGGCGAAGAGATTCTCCGGGGGGGGGGACTACTAGAATGCGTGGTAGAATTGTGGACGAAGAAAAAAGCGGAGTTTCCGAGCTCACTGCGCCGGGGAAGCAGGGATTCGCCCTCCACGCTTCCTTCGGATTATTTGTCATTTGCCCTTCGTTCGGCCGCGATAGGAGTCCACCTGGCAGCTGTACTGCAGATAGTCCACCGATCAATGGTGCCCAAGCCCAACGTCAGTCCTCCGGCATCAAAATTCGATCGCGATTCGGACGCTAAGAACACAGCCATCGAAGAAGACGGCCCGGAAATGACCAGATGACATAGACCGTCGCTGGGAACAGTTTGATTGATACCACTGTGGCTAAGAGCACGCAGAACAAACAGAAGTCCAGCAAGTGCAGGAAAGAAAA
Organism: Candidatus Obscuribacter sp.; assembly: GCA_021772155.1. GTDB lineage: Bacteria > Cyanobacteriota > Vampirovibrionia > Obscuribacterales > Obscuribacteraceae > JADYXS01. Next base: position 2,726 of record JADYXS010000414.1, read on the forward strand.
CCACGCGGAAAAGAATGCCATGATAGTTGCGCCTTCGAGTTGTATGTGGAGGTTAGATCACGCAGTACGTCGAGCAGCAGTCAGGGATTAGAACAGATTCGTTCCTCGCCCTGACGTGGTATTACTTGTGGAAGAGGCACTGCGTACAGGTCGTTGGTCCAGCGCTAGCTGAAGATATCGAGTGTTTCCCTGGCGCGAGTTGATGTTGACACTTGAGTCGTGCGCTGGGCGAATGCGATGCAGGCAGCCTCGCACGCGGTTTTGAACCGTTGCATGAGGCAAGCAACAGCGCCGGGCAGAGAACCGAGGTCTTCTTCGGCAGCAAGTCGTGCTTGCAGTTCGCCAAGTTCTGTACCGAAGCTTTGCCTGGCTGCTTGGAGGGCGACACCAAGCTCAGCTTCTGCTTGCTGCGCTTGTTGTATGACACTGGCGTGGAGCGACATGATGGGTTCCTTGGTTGGAGATTTTGCCGAGCAGGGGTCTTCTTAGCCTGCAGGCAGGTGGCGGGAAGTTCGATGAAAATATGTTGGCGTTGGTACTGGTTTTGGGTATTGTCCTGAGAGAAAGAAAGAAAGAAAGGTGATACTAAGGTCTTATCGCGATCTGGGCTCTTCTGGCAAGATGAACTGATAGAATCTTAGGTATCCAGAAACTTGTCGCTGTTTTTCCGTGGTGATCCCATCACTTGTCTCGCCAACCAATTCTTGCGCGAGCTGGCGGGCTACCAAGGGGTGGGCACGGCTGGTCAGATTCGGAAGCTGTAACGCCAGATAGCGAACGGCGTAACAGTCGCCAAGTCGGATAGCAGTAGGGGCAATTGATGGAACTTCAAATCCAGCTCAATCTTTCCTCAGAACTTGAGCTGCGACGACAGCTATATCACCGAATTCGTCAACTGGTTGCTGATAAAAAGCTGCAACCAGGGCAAAGGATGCCGTCAAGCCGCGAGCTCGCAGACCAGGCGAGCGTCTCACGCAAGACAGTCAAGGAAGCCTACCGGCAACTCATTACCGAAGGTTTTCTGGAGTCTCGCCCACGGTCAGGGACATATGTCGCCGCTTACGTTCTAGGTTCCGGCATCGGTCCAAAACCTCGGCGAAATAAAGCTGTGGACAATGCACCAGGTCCGTTGCTGGTGAAGCGGCTCTCTGAGTATGCCAAAAGAGTTTCGGCAAAAGGCTTAGTGTCAGGATCGAGTGTGGCAGACATCAGTTTTTTTAGCTGGCAACCAGTCTTCAGCCAATATCCGCCCGGAAACTGGCAGTCCCTCTTGCTTAGCGAATTCAAGCGTTCCAGCTCCAGCCTCGGTGAAGTGCCAAAGCATCCATTCGGTCTCAATAACCTACGGGAAGAAATTGCTCGCTGGGTATTGAGAAATCGCGAAATTTCTTGCCAGCCAGAGCAAGTAGCGATCGTCTCCGGGTACGGACAAGCACTCGATTTAATCGCCAGAATTCACTGCGGACCGACAGATGTTGTAGCAATGGAAGACCCAACCTATCCTCCGGGGCGGGAGTTGTTTGAAAGTCACGGAACTTCCATTTTGTCAGTCCCTGTAGATGCACAAGGTCTGCGCGTTGACCAACTTACATCAGGTCCTCGTTCACCGGCACCAAAAGTGCTTTTGGTGACGCCGGCGCATCAGTTCCCGATGGGCTCCATTCTGACGATGCAGCGGCGGCTCGACTTACTCAATTGGGCGCAGCGCGTCAAATGCCTGGTGCTAGAAGATGACTATGACGCTGAGTTCAACTTTGAAGGGCGGCCGGTACCGGCACTGTCAGCTCTGGTGCATAATGGCACCGCACTCTATCTCAGTAGCTTCAAGAAAATCTTACCGCCACCATTTGACCTTGACTTTATGATTATTCCTGAGCAGCTGGTGCCTATATACGCGCAAGCGTTGCGGCTATCTTCGGGACAGATTTCTCCGCCGATTCAATCTGCTCTGGCGGGGTTCATGGCAGCTGGGGAGCTTGAGAAACAAGTGCGGCGGTTGCGGACGATGTATGGGAAGAGAAGGAAGGCACTGCTTGCTGCCATTGACCGCTACTTGGGCGCAAAAGCAGAGCTTACTGCAGACAATGTGGGCCTGCACGTTATTATCCGGATCAAAAGTAAGCTGAGCGATAACCAGCTTGTCGAACGCGCCGCGCAGTCGGGAGTGGAGCTGGTCAGCACCGGGTCTTTCTACAGCGTTGATCCCGGCAACACCGGCGCGTTCGTCTTAGGCTACGCCACGCTGAGCGAAGCAGAGATAGATGACGGTGTAAAACGCTTGTCCCGATTGCTCAAATAGCCCCGTCCTTGGTCCGTCACTGATCGCTAATGCCGGAAGGGTAAGTGTTCGGCCAACCCGTTGGCGGTATGGCAAGTCGAACCTTTGCTAAAAGCGGTAGCCTCTGCCGCTTTTGGTCATTTTCAGGGTCTTTTTGTG